>JBAZRH010000001.1:300000-428695 GCA_041663045.1 Candidatus Paceibacterota bacterium
TTTCCTACCTCTGATGATTTTTTTTCTACCAGTTTTTTATTACCGCATTCTGGGCAAGCCTTGAGCTCATCGGACAGTTCTTTGTTTACAGCAACTTTGCATTTATCACAACAATAAATAGTATCCTCGCCATTGGGAGTTAGGGTTTGAAATTCATGTGAATATTTACTGAATGTACCTCCTTTTGCATAAGTAAAATAAGTTATATCACCAATACCGAGTCTACTAAATATTTTCTCGTAAGCTTCTTTAACCTTACCATAAAATATTTCATGTTCTTTTTCATCGATAGAAAAAGAGTACATGTCTTTCATTAGAAATTCTCTGCCTCGCATTATCCCGCTCTTTGCTCTTGCTTCATTCCTAAACTTCGTCTGTATTTGATATGGGTAAACTGGTAAATCTTTGTACGATCTTATATGGTTTTTTAAAAGTGTTGTCAGAGGCTCTTCGTGTGTAGCACCAAGACCAAGCTCCGTGCCATTGTTTAATTTTGTCTTAAACCAGATACCCATCACTTCATCGCTCCATCTGCCTGTCTTTTCCCACGAACCTTTGTCTTGCAATGCAGAAAGCAATAATTCCTGACCACCTATAGCATTTAGTTCATCTCTTATAATATTGCAAATATTGTTGAGGACTTTCAAACCAAGCGGTAGATAGTCATAAACTCCGGCCATTTCTTTATTTATAAATCCGGCACGAATCAGGAGATTTGCATTTTTTGATACTTCGTCTTTAGGACCCTCTTTGCGGGTCTTACTTAGCAACTTTGATTGTCTCATATGGTAAATACTACATTAATTTGAGCCAAAACAAAACACTTGACTTTTGCAGTTGTGGTGATAGAATCATCCTCAGAAAAAAGGATGTATTTATGAATTTCAATTTGACTCTGGCTGTCATAGTGGCGGTAGTGATCGTATTGTGGATGTTGGCAACTCACAAGGAAAAGCAACGGAGTAGAAAGAAATGAAAACGCTAGCTCCTACTATCCTGATATTGGGTTATGTGATAGTTAGCATCCTCACCATCGTGACAGTACGATTTGGTCTCGCTTTGCGTATTGAATACGCAGTGATGAGGTTTGTCAAACGCTGGAATAAAAAGGAGAAAAAATGAAATGGTCAGAATTGAGCACAGCAGAACATGCCCTCATAATCACGGTCGGATTTATCATCTTGTCTGTGATTGGGTCTTGGCTTATCCGCAAAATCCCTTTCATAAAAGAACATGAGGACAAGGTCGACGGGAGGACTGAAGAAATCGATGGGTCGTGAAGAACAACTCATTAGACGGCGCGAACAAGAGTTCGCGCCGTATTTTTTTATTAAACACGTTTGTAAGCGACCGAAGCCCCGCCATTTTCTCACCATTGCCGAAAGCTCCCTCCACCCACTTTCTCTACGATCTAGCGGACTCTGTAAGTTAGCGAGCGAGGATTTATAAATATCTTTGCTAGGGGTGGCGAGCCTGCCCCTTTTGAAATGCCTTGGGAGCGCGACGGCGCGAGCACGAGGAATTTTCTAGCAAGAAAATATCCGTGCATTTCAAAAGGGGCAGGTCGACAGGACCCCGTGAAAATATTTATCAAAACCCGAGCGAGTTTTTAATGAATCAACTTCAAAATATCCTTATAAGTAATAAAAATCATCAGGCCGATAAGCAGTGCAAAACCGATTCCATTGGCCCAATTGGCTATCGCCGGTTTTATTTTCCTTCTGAAGACTGCTTCTATGAAAACGAATAAAACTCTTCCACCATCAAGCGCCGGAAATGGCACTGCATTTAATACGGCCAAGTTTATAGAAATAAGAGCAATGAATCCGAGAAGATATGACGCGCCGAGATTCCTCGCCTGTCCCACCATTCCCGCTATTCCCACAGGACCTGAAATTTGCGATATTAAACCTTTTTCACCTGTGAAAGCCCCGGCAATAAATTTCCACATACCGACAGCGACGACTTTTATTTCAAGGATGGTAAGTTTGACCCCCTCCCAAAAAGAGCTGAAAAATCCGAGCTTAAGAGTCCCCGCAAAATCCATTGCTATACCTATAGCCTTTTTACCTTCTGTTATCCCTGCAATCGGGACGATGTTCACACTACTCGTAGATACACCTCTTTTTATCTCTAAATTCACAGCCGCTACACTTTCCGAAATAATTTTCTGAATTTGTTCTATCTTAGGGTTTGCCAGATTCTGCTTATCTCCAGAAATATTTATAATAAAATCCCCTTCTTTGAGACCTGCTCTTTCTGCTGGAGATCTTTCGGCGACAGAGATTATAATCACACCTGCGTCTTTTATTTTACTTGCGTAACTATCACTCACAGAAGTAAGCATTCCAAGATTGAAAGAAATTGAAATCAAAATCCAAGCAAAGACAATATTTAAAAATATTCCTGATAGGAGGACTACAATTTGCTTCCATTTTGAAGCATTTACAAAGCTTCTGGCAGAATCGGCACCTTTCATAGATTCTTCGTTCGGATCCTCACCAAATATCTTTACATAACCTCCGAAGGGGATAAGGTTCAAAGCGTATTTTGTCTCACCTCTCTGCCAGCCAAAGACTTTTGGCGGAAAGCCAATGGCGAATTCATCTACTCGAATACCAAACATCTTCGCAGAGATAAAATGCCCAAGCTCGTGGACAAAGACGAGAACCGCAAGAATTATTAAAAAAAGTAATATGGTCATGTTTTAAAAAGTTGAGGATTTGTAATTTGTTGTGTCCGCAGGCTCCTTTTCTGGTGCGATGTGGTGTAATTTTGCGAGAAGTAATCTTTGAGCAAAAGTATACCACATCGCAAGCCGCCGAGGATTAGGAAATTTTTCGGCTGGGAAAAATTTCTGCACAACAAATTGTAAATCCTCAACCTTGCTTATGAATTAATCTCTTTCTCCTTCTTCTCCAAAATCACCTCTAGGGCTTTACTACCTTCATCGATAATCTTCTGCATCTCATTCTTAAATCTAAATTTATCATCTTCGCCCATTCCGCCTTTCTTTTCCTTTTCCTGAATATCATTCCAAACTTCATCTCTTATCCCTCTCAGGGTCTTTCTCGCATCCTCAAGCTTAGTCTTTGCCGTCTTTATAATCATCTCCCTTCTCTCTGATGTAAGCTCCGGGAAAAATACTCTGACACCTTTGTCATCCACCGCGACAGATACTCCAAGATTTGCTGATATTATCGCCTTCTCAATCGCTTTCGCCTGTGACTTGTCCCAAGGGGAAATACGGATGACCCTCGCATCTTCAATGGAAATTCCCGCAACCTGATTGATCGCCATCTTTGTGCCGTAAGACTCCACTTGCACCCCGTCCAAAATCGCTGGGCTAGCAATCCCTGTCCTGATGCCCATATATTCTTTCTTTAGCCATTCTTCAACTCCTTTGGCTTTCTCTTTCAAAACCTTAAAATCGTAATTCATATATTTATTATGTTATTGTATTATATCAAAAAATCTACTAAATAAAAACTCGGCCAACTAATCAGCCGGCCGAGGTTTTTTGATTCACTGAACTACATGTGATCGCAGACCTTTAGGTTCTGCCACTTAACGTCGCCATCTGCACGAGCGTGCGCTTCACACAGGACGATGACTAACATCTTCGCTGGTAGCAGACTACTTTTCTTCTGCTGAGAAATGCGCTTTTTGTGTTTCTCGAGTACACGACACATCGCCAACTCCAAATCATGAATGATCATTTTGCGATTCTTCACAATCAAGCTTCTGTGTTTTTTATATAGCTCTTGCTTATCACTCTCGCTTTTCATGTATGTTCCCCTTCTGTTTGAGTTAGACAGATTACATTAGTTCTTCTGATTCAGATATTATAACATTTGTTATAAAAGTCAATTTGCTTCCTTGACCGGGCAAATACAATCCTACCTTTACTGTATTTTCTTCACTAGCAACTAGAACCTAGCACCTAAAAACTTGGTATGGTGAGTGCCACATACTCTATAAGCATTTTGAGAGATGGTGATTGCTCGCTAGAGTATTGTCTCACTTTTTCTAGAGATTCCAGCACTCGCACAGTATTTTTGTCTTTCAAATTTGCCTTTTTTGCAATTTCAGATTCTAAGGCATTGAAAAATTTAACAACCTGAATTTTACTTTCTTCTTCATCAGAAATACTTTCAGCAAGCTTTTTCACTGCATCCATTCTTTCGCCCACGGACATTTTTAAAAAGCTTTTTGCATTTATTTTACTCAAAGCCGTGACACTTTCATGCTCCACTATCATAAGGCGTGACCTTAGTGTCGGAATAAGTCCGTTTGCTGAAGGAATAATTATAAAAAAGTGTGTGCCACCGACTGGCTCTTCAAAAAACTTGAGCATTGCATTTTGCGCCTTCTCCGTAATAAAATTCGCCTGCAAAACAAAAATCTTTTTATCTGAAACTGTCGGGCGATTGTAATGAAGCTCTTTTAGCGTGCGACTATCTTCCGTATCCATCGTGTCATATTCACCATACCAAAAATCAGGATTGCTATGTATTGAAAATTTAAGTTCCTTTTCAAAAAACTTCTCCAATTCCAAAATCACCTGCTCCGCCTCGCCGACAATGCAATATGCGTGATGTAAATTTTTGCCTTGGGTGAAAAGATTCATAGATACATCATAATATAAAAATTAGGTAAAAGAAAACCGCCTCTGCAAGCGCTTAGTTTTCTTTCCGCTTGCGGACGGTTTCACCAGTTGTCATTACACCAATGGTGGTAGTTGTTTTTTTCTACAATCAAACGCGGCCCATAATGCAACGTAGCCAAAAATCACCATGACTGTCATGGTCGCACATCCATGAATTTTCTTCATGGCCGCGATCTTATAACCAAAAATCAAATATGCTGTAATGCCGGCCAAAACGTACGAAACAATGAAGGCAAACAGAGGGCTCAAAACAACCCAAACCAAGACGGCCATTATCATACAGAGCCAGGCCATAATATTTTCTTTCATATTTCTCTCCTTCTTACCAACATTCGCTTAATTGGCTTTTTAGGCCAAAGTTGTGAGTTAAGCGATAAACTCAAAGTCAAAATCAAAGAACTACTCTAGTATGATAGCATACTTGAGTATAAAAGTCAAGCATTTGGGTGATTTTGTTAGCTAAACAGCCGAAAGACGGCTTTAGAAAGCCATTTTTCGGCTAGGCGAGCGAGTCGGGTGCTTTTAAAAAGCATTGCACAGCGCGACGGCGCGAGCATAGCAAAAAGCCAGCAGGCTTTTATGCGCGGTTTTTAAAAGCACCCGATGAGCGAGCCGTCTTGAATTCGTTATCTCTTCGAAATAATACTCTTCTTGTAAGTATCCAAGTGTTCTAACGCAATCCCCGTCCCTTTTGCCACACAGTAAAGAGGATCTTTTGCCACAACAGCTTTCACACCAGTGCGTCTGAAAACAAGCTCGGCGAGATTGCGAAGCATTGAAGAACCACCGGTCATAATAATCCCTTTATCAATAATATCGGCAGCGAGCTCCGGCGGAGTCTCCTGCAATACATCTTTTATCGCTTTTATCATATCTTTGAGTTCTTTGGCGATAGCTTTTACTATTTCATTGGTCTTTATTTCCGTCGAGCGAGGAAGTCCTGTAAGAAAATCTCTTCCTTTTATAATAAGCGAAAGCTCTTCCTCTACCGGCACAGCACTACCTATTTTTATTTTAATATCTTCTGCAGTTTTATCTCCTATCGCCAAGTTGAATGTTTTTTTAATATAATCAGCAATCGCAGCATCTATTTTATTGCCCGCACATTTTACAGAAGTTGAAGAGACAATCCCTCCAAGAGAAATCACGGCGACATCTGTCGTCCCTCCTCCGATATCCACCACCATATGTCCCATCGGCTCATATATAGGAATACCTGCGCCGATAGCTGCAAGAATCGGCTCTTTCACGACATAAGCATTTTTGGCCCCAGCACGGATAGCCGCTTCCACCACAGCTCTTCTCTCTGTAGATGTAATACCAGCCGGCACAGAGACCATCACTTCTGGTTTAAAAATATTCCATTTGCCGAGAGCTTTGTCTATAAAATATCGAAGCATCGCTTCGGTCACACGATAGTCGGCGATCACACCATCTCTCATCGGACGATATGCAATAATACTATCCGGTGTCTTACCTATCATATTTTTCGCTTTCACACCTACGGCAAGGATTTTATTGTCTTGTTCAGATACAGCGACAACAGACGGCTCAAAAAGGACAACACCTTTCCCCGGCACAAATACGAGAGTATTCGCGGTTCCCAAATCTATACCTAATTTTCTGGTGAAAATGGACATGCGTTTAGTTATTCATATACTAGCTCTTTTTGGGCTTTTTGCAAATGAAAATTAAATTAGGTGTTTTGATTTATTTATAGCATATATGCTATAATATTTTTATGAAAAACAAGCTATCAGAAATCGGCAAGCTCATCACCGAGCTTCGTGAGAGACGCGGTATCACACAATCGGCTTTTGCTGAAAAGCTTGGCACAACACAAAGCGTAATCGCCCGCATAGAAAGCGGTGAGCAAAATCTAACCACAGAAATGCTTGAGAAAATCGGCGAAGCGCTAAATAAAGAAATCTTTACAATATCGAAAGGTGCGATGAATCTTGAAATAGAAGGCGGACACAAACTCTCCGGCTCGGTGATTACAAAAACATCCAAAAACGGTGCGATGGGTATTATCTCCGCTTCCCTACTAAACAAAGGTAAAACACTTTTAAAAAATGTGCCAAAAATTGAGGAAGTTTACAGAATGGTAGAAATCTTGGAAAGCATCGGTGTATCTATCAGGTGGATTGGAGATGATCTGGAAATCGAGGTCAAGAAAATTGATCTCAAAAAGATAAATAAAGAATCCGCCGAGAAAACCAGAAGTATTATTATGCTCATCGGCTCACTTTCACACTTTTTCAAGAAGTTTTCCCTACCACAATCCGGCGGATGCAAGCTCGGCTCGAGGACTGTCACCCCGCATTTTTTCGCCCTTGAGAATTTCGGTGTAAATATAGTCGCGAAATCAAAAAGTTATGAAATTTCGGCAAGTAAACTTAAGCCCGCAGAATTCGCCCTTTATGAAAGTGGAGATACCGTCACGGAAAACGCCATAATGACCGCCGCCCTTATCCCAGGGAAATCCGTCATCAAATTCGCCTCCGCCAATTATATGGTGCAAGATCTGTGCTTTTTCTTGGAAGGGCTTGGTGTAAAAATAGAAGGTATCGGTACGACCACCCTCACTGTGCATGGCGTATCGGAAATAAATAAAAATATTACATACTACCTCGCCGAAGATCCGATCGACTCAATGTTTTTCATAGCCACAGCAATACTCACAAATTCCTCTATAAAAATAGAACGCTGCCCGATAGATTTTCTTGAAATAGAATTGCTAAAACTCAAAAAGATGGGCTTTAAATATAAATTATCAAAAGTCTATAAAGCACTGAACGGTAAGACGAATCTTGTAGACATCACCACTTCCCCTTCCCGACTCACAGCACTTACCGATAAAATAGAAGCGAGGCCCTTTCCTGGGCTCAATATCGACAACCTGCCTTTCTTCGCAGTCATCGCCACACAAGCCGTCGGGCAAACTCTCATACACGATTGGGTTTATGAAAAAAGAGCGATTCACTACAAGGAGCTAGACAAGCTCGGTGCCGATACTATTCTCGCCGACCCGCATAGATTTTATGTAAATGGAAAGACAGATTTGCGACCGACAGAAATAATCTGCCCGCCAGCTCTCCGCCCCGCCGCGATTATTTTGATAGGAATGCTTGGTGCAAAAGGCAGATCGATTTTGCGAAATGTTTACAGCATAAATCGCGGATATGAAGACATTGTGAAGAGGCTGAATGGTTTGGGAGCGAAGATAAAGATGTTGAGGGATTAGAAATGGACAGACGGCGCGTTGCTCGTCTGTCCATAAACAGATGGTCATGTGTTTTACTTCTGTGTCAGCCACTCCAAAAACTTTTCGAAACATTTGACACATATGTGATACTTCTTCACTTCACGACTTGGCGAATCATCCGCCAGTGTTTGGGGTGGAGAAAAAGCTAGACCACCGTAAGCATGCAGTTCCTCGCCACATTTGTCGCATTTCGGCTTTATCATTTTCTGCTCCTTTCTACTCTATTTTAGAATATAGCATCAACCTTTTTCAAAGTAAAGAATTAAAGTGCAGGTGGCTTTTTTTATTAAAAATGATAGTATCAAAGACCTCTGGGGTGATAGATTAAAGCTATTCAGATTGTCGCGACGGGCACCTCCGATGGTGCTGGATCTCAAGTGCCAAGTATGTCTTTTTTGGCCACGAATCCTTAATGTGTCGCAAGTGGGAGAAGCTGTAATCCACCTAGACACTGATAACTATCACCCTGGGGACCAACCTTGCCCGTGCATTGTGCGCGGGCTTTTCTTTTGCAGGCAAGTTTGACAAGAATAATCAGATATGCTAGTATATAAAGTAGATAAGTCGGTGCCTCAATGAATGGGTGTCATTGGGGGCTGAACCCGAACATACCCGAAGTCAAGCTGGGTGCACTTCCATCCCAAACTCAAAAACAGAGTCTAAAGGAAGCGCAATTGGGAATCAAAGCTGACAACCGTCTTGCATACTATTTTATTTATAATGGAGTGTAGGCGGTTTTTCTTTGGGTGAATTCTGGTGGGCCGATTTTTCAACCTCGTTCTGACGGGTTGAAAAATCGGCCCCAATCTGTCATTATGTAACAATAATGAGAGCCCTGGAAGTTATACCCATTTCAAGAGGAATTTCAAAAGAGACTCTTTCGTATTTTACAGGGAGCGATATTTCTGTAGGTGCTATTGTAAAAGTCCCCCTGAGGAAAAGAGTTATCCCCGCCCTCGTCATCTCTGTAAGAGAAGTTGAAGATATCAAAAGTGAAATCAAAAGGTCTCCCTTCCCACTGCGAAAAGTTGAAAAGATGAAATCTTTCCACCTGCTTTCAAAAGAGTTTGTGGAAGCTTCACAAAAAGTCGCAGATTATTATGCCGGTTCCACTGGAGCGGTACTTAGCTCTATCATACCGAAAGTGATTTTCGAAAATGCCGAGAAAATAAAAGTTCCGCAAGAAATCTCAAATACTGATACAAATATCACCTCTGCAGAAAAATTCGTCATACAATCAAATGACGAAGACAGATACGCACACTATAAAAGTATAATCAGGGAAGAGTTTGCCAAAGATTCCTCTGTCTTTTTCTGTTTGCCGACAATTCAAGATATTAAGAAAGCGGTGGAGAAGCTTCAAAAAGGTATAGAAAAGTATACTTTTATCCTCCACTCCTCCATGGGCAAAAAAGAAATGCTAGAAACGATAAACAAAATACTTGCCGAAGATCATCCTCTTCTCATAGTTGCGACTGGTGGTTTTCTCTCGATTCCAAAGACAAAGATAAGCACGATTATTCTCGACAAAGAGAATTCCCGCGCATATAAAACACAAGTCAGACCATATATTGATATTAGAAATTTCGCCGAAACACTTGCAAGTAAGATGAGGGCAAAAATAATCTTCGGTGATCTGCTTTTGCGAACAGAAACAATCTGGCGTTATAAAAATGCTGAACTAGTAGAAATAGCCTCTCTTAAATTTCGTTCGCTTACCACCTCATCTCAAGAGATTGTAGATATGCGATACAAAAAAGAAGACACGGAACCTATCACCCCCTCCAAGCCCGAAGTAAAAAAAGAATTCAAGGTCTTTAGCCCAGAACTTGAAAATAAAATAAAAGAGAGTATAGAAAACAACGAACATATGTTTATCTTTACTGCTCGTCGTGGTCTCTCGCCTTCCACTCTTTGCGCCGACTGCGGAAATATAGTTAAATGTAATTCCTGCGGAGCACACAACGTTCTTCATAAGTCGCCGGCAGAAAATTTCTTTTTGTGTCACAAGTGCGGAGAAAGAAGAAGCGCTTTAGAAAAATGCTCAAACTGTGGTGGTTGGCGATTGACTACTCTTGGAATCGGCTCAGAATTGGTGGAAGAAAAGCTAAAAGAAATGTGTCCGAATGCTAAAGTAGTCAGAATTGATTCAGATATGACACCAACACATAAGAAAGCAGAAATCGCAGCTGAGAAATTTTATAATTCCCCACAAAGTATTCTCATCGGTACAGAGATGGCACTTCTATATCTTACAGAAAAGATAGAAAACTCTGCCGTGGTTTCTATAGATTCTTTTTTCTCTATTCCGGATTTTAGAATAAACGAGAGAATCTTAAACATCCTACTCAAAATGCGGGCAATCACTGACAGAAAACTCATAATACAAACTCGCGATGCAACACAGAAAGTCTTTGAATACGCTATCAAAGGAAATCT
The DNA here is from genome assembly GCA_041663045.1 of Candidatus Paceibacterota bacterium. Lineage (NCBI taxonomy): Bacteria > Bacillati > Minisyncoccota > Minisyncoccota bacterium. The sequence goes on from JBAZRH010000001.1 coordinate 310,377, forward strand.
CGTAGATTTTTATAGAGATGAGTTGGAAGACAGAAAGGTTCTTCGTTACCCACCTTTTTCAAATCTTATAAAGATTTCAATACTTGGTGCCAAGAATGAAGTGGTGCCTTTTGTGGAGAATTTCCAAAAAGAAATAGATCCGTATGAAATAGACGTCTTCCCAGCTTTTATACCACAAGCCAAAAACAGATATAGCGTAAATGGAATTATAAAGATACCTCAAGGTGAATGGCCAAATTCAAAACTTATAGAAAAATTAAAAGCTCTCCCACCAAATTTCTCAGTAAATGTGGATCCAGACTCTCTCATTTAAAATCGTAATGAACCTTATTTCCATATCGTAAGTCTATATGTTTTATTTTTGAGAGGAAAGTCTTGTCGGTTTTAATATCGCCGCTGTCTATAAGCGCTTTCAAATTTCTAAGAGAAACATTAAAATCTTGTTTATCATTTATATTTATTTTACCTCCATCAAACAAATAAATTTCATATTCCCCTTCTGGAAGAGACAACACTCCAACAGGATTTATATTTAAATTATAGATACCTTTGAATAAACTAGATAGTTCTGTAAAAACTCTCTCATCCAGAAAATTGGTTCCGATTATATTTGTACCACTGTGCCCACCAAGATATTTTGGAAACGGATTACCGAAGAAAATCGGCGCATCGGAGAAAATTATTCCGTTTTTATCTATAAAATAACAGTCGTTAGATGTGATACTTCCGCCATCGCACCAAAGAGCAAATACGGATCTCTCCACCACATAAATATTTATACCTTGAACTCCACTGATACCTACCCTTATACTTTCTATTTTCTTCAAATTATCCAACAGAGTCTCTTCTATCCCGAATCTTGGTAAAAAGATTTGATTGTCTCTATTCAAGACAAATAAATACTTCTTAGAGAGTATATTTTTTACGATATTTACTATCTCTTCTGAAGAGACCGTGGAGTTTCCGCTTACAGAAATATCCTTTATCCTGAAATCGGGATAATATGAACATATTGAAATAAAGATAAAGAGCACAAAAAGAAAAGCTAGGAAGGAAAGAAGTTTAAAGAAGAAATTCTTTCTTCTCTTCGAGTTTAAAGACAAACCAATGTTGGATCTAAAAGGCATTTATGTAAATATTATATATCATAGATGAATTAAAAGCATTATAAAAAAGCCGCGCCCGAAGGGCGCGGCTTTTGTATTTGTCTTTCTTACTTTTTCCCGATAAATTCCTTCCCGCCCATATATTTTCTCAACACTTCAGGAATCTTGATAGTGCCATCTGCTTGTTGATAGTTTTCAACAATACATGAAAGTAGTCTTGGAGTTGCAGCCGCAGTACAATTTAGAGAGTGCGTAACGAGTTTTTTACCACCTTCATCATATCTAATATTAAATCTTCTTGTCTGAAAATCATGGTAATAAGATGCACTAGAAAGCTCTCTGTAGGTATTTGCAAATGGGAACCAAGCTTCCGTATCGTATTGTTTTACCTTACTCTGACCCAAATCACCCCCACATATAAGCAATCTTCTGTAAGGCAAACCTAATGACTCAATGAATTGTTCAAAATTTCTGTTTATTTCCTCGTGGAGTTTTGCTGATTCTGCATGATCTGCTTTACAGATTATTAACTGCTCAAGCTTGAAAAATTCATGGACACGAATCAAGCCTCTAGTATCTTTACTGTAGCTTCCCGCCTCCCTTCTATAACATGGTGAAAAAGCTAAATATCTTTTTGGCAATTCTTCACTTTTCAAGATTTCTCCGGAGTGATATGCCATCATAGGGACTTCGGCGGTACCTGACAAAAAGTCGTCATCTTGCGTTTTAAATAAATCTTCAGAGTCTCTTGGTAAATGTCCTGTGCCATAGAAATGCTCTTTCTTTACAATCGCCGGAGCGATAAAAGGGTTGAACGATCTACTACCAAAGAACTCTCTGGCATAGTTCCAAATAGCCCAAGTTAGATTTGCACCATCATTTTTCAAGAAATATCCTCTAAACCCGTGTGTTTTTGTGCCGCGTTCAAAATCAACCATATCGAGCTTTAGCATCAATTCTGCATGATCTTTTATTTTAAAATCAAATACTGGTTTTTCTCCCCAAAGACATGCTTCAACGTTTTCTGTTTCATCCTTGCCTTCTGGCACAGAAACATCCGGGACATTCGGCACCGCAAGCATTTGAACCTGCCAGTTTTTCATAATCTCTTTCAACTGCTCTTCTTCTTTCTGTAATCCTTCTTTCAACTTTTTCATTTCAGATAAAAGCTCGGCTTTTGCGCCAGCATCAGCAAGTTGCGGTAATCTCAAAGAGACGGCGTTCTGCTCGGCTCTCTTCGTCTCAATAGCGGAAAGAAGCTCTTTACGTTTGTCGTCGAGTTTTAGAAGCTCGGTAGGATCAAACTTCAAATGCTTTTTCCTCGCCGCCTCTATGATGAGGTCTTTATTGTCTCTTATGAATTTTATGTCTAACATATTTTTAAAATTAAATTGAAAAAAGTAATTAATTAACAGTTTTCTTATTTATTATAGTATCAATAAATGGTAAAATCAGCAATGATGCTAAAAGATTTTGAAATGGACACACTCACCGGCGATGAAATACCCGAAATGCTTCGAGAAATACCCGATGCACCGAAGAAACTCTACATTCAAGGTAAATTGCCCGGTCCAAATACCAAACTTCTCTGTGTTGTCGGCTCACGCAAATACACACCTTATGGAAAAGAAGCCTGTGAAAAGTTGATTGCCGGACTTCGTGGTTATGATATCGCTATTGTCTCTGGCCTTGCGCTTGGCATAGATAGTGTCGCACACAGATCAGCACTTGAGGCTGGCTTGAAGACAATCGCTGTCCCAGGATCAGGCCTCGATGAATCCGTCCTCTATCCACATACGCATAAAAAACTCGCGGAAGATATTTTGGAAGCGGGCGGAGCGACGCTTTCTGAATTTGAACCGAAATTTCGTGCAGTGTATTACAGTTTCCCTCAAAGAAATAGAATTATGGCGGGATTTTCTCACGCCACGCTTGTCATAGAAGCAGAAATAAAATCCGGCACACTTATCACCTCCAAATTTGCAACAGAATACAATAGAGATGTCCTCGCACTCCCCGGCTCAATATTTTCCAAAAATTCCGACGGACCACACATGCTCATTCGCCTCGGTGCGACACCTATTCGCACAAGCACAGATATTTTGGAAGCACTTGGATTTAATATTGATGAGGAACCTCAAAATCTGGAGCTCAAATATGCCGACTGTTCAGACGAAGAGCTTCTCGTTATCAAAATCCTTTCCGAACCAATGTCAAAAGACGACCTTTTCCGCACCCTCAAAATGCCTGTCTCAAAAGCCAACGCTGTGATTTCAATAATGGAGATTAAGGGGTTGATAAAGGAGAGTTTGGGGGAGGTTAGGTTGACATAATCTCTGAAAGTACTAATATCTCTCTTACGGAAAAGAGCAACGATTGGCTATGAGGCAGATACCTTAGCTGCCCGATCATCGGCCTAAAACCGAAGACGGAAGGACTCGAAGCCTTCAATCGAGTTATAATCAGACGATACTCCGTAGCATAGCTGGGAGACAATGAAGTTGTGCTCTGGCACAATGGAGTCAACAGTGAAATACCAGTGGGTGATCAATCTGATTATAACTGCTCTTTTCCCCATTTCGCGCCGTGAACACATCTGTGTCACGGCGCTATTTTTTATACAAAAATTTGCTAAAAGTTGAAATATGGTATATTAGTATCAAATAATATGAAATTATTAATCGTTGAGTCTCCGTCAAAAGCGAAGACAATAGAAAAATATTTGGAGGGTGCTTATACAGTAAAGGCGAGTGTGGGGCATATTCGTGATTTGCCAAAAAGCAATAAAAAGGCCATTGATATTGAAGGTGGTTTTATTCCCTTTTATGAAATCAGTCCTGGAAAAGAAAAAGTCGTTGCTGAAATAAAAAGTTTGGCAAAGCGAGCAGACGAAGTACTGCTCGCAACCGACCCTGACCGAGAAGGAGAAGCGATCGCATGGCATATCAAAGAAGCTGTTGGGCTCAAAAATCCAAAAAGGATTTGTTTTTATGAAATTACAAAAGAGGCGATAAAAGAGGCGTTGCAAAATCCTCGTGAAATAGATGAGAATCTACGAAAGGCACAGGAAGCAAGGCGTGTGCTAGACAGACTTGTCGGCTATGACCTTTCCGGCCTTATTTGGAAAAAAGTGCGATATGGGCTTTCTGCCGGACGCGTTCAATCCCCCGCTCTTCGTATAATAATGGAGCGAGAAAGAGAAATCCGCGTATTCAAGCCAGAACAATTCTGGGTCTTGGAAGCTGATGTAAAAGTAAAGACGGGTGAACAAGTCACTTTATCTTGTGAAGATGAACCGCGAGATATTAAAATCGTCGAGAAAATCCTTGAACTTGGCAATAAAGAGCCTTGGACTGTAAAAAGTGTCACGGAAACAGAAGCCAAGAGAAGCTCAAGAGCACCATTTACAACATCCACACTTCAGCAGACTGCAAGCACTCGCCTCGGATACGCGCCATCAAAGACAATGAGCATAGCCCAGAAGCTTTATGAAGCCGGTCTTATTACATATATGAGAACAGACAGCACAAATATGAGCGCAGTGGCACAAGATCAAATCGCTACACTTGTAAATAAAAAATACGGAGCGAATTACGCGGAGAGAAAAGTCTATGCAACAAAAAGCAAAAACGCCCAGGAAGCACACGAGGCTATTCGTCCTACCCACGCAGAAAATGAAATCGAAGGATATACCGACGAGCAAAAAAGGCTTTACAGACTTATTTGGCAGAGAGCTGTCTCTTCGCAGATGGCTGATGCAAAAATATTGAGGACAAAGATCGTGGCACAGATTGGTGATGGCAAAGAAGCCACGAAAAATGGAGTACCAACTCGTGGTGAACTTCCTGGCTTTTCTGCAAATGGTTCTCGCACTCTTTTTGACGGCTGGCTAAAAGCAGACCCAGAAGCCCGTGGAGAAGATGTTGAATTGCCGACTATAAAAGCTCTTGAGCCTTTGAAACTTTTGGACTTGAGAAGTCAGGAAAAGTTTACCGAACCACCAGGCAGATATACAGAAGCGGGCCTTATAAAAGAACTTGAGAAAAGAGGTATCGGCAGACCTTCTACATACGCTTCTATTATGAGGACTATCGAAGATCGGGGTTATGTGCAGAAGCAAAACAAAACTCTCATGCCGACAGATACTGGAGAAGTGGTCAGCGATTTCCTTGAGAAAAACTTCCCTACTTATATCAGCGACACTTTCACAGCCGAAATGGAAGACGAGCTTGATGATATTTCAAATGGGAAAAGAGAATATACAAAAACCTTGAAAGATTTCTATGGTCCTTTCAAAAAAGATGTGAGGTCAAAAGATAAAATAGAAAAGACGAACAATCTTGGCGAGGCTGATCCTAGTATCAAATGTCCAAAATGTAATGGGCCGATGGTTATCAAACTTTCGAAGACAGGTAGGTTCTTGAGCTGTAAGAATTTTCCAGACTGTCTTGGTGCTAGAAAGATAACTGGCGAAGAACTTGAAGGGCCAAAAGAAACCGGTGAGAAATGCCCTGAATGTAAAGACGGTAAACTCATGGAGCGTGATGGTAAATTCGGCAGATTTATCGCTTGTTCAAATTATCCAAAATGCAAATTTATCAAAAAGGATGCCGAGCTTGAAAGACAAAACTCTACTGGCGTAGCTTGCCCAGTTTGTAAGACAGGTATGATGACAGAAAGACGCGGACGCTTCGGCCTATTCTATAGCTGTTCAAATTATCCAAAGTGCAAAAATGCCATAAAAGCCAAGCCAACTGGCAATCTCTGCCCTACCTGTGGCGCCCTTATGATGCTCGGCACCAAAACCATACCTGAGCGTTGCAGTAATAAAGCCTGTGCAAATCATAATCCGCATAAATTAGGAAAGTAGCTACTTAGTCTGTAGATTTTTAGGAAATACAAACACATAGGGTTTTTGCTCCGCAAAAACCCTATGTGTATTTATTCTTAATATGCTATTATTTATATATGCAAAATAACGGATCAAAAATCTTTGTCGGAATGTTAGTGATGACAAAATTGAAATTGTTTGAAAATTCACCAGAAGAACTTGTAGCTATACTACAAAGAAGAGGTAAGATAGAATCAGAAAATGGAAAAGGATTTAAATGGCAGAAATTTTCTGGCTTATGTGAAGTAACATCGTATGGAAAAGCAGAAGAGGGAGAAAGTTGGGAACAAGCATTAGAAAGAGAGATGAATGAAGAGTTGGGAAATGAAGTTGCTACTGCGATCTTAAAATCTGAGAGAAAGATAATACATAAAATAACCGAGGATGACGGGGATGAGGTCACGGTTTGTGTATGTCTCTTACCAGCAGATTTTCTAAACAAGCTTAAATTAGAAGTCTCTACTGGTGGTATCGAAATAATAACAAGGGGTGATTTAAATAAAGTTAAATATTTCAGATTTGGGACATTAGAAAACATAACATCTACAGATCTAAACGAAATAATAATAACAACACTACCGATTGAGAAATTGAAAGAATCCTTTGAAATATTTGGATAATTCAGATACTATATACAGATGCCATATGAAGATATAATTTCATTGATGGACTCACCATCGAAAGATGATGTAGCGCTTATAAAAAAAGCAACAACTTTTGCTGAAGAAGCACATAAGGACATAAAGAGAAAATCTGGTGAACCTTATTTCAACCATGTCTTTGAGACAGCTAAAACTCTAGCAAGCTTCAAGACTGACTCTGCAACGATAGCTGCAGGGCTTTTACATGATTCAATAGAAGATGGTGTGGCGACAGAAGAAGAAATAAAGAAAGGATTTGGAGATGAAATACTCTTTTTAGTAAACGGGGTTACAAAGCTTGGAAAAGTAAAGTATCGAGGAGCGGAAAGACATATAGAAAGCTTGAGGAAATTCATGGTGGCAATGTCACAAGATATTCGAGTACTCATCATTCGTCTTGCCGACCGTCTTCATAATATGAAGACTTTACAATATGTCCGACCCGACAAACAAAAGAGAATTGCCCTTGAAACTCTCGAGATTTACGCACCACTCGCCTACCGTCTTTCTATAAGGAAACTTTCACGTGAGCTTGAAGACCTCTCGTTTGAATATGTAAGCCCAGAGGAATATGATGGTACAGTAGTTCTCTTAAAACAAAAGAAAGACGAGACCTTACCACGATTGGAGAAATTTATAAAATCTGTAAAGAAAGCCCTAGCTAAGGAAAGAATGACAAATATAAAAACAGACTATAGGCAGAAAGGAATATATAGTCTCTTTCAAAAACTCAAATCTAAAGGAAACGATATAGAAAAGGTCTATGATATATTGGCGTTGCGTGTAATGCTACCCGATGTCCAAGATTGCTATAAAGCTCTCGGAATAATACACGGTGTGTGGAGACCGCTTCCAGGAAGAATAAAAGATTATATAGCGTTTCCAAAACCAAACGGCTATCAAAGCTTGCATACTACAGTTTTCACTGGTGACGGTTCAGTAGTAGAAGTACAGATAAGAACGGAAGAAATGCACAGAAATGCTGAATTCGGTATCGCCTCTCATATTTCATACAAAGATAGTCACAAAAATGGGAACAAAAGTTCTGATATTGATTGGTTTAGACAATTTCTACCAAGGACTATTAATTTTGCAAAGGTAAATAAATTAAATAATAAAAAAGAAATGCCAGAGTGGATTACAGAACTTGCTGATTCTCAAGATGGAATAAAGACTAGTGGAGAAAGAGAGGAATTCTTAGAAGATCTAAAGGCCGACTTCTTCTGTCAAAGGATTTTTGTGTTTACACCAAAAGGAGAGGTAGTAGATTTGCCTACTGGTTCATCTACTCTTGATTTCGCATATGCGATTCATTCTGACGTAGGGGACCACGCAAGTGGAGCGAAGATAAATGGCAAACTCGTAGCCATGAAAACAGAATTAAATAATGGTGATATTGTAGAGATTAGCACAAGTAAATCTAGTAAACCAAGTTCCAAATGGTTGGAAATTGTAAAGACGAATATGGCGAAAAGACATATTAATAATTATTTGGAGAAGCAGAAGAAAAAATAAACTCCCTCCGCCCCGCCATTTTCTCACCAGTGTGCCTTCACCCCAAAGAAAATCATAGTCGCTGTTCTATACGAAAAATCAAGAACTCGCCACATCAGAATGTGTCTCAAACAACTTGATTTTTCTAAACAGCTCTTTGATTTTACTTGGGGTTCTCGGCAATGGTGAGAAAATGGCGGGGCTTCGGTCAACAGTTGACTCCACAAAAACTAAAGCGAGAAGTTTTTCACCGAATACATATCCTCATTTTCTTCATCGGCTTTCTTTTCTTCCGCACTTCTATCATCTATCGGCGCCTCCTCCACAACAGGCTTTATCTCCCCCACTTCTGTAATATGTTTATTGAGCAATTCATCCACCTTCCTCTTTTTCTGATTTTCCACCATATCAAGTATGGCGCGTAAATCTTCATTTGAGAAAAAGTCTATAGTAATCTTCCCTCCGTTTTGCCCCTTTTCTATATGAACTCTCGTACCAAGAGAATCTGTGAATTTCTGTTCGAGTGATGTAATTTCAGGATCGATAATAATTTCTTTCTTCCTTGCTTTATCAAAAGCGATTTTTCTGGCAATAAGTTCGGCATCGCGCACTGTCATCTTCTTATAAAGAATTTCTTTAAATAAAGTCTCCTGTTCGTCTTTCCTGTCCAAAAGCATAAGAAGTGGGCGTGTATGTCCCTCGCTTATTTTTCCTTCCCTAAGGGCCAAAAGCATATGCTGTGGCAACAGTAATATACGAAGGCTATTAGATACATATTCCCTACTCTTGCCCATTTTCTGGGCAATCTGGATATGTTTAAGACCAAATTGATCTGCAAGCTGTCTAAATGCTTCGGCTCTATCCACAGCGTTCAAATCTTCTCTTTGGAGGTTTTCAATGATAGCGAGTTCAAGCTTCATCAGATCTGATTCGTCTTTTGAACGAATAACTACAGGTACTTGAGGAATACCCGCGATCTTTGATGCGCGAAGTCTGCGTTCACCGGAGATAAGCTCATACTCAACCAAAATACCATCTTCTTTAACTATTTCATTTCTTGTGACAACAAGGGGCTGGAGAACACCATATTGCTTAATAGATTCAGCAAGGTCTTTGAGCTTAAGTTCGTCAAACTCCTTTCTTGGTTGATACGGGTTCGGCTTTATTTTATCTGTCTCAACCCAAAATATTGAATCGCTAAAAAACTGTGATGACATAATTGATATTATTTTAGCACATAAAAAGAATCTATTAAAATTGATTTTTGTGTATAAATTGTGTAGTATTTGGGTGATGCCGGAGTGGCGGAATTGGTAGACGCGCACGACTCAAAATCGTGTTTCGAAAGGGGTGAGGGTTCGAGTCCCTCCTCCGGCACATGAATTATATCTTCATAGGACTTATGGTGTTAGTTGCTATTATAGAGACCGTGGGAGATATTCTGTTTAAATTTTGGGCAATACAAAATAAAAATTTATTTTTAATCTCCGGTGTTCTCCTGTATGTAATTGCCACCATAATCTTTGCTTTTTCTTTAAGATATGAAGCCTTATCAAAAGCAATATCAATATTTTCAATCATGACTTTAATTCTTGTTGTACTTGCAGGCTTTTTTATATTTAAAGAAAATGTAACCATTATACAAAAGATTGGAATCTTGTTGGGGATAATAAGTATTGTGTTAATTGAGATATGAAAAAGAAAATCTTAGTCATCCTCGGCCCTACTGCCACAGGCAAAAGCGATATTGCTGTAAAGCTCGCACAGATTTTTAATGGAGAGATAATCGGTGCCGACTCAAGACAGGTTTACAAAGAATTAAATCTAGCATCCGGAAAAATCACTAAAAAAGAAATGGGTGGTATTAAACACTATCTTCTTGACGTCGCCGATTTGAATAACGATTTCAGTGTCGCTATTTTCAAAGACCTCACTGTAAAAGCTATAAATGAAATCTGGGCAAAAGGTAAAGTACCGATAATCTGCGGTGGTACCGGTTTTTATATTGAATCAATAGTAAAAAATATTTCCATGCCGGAAGTTCCGGCTAATAAAGAATTGAGAGGAAAGCTTTCTAAAAAGAGTACAATGGAGCTTTTTGAAATACTTTCTAAACTCGATCCAAAGAGAGCAGAAAAAATAGATAAAAATAATCCTGTCCGTCTCATAAGGGCAATTGAAATAGCAATAAAACTTGGCAATATCCCACAAAATACAATGGGCGAACCTATTGCAGATTTTATACAAATCGGACTTGATTTACCAGACAATATTTTAAAAGAAAAAATATTGAAAAGAATAAATGATAGATTGAATGTCGGAATGATTGAAGAAATTGAAGATATTTTAAAAAGTGGTATTAGAGAAAAAAAACTCTCTTCACTCGGGCTTGAGCCACGCCATATTTTGAGATTTCTAAAAAAAGAGGTGACAAAAGAACAGATGATTGCCGATCTATTCAAAGACACTTGGGCTTTTGCAAAAAGGCAAAGGACTTGGTTTAAACGAGACAAGGATATAAAATGGTTTAAAAAAGAGGAAAAAGATATCGAGAAAATTGCTGATTCTATAAAAGAGAGGTTATAATTTGCGGGCGATGGAGGAATCGGACCTCCGACAGCGGTTTTGGAGACCGCAGTTATACCACTTAACTAATCGCCCGTGGTTAAACAAATATAACATAAAATTTCAAAATGAAAAACCACCGCAAGGTGGTTTTTCTGATTCTGTATACTGAATACTTATACCATATATTACTTCTTGATTTCCTTGTGTGGGGTATTCTTTTTGCACCATTTACACCACTTCTTGAGCTCGATTTTGCGCTCAACTTTCTTCTTGTTTTTCCTGCTCCAGTAATTTACTCTTTTACAGTCTTTACAGGCAAGTTTTATCAATTGATCTTGTGACATAATATTATTATTTAAGTCAGCAAAGTATAGCCCAAAATGTCGAAAAAAGCAAATGATTAGAGTTCGCTCGTATCCGGCACAATCGGTCTGACTTTCCAGAACTTTTTGTGTAGGGTCTTGATGGTCTCTTCAAGCTCCACGCTTCCAAGTAATTTAAGCACTATAATACAGGCAATAATACCCATTATTCCAGAGAATAATCCTTGCAACAGAATGCCGAAAAAAGTATTTATATTTAAAATATCATCGAAAAGATTTAGACCGAGATAAGCTACAGCTCCCATTATCACGGAAGCGGAAAAACTTTGAAAGAGAGTATTGAAAAGTGTCTTTGAAAAATCTTTGAATGCGCGTCCAAACATAGTCCAAAGCATTATGCAGTTTAATATTTGTGCCAGAGAAAAACCAAGGCCAAGCATAAGTACATTTGTACCAGAAAGATCATCGACCCTGAATAAATGTTCAGTGAAATATCTAAACATTGGGAAAATATCAAAAAGCTTTACAAATACATATGAAAAGACAATCGTAAATATTCCAGTTGCAAGACTCGTATATAAAGATTTGCCTGTATTCCCTGTCGCATAAAAACCTCTAATAAAAAGCAAGACGAGTGCTTGAGCAACCACGGAAACTGAAAAGATTGCAAGTGTCGCTGCAGTGAGCTTGGTATCAGACCAGTCAAAATTCCCTGCTCCATAAATTGTCCTGACTATCTGTGCACGAAGGACGATAAAAAGGACGCTGACCGGAATAGACCAAAAGAGAATATGTCTTGCTCCAGTAATAATATGTGAAATAAACTCCTCTCTTTGACCATTTGTAAATAACCTAGCAAGTGTTGGAAATGCTGCTATGGAATAGCTGACACCTATAATAGTAAGGGGTACAGATTGAAGATTTATCGCAAAGTTAAAAATAGAAATAGATCCGTCTTTCATAAAAGAAGCAATACCCAAAAGTGCGATAATAGAAATCTGTGTCATACCGAGAGTAATTGTCCTCGGAATAGAAATTATTATAATTTTCTTAATTGACTGAAAATCAAAATATATAGGCCATGGTTTAAAAAGACAGCTCGCGAATACAAAAGGAAGTTGTATAGCAAGATGCATAATAGCGCCGATAATTACCCCATAAGCAAGGCCATAAATACCAAAAATTGGATACAAAAATATGACTCCGGCAATAATACCTATATTGTAAAAAAGTGGACTTAAAGCATAAACCAAAAATCTTTTGCCTACTTGGGTAATACTCGCTAAGAAGTTTGAGATGCCGAGAAGAATCGGTGAAAGGAGCAGAATCCTCGTCATAGTTATAAGTTCTGGAAAGAGATTCTTATCCATACCGCTAAATATGTGCGGTGCAATATATGGTATTAAAATGTAAGCGATGATGCTGACTAAAATTATTAAAATAAAGAAAAATGAGAAAATACTATTTATAAATTTCTTTCCTTCTTCTCTATCCTTATCAAGTCTTTCTGTGATAAATGGGACGAGCACAGATATTGATACGAGAGACGCTACTGTGACAAAGATAAAATCCGGAATTCTGAAAGATGAATAATAGACATCAAGAGTCGTACTTGCACCAAAAGTTGAAGCAAATATCCTATCACGAAATAGTGCTAGGATTTGAGATAGAAGAGCAAAAATACCAAGCAAATAAGCAGCCTCGTGCAAGCCGTTTATCTCTTTATAAAAAATACTGAAAAACTTTTTAACCACGCTATTTTTGTTTTATTCGTATAGTATACAAGAGAAAGGCTTAAAATAAAATGTTAATAATGAGAAAGGGGCGCGCCTTACGGCGCGCCCCCTCCATAACCTTTATACCTATAAGCCGAATTCTGTCTCCTACTTTTTACAGTAAGTAGACGGTCATCTATCTGGGCTACTGATTACTCAGTCGCTCAAGCGGCGCTCCAAGCATCAAATGGTGCTCGGCACGGCCTTGCACAGAGGTAAGGATTTTGTCGTTGCACTTCTGCGTCTCCGCAAAATTATTCCCGAAGGAATCCTAGCCTTTCGGCATCGGCGTCACTGTTCGCACCTCTTAGATTGCTCTAGACGGGCGTTACCCGCTACCCAAATCCATCCGCCCGAAGGCGTACGCTGTGTTCGGACTTTCCTCCAGCTATTTGCATAGCCAGCGACCATCCAATACAAAGGCAAAATAAGTATACAATGGGCTATAAAATAATGCAAGTATCGCCTTGACTTTACTATCATAATATGATAGCATACTAAACGGAAAGTCAGGAGGATTAGTGATTACTAACTCCCCCATTGACAATTGAATATGCGGTCAAAAAGGCGCTAATTTGCGCGAAAGGTTTGGACATGAAAATAAAATTGATTGTTGGATACTTGATAGCAAATGCTATCTTGCTCCTCATTGGGCTGGGACTAATTCTTTTTAAGGTCTCGGTTGATGTAGAGAATCGTTTCAACTTAGGGTTCATTATCATCTCTCTGCAGATGGTATATTTCGCCCTCAGTTGTAAGATCATCGGGCCGAGAATAAAGGCCGTGCTGGTCTTTCTGGGAAATCCGGTGTATGAGGTTAGTTCTGGTTTTGCTTTTGTACCATTCTTGTTTTCCTGGCTAGAAAAAATGCCAGGAACAGTGATACAGATGCAAATACCCGGAGAACCAGAGATGATTGACAGAAGTGGGGATGATAAGAAAAAACTGTCTCCCGGAATGGTTCGACCAATCCGTATCACGACTGGTTTTGCGGCAGTGGCAATTAAAAACTTCCCTGCTGACAAGAAAATCATCATGGACGATCCGTTGCAGAAGCGTATGACCCTAGAAGTCACGGGGTACATACGTATGAAAGTTAAAAACGCAGTTGAATACCTCAAGAACCTTGGAAGTATTGAACAATTGGAAAAACAGGTCCGAGATACTTTTGAGGCCACAATGAATGTGGAGTTCGGAAGACGAACCCCAGGCTTGATCACAACACACCTGAAAGAAGTTAATAAGGCTCTGTTGCGAGAAATGAAAAGAATTGTGGAAAAACCTGGATGGGGACTTGAGGTAGAGAGTGTAGGACTTTTGGAAAGGGATATCACCCACCAGCTCAACACGGCACTTCGTGATGCCTCAATGGCTGATGTAATGATTCAGACAGCTGAGTCCCAAAAACAACAGGCAATCAGAAAGGCTGAGGGTGAAAGACAGAAGAGGATTCTGGAAGGTCAGGGGGATGGCTTGGCAGAGCAGTCTGTACTAGAAGGACGTGCTAAAGGACTCGAGAAGTGGGTTGATCTGGCGAAAACCAGAGAAGGCTTAATCACCTTACAAATTCAGCTCGCAAATGAAACTGTGCAGAAGGCGAAGTACAGTATCCTTGAGCCTGGATTAGCTGGTCTTGCGGCGGGAGTCCAACACACATTGCAACAAATCGGTGCAGCAGGTGGTACATCAAAAACCCCTGTAACGCCAGCTAAAAAGGGCGGAGGAGGTAATCCATGACCATAATAAGTTATGGAGTAATTGCATTGGTCATAGGTGTAATATCTATACCGGTGGCCATTGCGATAGAAGCCAAAAAGTCTCGCCTGCAGGGCAATAAGACTGCTGGCAATAAACTAACACCTATCTCGAAGACGATCTTGATAGCAGGATCGGTGTTGGGCCTTTTGATTGGAGGAATCTTCATCAAAAACTTAACATCGAAATCTGCGACTGAGGTCGCTAAAGTCCGTGTCAAAGCGCCGAGAGAAATCCGGTGGGAGATGTGGTGGGTCAAGAATCCTCTACAGCCAGGAAGAAACCCGGATATAGTAAGTGCCAGATTCAGGGTTGAAATGACCAGAGATGATGAGCAGGTATTTGAATTCACCCAGTTCTACCAAGATTGGGGGAAAGAGAAGACCTCTCATTTTTACTGGGACAAGAAAGTAAACTGTGAATACGGCATCTGGGAAGAAGCTTCCACAGGAGTGAAGGGGCGCTGGTATTTGAAGAAAATCCCCGGAGAGAAAAATATGTACTCCGGCGGAATGTCCAGTATGGATGAAAAGGACGATTGGGCGCCGTTCTTCCTTTCTGGGAAATGACCGTGTGTTCGCAAGAGCGAGGTGGGAGGGATAGGCATGCAAATGCTGATTCCTTCTCCCCCGCTCTTTTTTTTATACTCAAATCAAAACCGAGCGACTTAAGTCGCTCGGTTTTGATTTTATAAATTTACAGACCAAATGTTCCCATTACTAGGTTTATTATTCCTTTCACCGAAAGCATAATAAACATCCCTATTACCCCATAAAGCATATGCATTCCGCCCTCTGCTCTTTTTTCTGCACTTTCTGCATTCTTTACGAATCCATATACTCCGTAAAGAAAAACTACAAGTGCCCAAATAAACAACAAATATATCGCTGGATTTAGTATTTCAGCTTTGATCTTTGAAAACATTGAGTCAAAACTGGTACCTTCACCAGACATCACATTTGCCGCATAGACTTTGGTGAACAGAAAATTCATTTATTGTTAGTAGGTTATAGGTACAATATTTTGAATGCCCGCATCTAATGCACTGGCGCCACGTGTGTTGAAAGTTGATTGCAAGATATTTACCAATCCCCAGACAGAAACCATGACAAAGATACCAACTATACCATAGATAATCTGTGTCTTTGCAGTTTTCTTTTTGTCTTCATCTCCAGCAATAGTGTACTGAAAAACCTCCCAAATAAAATAAACAACGGCGATTGCTATAAATAGCGGAACAAGCATAGACAATATTCTAGCTGCCCAAACGATTAAGCCACTCAATCCCTGACCTGTTGTATATGTTACCTGAGCCAAAGCCATAACTGGCAAAGCAAATGTAACTCCGACTGCTAATACTTTTTTCATAATTAAACTAATTAATAAACTAATAATTCCTAAAAATGACGACCATTTTTAATTAACACTATAATTATAAACCAATCCAGTAAATAGGCAAATGGGTTATCTACAGCTTTGGGATATTGATATCCGAATTACCAAGCTTAAATGTGTTTTGCAATACCGATACCAATCCCCAGACAGAGACCATGACAAAGATACCAATAATGCCCCAAAGGATAAACTCCCTACCTGATTGTTTGTCATCACCTTCAGCCCTAATAAACTTAAATACTCCATAAAGAAATACAACAACAGCAAGGGCGACCAATAGATATACAACGGGTTTTAATATTCCACCGATAATTATATTATTAATTAATTCTTTAAAATTATGCGGACTAGAAACAGAAGACGTGCCGGCAGCAAAAGTAGCTGTACTAGAGAGAAAAAGCACTCCCAACACTACCGAAGACAATATATGACTTATCAATTTGGTTTTATTTTTCATCTTATTATTTTGCCACATTATTAATTGTACCAGTAACTATATTTGCTATAAGTTGTGAACCGAGCAAGATAACAATACCAATAATCGTCCATTTAAATGTATCCTTTGCTTTTGTTATCTCCCCAGGATTACCGCGAGCATCTACAAATAGATATCCAGCATATATTAAAAACATAATACAAATTACAGAACCAATCTCTATTACTACATTTAGGAAACTTTTTACAGTTCCAATTAAACTATCACTTTTAAGTGGGTTTGTGATTGTTTGACCGTGGGAAATTAATGGTATCAACAAAAGTGAGAAGAGAAAGATCGATGTGAGATTTATTAAAATTTTTTTCATATGATTATTCTAATTAATATATTATTTTATTTCAAGAATTTCAAATAAAGTGAGCTATCCTTGGTCAACCCCTTTACTATAGCATATACGATAACCCAGGCACACAACAAAAAGAACAGTCCATAAACACTCTTTTTAAACATTGCCAGAGCTCTTTCCCTTTCTCCAGAATTGTTTGGATTCAACAAAATTCTCCCCCCTGCAATCGCAAAAGTAACAGTAGCAATAGTCGCAGAAATGCCGATAACCCACTTTATAAAGTTGTCTATCATACTAACAAAAGCATCAAAATCACATGGGCACTCTGGACTACCATCACATCCGATTATTCCTCCTAACATAACACATTCTATTGGTACAGATTTCGAAGCCGCCAAGGAGATGGCTGGTACAACAAATATTACTATCGCCAATACACAAAATAGAACTTTCAAATTAAATTTCATATATAAATTATAACAAATAATCTAACTCTTGGCTTGCTTTCTTCAATGAGTCTAGCGTCTTTGATCTGCCTGTTGTAATGTCATTTATCATGTTTTGAAATATCTGACTTGTCTTTACACTGTCTGGATCAAGCCAACCTTTTGATATAAGAGCTGAATTATAGAAGATGGTTTGGGATAGATCGGCTGTGCCAGCAGAAATAGTATCTCTCCTCGCTGGAGAATAGCTAGTAAATCGCAAAAAGACAGAGGATACATCCGGCCCAGTAAGGGTTGATATTGTAGTATAGGCTTGCGCTATGTTTTTAGAGCTATTCAGAATAGCAAAACCTTGAATATCTCCGTAGGTGGTCTTTGTCTTTGTATCAACCACTTGTGGTAACATGGCAACATCAAAATTCAGGTTTGGATTCTTAGCTCTAAGATCTGGAAGTTCAGACGCTTTGCCGAAATATAAAGCTAAATCCCCACTTAAGAACAGCTGTTTATCCGATACCAAAGCACTATTCCAAGAATAAACTGATTTCTTAGGATTTGAATAATCGGTATAAAAATTTAATGCTTGTTCTACAGGAGACAAAACACCAGCTTCGAGATTACCAGAATTTGATATTAGTGAACTATTTAGTTTGGTGCCGTCAGATTGAACGATTTTATTACCGGTCTGCATTATCAGTGCGCTTATTATCTCTTTTGCATTGTTTATATTATTAAATCCCCCAAAAGCAACGGCACTCTGTAATATGTTGGCATTGGTATCACTTTTTGAAAACTTACTAGCTAAAAGTGGAATTTCAGACCATTTAGTTGGTGGCGTGGCTATTCCTGCTCCAGAAAAGATATCTTTATTCCAATACATGACAAGAGGGTCTACAAAAAATGGTAAGGCGGTTATTCCACTCGATGTAATATATAAATTACTTTCTTGCACAAAAGTATCACTAAATATCCTCTCTGATAAAATTTGAGGGGAAATCAGAGAAATCTTATCAGAATATCTTATTATTAAATCGCTCGGTAATAAGACTACGTCTGGACCTTTCCCACTTGCGATCGCCTCAATAAGGGATTGATCAAGAATAGACCGCTCTTTCTGTGTATATTTTATATTCAATTCTATATTTAAATCCTGTCTAATTTTACTTAAGAGATTGTTAAATATATTTTGATCAACTGAACCCCAAATAGATATTTCAGCATTGTTTGTTTTGCTATTATTGACTTTATAAGATGCAAATATTACGAGTCCAAGAATTATAAAAAAACCAAAGATCGAAAGAAGTATTATTTGAAAGCTGTTTTTCATATTATTTTCTAAAGATTATTCCGTAATGATTTGCACCTGCGGAGATTTCTCTATCAATTACAAAGCCATGTTTTTTAAAAAGTTCTAATGCCCTTTCTTTTGATAGGACATCTTTGGATTGTGGACCAATACCACCAAAAGAACTAAGCCAGTCTATAAGAAGAATCCTACCGCCCTTTTTGAGAATTCTTCTGGTCTCCAGAATAACATTATCTTTTTGCTCAAGTTGGAAAAGAATATTCGCCATTATTGCTGAATCTATAGAAGACTCGCGGAGTTTTGTACCGCCCAAGTGTTCCAAGTCTGCCCAAACAATATCTATATTTTTAAGATGCCTAAGATTAGCTTCTTTTTTGAGTTTTTGAAGAAGATCTTTTTGAACGTCCACAGCATAAACTCTGCCGTTTTCTCCTACAGCTTCAGCTGCAGCAAAAGAATAATACCCTGCGCCGGAACCAAGGTCGGCAACATAAGTACCCTTCCCCAAACTAAATTGTCCTATATTTTTTTCAGGATCGGAAAACATGATTGATTTTTAAGGAGTGAAATGACTATAAAAATCATCACCCTGCGAAATGGAGTTTGCTTTGGCAAACGACATATTTCACTGGGGTCTATTTCACTTGGTTAATTATATCATAATAAAATACTGACAAGTAGGGCGGGTGTGGAGAAAAAGCTCATTCACATCCCCGCTTTTCTGTGCAGAAATTTTCCCCAGCCGGAAAATTTCCTAATCCTCGGCGGCTTGCGCTGTGGTATACTTTTACTCGAAGATTACTTCTCGCAAAATTACACCACATCGCACCAGAAAAGGAGCCTACGGACACAGAAAAATGGGGACGTTCATTCGCTTACAGCAGAAAAATACGGCTTTGTAAAGCCATACTTCATAAGCGAGCGAGATTCTCAATTTTCTAGCATTGCCGAGAACCCGTGATAGAAGCAGTGTTCACTCTTATATTAGCTTCCTCGGCTCGGAAATGAAAAAGGAATTTTCATTTCTCTCGCTCTACGTCGCTAATAAATCAAGGAGATGTTTAGAAAAATCAAGTTGTTTGAGACACATTCTGATGTGGCGAGTTCTTGATTTTTCGTTAAGAACATCGACTATGATTTGACTCTGGTGAAGGCACACTGCTAGAAAATTGAGAATCGAGCGAGCGTTTAAATCAAGGTTACCGACGCAATACTATCCCCTTCTCTTAATTTCATAACTCTCACACCCTGCGTCTGCCTACCGAGCGAAGGAATTTCTTTGACCGCCACGCGTATGACCTGACTCTTTTTTGAAATAGTTGCGATTTCGTCTTCGCCGTCTGTGACGACTTTTGCGGAAATAATCTCCCCCGTTTTTGGTGTAACTTTCATGGTCTTGATACCAGACCCGCCTCTCTTTTGCACTTTATATTCTTTGAGTGGAGTTTTCTTTCCATAACCGTTTGAGCTCACCACGAGAAGCTCCGGATTCTGCATTGTTTTTGAAATAATGGCTGTACCGACGACAGTATCCCCTTTTCCAAGCTTTACACCACGGACACCAGAAGCATTCCTGCCCATAACGCGAATATCTTTATCTTTGAATCTGATAGATTGCCCTTTCGATGTGGCGATTATCGCCTCGTCGCCGTCATTCATAAAGAGCGCCGACTGAAGCTCATCTCCTGCATCTAGAGTGATGGCTATCAAGCCGTTTCTACGAACGTCTTTGAAGTTTTCTGCATCCACCCTCTTTGCCGTACCGTTTTTCGTCACAAAGATAAGTGAGAGTTTCAAATTCTTCATCGCCTTTGGCATAGCAAGGACAGAAGTGATTTTCTCCTCACCAGAAATCGCCAAGTAGTTTACAATCGCCTTGCCTTTTGTCGCTCTCTTACCTTCTGGCAATTCATACATTTTTATTTGATACGCCTTTCCTTTGTCTGTGAAGAAGAGAATATCATTGTGTGTAGAAGCAGTAATAAAATGAGTAATAAAATCTTCATCTTTTGTATCAAGGTCCACCACTCCCACCCCACCCCTCTTCTGCTTTCTGTATTCGTCTGGGTTTGTCCTCTTTACATATCCGCCAGCAGTAAGGACGAGCATACTTTCTTCGTCTGCTATCAAATCTTCATCTGAAAGTGTCTGTACTCCGCCTTTTATAACTTTTGTCCTTCTCTCATCGCCGTATTTGGCTTTGATTTCAAGAAGCTCGGACTTAACTATTTCGAGAATTCTCTTTGTCTTTGCCAAAATATCTTTCAAATCTTTTATAAGGGCCTGCACGGCAGAAAGCTCATCTTCGATTTTCTTTCTCTCAAGTCCGGCGAGCTTCTGCAAACGCATTTCAAGAATGGCATTGGCTTGGATTTCCGAAAACTTAAATACTTTCATGAGCTGTGCACGAGCGTCATCTACGTCTTTTGATTTCTTTATAAGTTTGATGATTTCGTCTATATGATCAAGCGCCTTTTTCAAACCAAGCAAAATATGCTCTCTCGCCTCGGCCTTTTTCAAATCAAATTCTGTCCTCCTTTTTACGACAATCTTTCTATGATCTATGAATTCTTCCAGGAAAGAAAGGAGTGAAAGTGTCTTCGGTACGCCGTCTACAAGAGCGACAAGGTTGAAGTGAAATGTCTCCTCGAGCTGTGTATGTTTATACAAATAATTCAAAACGCTTTGTGGCTGAGCGCCATTTTTGAGGTCAACGACAATACGGATGTCTTTTGCAGACTCATCACGCAAACCCCTTATACCTTCTATTTTCTTTTCACGGACAAGCTCGGCGATAGCGATGATAAGCTCGGCTTTGTTGACCCTATAAGGTATCGAGGTGATTATTATCTGAAATTGACCTTTTTTGTCTTCTACTATTTCGGCATGACCTCTCGTCACCACCCCTCCTCTACCTGTGGAATATGCGTGGTTGATATCTGTTTGATTGTAAATCATCCCGCCTGTCGGAAAATCTGGCCCTTTTATAAATTTCAAAAGGTCTTCAGTGGTAGCATCTTCATTGTCTGCCAAGTGAATAGTTGCATCGATCACCTCTCCAAGGTTGTGCGGGGGGATATTCGTCGCCATACCGACAGCAATACCGAGAGTTCCGTTTAACAAAAGGTTCGGCACACCGGCTGGAAGGACGGTTGGTTCTTTTTTGGTATTGTCATAGTTGGGCTTCCAATCAACGGTTTCTTTTTCCAAATCTTTCAGCATTTCACCGGCGATTTTTGACATCTTCGCCTCGGTGTATCTCATAGCGGCGGCTGAATCGCCGTCTATGTTTCCAAAGTTTCCCTGACCGATAATATGCGGATATCTAAGTGAGAAATCCTGTGCCATTTTGACCATAGAATCATAGACAGCAACATCGCCGTGCGGGTGATAATTTCCAAGTACTTCTCCGACCACAGCGGAAGATTTCCTTGTCCTTGCACCTGCGGTAAGGTTCATTTGGCCCATGGCATAAAGGATTCTTCTATGCACTGGTTTCAAACCATCGCGGACATCGGGAAGGGCGCGGTCTGTGATGACAGACATGGCATAGTCGATAAATGACTCTTTCATTTCGGTCGTAATGCTTCTGTCGGAAAGAGCTCTATGCTCTATTTTTACAGCTTCCTCTCCATTTCCTTCTGATTTGTTTTTCGCCATGACTATTTATTAAAAATTTCTACAAAATTATCTTTCAATTCTTTCATCTGTCCTGAATCAAATATTGATTTTCTAATTTCTGGACTATCAACAATGTTAATCAAATTATTTAAGACAAGTGCAAATATTACCACAATCAAAGTGATAACGACAGCGCTTGTAAAGGCAAAAACTCTCTTTTTTCTTTCTGGCATTTTCTCTATCTTTGAAAGAAAAGACATAATTTTCACTTACAAATTTGCAGAAAGAACCACCACCTCGCCCTGTTTGCCATCCAAATCCTTCTTCTTGATTGTCAGCTTGTCTATCGGTTTTACATTTTCTTCACCCGCTGCTTTCAGATATTTCTTCAAACCATCTTTTTGTCCGACATCCCCATAATGCATCGGTATGATTATCTTCGGCTCGATTTCCACAGAAAGCTTTTCTGCTTTCACTGCATCAAGTACACCGTCGTCGCCCACGGGCAAGAAGAGAATATCGACATCACCAAGTGCTTCTTTGACTTCGCTTGAAAGATTGATATCGGAAAGCGTGCCAAGGAAACAAAGATTCATATTTTCAAGAGTGACGGAATAAATAGTGTTGATGCGTTCTTTGCCGGCATAAGAAGATTTCGAACCAAAACCTTTTATGAAAATTTCTTTGACTTCGTATTCGCCCGGACCGGAAATGACAAAAGGGTCCTTGCCATTGTAAGAGAGGTTTTCTGTGCCATTCATATCCGGGTGATTGACGCTCACAAGTGCAATATCAGCAAAAAAACGTGTCGGCTTAAACTTTGATTCTTTTGAAATCGGATTAAAAGCGAGGGTTGTGTCGCCAAACTGAACTTTAAAAAATTCCACCCCTTGATAAGTGATAATCATGGGTTAATTATAGCAAATTCCGACCGATTCGGCAATACAAAAAAAGCTCCCTCGCATTTCCTTTTTGGTGCACACGTCAAATTTCCCTGCGAGGAATTTGCGCTCCCTCTCGGCCTCTCTCGTCCGCCTGATTACAGGCGAACGCCATGCCCGCTCGGCCTGCGAGAGTCACCAAAAAAGAAAACGCTCGGTCGCTAACATAAAAAAATCCCAACAAAAAACCACACGAGTGGAGGAAACTTTTCCTCTCAACTCGCGTGGTATCACTCGCCAACCCTGACTCACCCACTTACTTGAGCAGAATCGCTGTGCAGACGAAGTGTTCGCCTTCACTGCCATCGATTTCAACCGAATCCGTGAGGGTTTCGACGGCTTTCGTCTGCTTTTTGTCATCATCACTCATCTGGTCGAATACTTCCCCAATGTCTGGCTTGAGGAAGAAGCGAGAAGACGATTTGACAAGAAAACGAATTCGTTTGAACTCCTTTAAACCATCGACGAGTTCGTCGGGCTTGAAGTCGAACGTGTGCGATATACCCCGAGGGTTCTTGCGGATTTTTTCCATCGTATCTTTGTCTGCCGTATAGTAGCCCACAACACTTCCTTTCCCTTTGTGGGTTTCAGACACGATGAGAATTCTGCTAAGTAACTCGCGAATCTCATCAGATGACGTCCTTTTGTAGTTGCTGTACAGAACTTTCGTATCTATTTTATTTCCCATGATTATTCTCCTTCTTCTTGATTTTATTACTGGTATTTACCAGTGTGGACTTCCGTTTGAGATGTTAGCATAGTTTAAACTTTTTGTCAAGCATTTACTTTCCCATATCTTCGTGTATTATTCTTTCTGTTAATAGCAGTCGTGCAAAGAGATAACCTCGATCATCGGAAAATTCAAGATTACGGAAGATGAACGAAACTTTTTGAGCGAACAATTTATTTGTCCGCTAGTGAGCGGATTTTCTTGTCCCGAGTGAAAATCAACGGATTAGAAGAAAAAATAAAATAACCGATTGAAAATTAAATAGAATTTAAAACAGGTCTCTATTTTTAAATTTTCTTTTCGGGATTATTATGGCAAAAGAAATAAAGAAAGTTGCGATTGCAGATGTAGAGATTTCTGCCGAAGCAAAAGCAAAGAAAGATAGTTTGATGGGTAAGCTTTTCAATGATGTCAAAAATCCTCCATCGGAAGGAGAAGTCGTGGAAGGTAAAGTTATCGGAGTTGAAAAGTCTAGAGTTTATGTTGACCTACAACCATTTGGTTCAGGTCTTATTTATGGTAAGGAATTCATCACCGCAAGAGATGTTATCAAGAAGCTTAATATCGGCGACATCGTCTCCGCAAAAATAGTAGACGTAAATGGAAGAGACGGTTATATAGAGCTTTCTTTGAAAGAAGCTCGCCAGGCCCTTATCTGGGATGAAGCCGAAAAAGCTATCAAGAGCAAAATCGTATTTGAAATTCCGGTCAAGGAAGCCAACAAAGGCGGACTTATGCTTGAATGGCAAGGTATTACAGGATTCTTACCAGCATCACAGCTCAAAGCCGAACACTATCCAAAAATAGTAGACGGGGACAAAGACAAAATTCTTGATGAATTGAAAAAACTCGTCGGGCAGAAGATTTCTGTCGCGATAATTACTGCCACTCCAAAAGAAGGCAAACTTATTTTCTCCGAGAAAAACATTGAAAAGAAAGAAAAGCAGAAAATGGCCGACAAATACAAAGTCGGAGATATTCTGGATGGAGAGATTACCGGCACGGTAGACTTCGGTGTCTTCGTGAAGCTTGAAGATGGTCTAGAAGGACTTGTGCATATTTCAGAAATCGACTGGGCGCTTGTAGATGATCCAAGAGCAATGTTTAAACAGGGAGATAAAGTCAAAGTAAAAGTTATAGATGTGAAAGACGGAAAAGTTTCGCTTTCTATCAAAGCTTTGAAGACAAACCCTTGGGTTGAGGCGGAGAAGAAATATAAAAAGGGCGATATGGTGGAAGCTGTTGTCATCAAATTCAACAAATATGGCGCACTTGCAAGTATTGAAGAGGGTGTCGCTGGACTTGTGCATATTTCAGATTTCGGTTCAGAAAATAAAATGAAAGAAAAGATTAGCTTGGGTAAAAACTACACGTTCAAGATAAATCTCTTTGAAGCAAAGGGACAGAAGATGGGGTTGAGTTTTGTTAAATAAAAGCTCGCTCGGATATCCAATTTTGAGACCCGCATTCCGCCATGGGCGGATGATCCCTCTCCCGCCGTCGCGGTCCGTAACTCTCAAAATTAAATATCCTCGCTCGTTTACTTGCAGACAAATTCACAGAGGGGGTTCGCTTTGCGAACCCCCTCTTTGGATTACGGAGGTCGAACCTCCGTAAAACATTTTCTGCATAAAAAAGCGGCGCTGAGCATACAGCGCCGCTTACCAAAATCAAGATAGCTTCAAGTTTGGATTTCCTTGGCCAAGAAACGCCACGTCTTACAGTGATTCTCTTTCATCCAAAGCTCCGATATATTGTCAGAACAATGAATTGTGCGTTTGTTAACACAGAATCCGACTTGACCTATAGGGGTGGTCCCGTCCTGTTCAGTGCTTACTTCCTCTCTCTTGAAACTAAGTGCCGCCCTATCCCACTCACCAGTTTCTGGATTAGCAGTAAGTGCTTTGATAGACATTCTATCCACCAATTCTGGGTATCTTCTGATAAATCCCAATACTTCGACGGGAGTTAGGAATGCTAGATTATTCTCATCGATATATAGGACTACATCCCCGTAAGACATAACCTGATCTTCTGGTGGAAAAATCTTGTAGACAACCTCTTCGATAACACAGTCGTCACTAGGACTATCCCCCTTAAGTTCCCCTAAGAGCTTATTCTGATTTATGCCAGGATGCACAAAGCCACGTACTTTTTTCAATTCTCCGACAAGGAAGTCGGGTGTATCGCAGTGATTTATATCCACTATGTATACACCATCTCCGAATGGATTCGGATCACCTCGTAGGAAACGTTTGAAAGCGTTCCCCCAGAAGCGAGCATTTTTGTTACCACTCAACCTTTCGAGAAGGTCAATGATCACACCGAAAAAGTTTTCCGGTAGACCACCAAGCATCTCAACTATCTTACCGAGCATGTCAGATTTTTTAGACATGGTCAGCTCCTTTTCTTTTTTACAGAACTTACCGAGTAATCAGCCCTTCTCCGCACACGCGAATCAGAGATGATTTCCTTTGTATTTCTATCACTTTGTATACAAAAGTCAAATGGGCGGGGTTTGCCTTCGGCAAACCCCGCCCATTTTGTATTTCACTAGAAACTATTCACAAACCCCGTCGCTATCTCCCTCCCATCTTTCACAAGAATCTCCAAACCTTCGGCGGCTTTTTTCGCGAGCTTTTTAAATGTGATCTGTTCGGCTGGTTTAAACTTTCCAAGAATCAAGTCCACTACAGCTTTTTCGCCTTGCGGTTTCTTTATTTTCCCACTTCCAGTTGCTGGTGAAATCCCAACTCTCAATCTGATAAACGCTTCGGTCTTTATGGCTTTTACTATTGATACTACTCCCCTATGCCCTCCGGCACTTTTATTAAATGACATTTTTATTTTACCAAAAGGAATATCGAGATCGTCGTGTATTACCACAAGTGTCTCTGCAGACTTTTTGCTTTTTATAATAGGTCCGACAGCATTTCCGCTTTTGTTCATAAAAGTATTCGGCTTTATAAGCATGACGGTATTTTTTCCAACCTTTTCTTTTGCAACGAGAGAATTTAATTTCTTATCCTCTTTCCATTCTTCGACTCCGACAAGCTTGGCAAAAGCATCGATGACCATAGCCCCTGTATTATGCCTTGTCCATTCATATTCTTGTCCAGGATTCCCAAGACCAACGATTGTGTAATTCATACTAATAGTGTAATGCTAAAGACTGAAAAAGTAAAATACTAAAAATTAGTCCGAAAATATAGCTAAAGATAGACTTACTTTGTCGCCCCCAAACTGCTTGACAATAAGGACAGATGGGTGTATACTACTAAACAGGAGTATTGGGGTGTAAATGGCTTGTCGCTGTTCATCTTTGATACAAATGATATTTGAAAACGGGTATCGCTACCCTTTGGCTAAAAAGCCGTTAGTGAATTTGGAGGAAAAAATGGATAAGATGCTCAAAATGATGTTATTTTTTGTACTTGGGTCCGTCCTGAGTTTCTGGGGTTTTCATATCGTCTTTGAAGAAAGTATGCACTACGCTTTTTTCGAGACTATAGTCATAGGGATGTTTATACTTGCAAATGACAGTATAACAAAAAAGGCAACGGTGGATAGAGAGTCTTCGCGTGCATTATACTACTCATTGTGGTTGGTCTTTATAACTACCATGGTTCCATTACGGATAGGGGTCTATTGCGGTATTATTGACAATGCAAGTGCTTTCGTCTTTAAGATCGTGCCGTGAGTAAATCGGTTTGTCGCCACCCCGCTTTTATAGGGGGTGGCGATTTTTTTATTTCCATTTTCTACTCCCTATTCGTAAGCGAGCGAGACTTGTGATTTTTGAGCATTACATGCTTTAATCTATTTCATGAGCGAGCGAGTATTCCGATTTTGTTGTGTCCGCAGGCGAGCTTGCATGGTGCGATGTGGTGTAATTTTGCGAGAAGTAATCTTCGAGCAAAAGTATACCACATCGCAAGCCGCCGAGGATTAGGAAATTTTTCGGCTGGGGAAAATTTCTGCACAACAAAATTGGGATACGAGCGAGCTATTTGTGTCAAACCCCTTTCCGTATTATAATGCCCTTTACATGAAAAAATTCGTCAAAGAAACCCTCGGCGTGGTAATCCTATCCGTAATAATCGTTCTCCCCGTCCGCATATTCATAGCCCAGCCATTTATCGTTTCTGGAGCATCTATGGATAATTCTTTTGCCGGCGGTAACTATTTAATAATAGATGAGCTTTCATATAGATTTGAAGCCCCAAAAAGGGGTGATGTTATTGTTTTTAAAGTGCCAGAAGAAGCCCTCGTACTTTCTCACTATGCATTAGACAAGACTGTATTTTTTATCAAAAGAGTTATCGGCCTTCCGGGTGAGACAATAGAAATAGATGGCGATAAAGTTACAATCTTTAATACAGAAAATCCAAAAGGTCTTGTACTTAGTGAGCCTTACGTTTATATAGACAAGCTCTCCCCTTACTACACGGTTGTAAATAAAAAAATCACCCTTGGTGCAGACGAATATTTTGTTATGGGAGACAATCGCCACAACAGCTCCGATTCAAGATTCTGGGGTACACTGAAAAAGGAAAATATAAAAGGCCGAGCATTTGTCCGTCTTTTCCCTTTCACACAGATATCACTTTTCCCAGGAGAATATAATCAATATTAATATGACAAAACAGAAAAAAACGAGAAGGGTGGCTGAATCAAAATTTATAAACTTTACACCAATAGACAAAGCTGTTGAAGCTGCGATTTATTATGGCTTTACACCGACAAAACACCCTAAGGCAAATAAAGAAGATCTTGTAAGGATTTCTGCATTAAAAGAAAGTTGGGCCAAAAGCTGCGCCGAAATGCCTTGGGTTTTCTCTACAGAATTTGCTGAAGAAAGAGCTGCGTTTTTGAGAGAATATTTTGAACAAAGCATGAATATACTCCCCCAGCCAGTAATGCTCGTCTATGAAAGCGAAACAGGAAAAGAAAGAGGGAAAAATTCTTTCAATCTTGAAGTTGTAGGTACACCAAAGAGTATTGCCGAAGCCCTTCTTATAAAAACAGCTGTAGCCATACTCGAAGATAATGGCTATAAGAATCTTTCAATAGAAATCAATAGTATTGGTGACAAAGAATCTTTAAATAAATTTGCAAGAGAGCTTACAAACTACTACAAGAAAAATATAAATGAGCTCTCTCCTCATTGCAGGCAAAATTTTAAGAAAGATGCCTTTTATGTTCTCAATTGTGATAAGTGTGAGTGTACAAAGTTAAAAGAAGGGGCACCCACTTCTGTGGGATGTCTTTCTGATGAGAGCCGGGTACAATTTAAAGAAGTCTTTGAATATATTGAGACAATGGGAATACCTTTTAAGATAAATAACTGCCTTGTACCAGATAGAAAGTATTGTTCACAGACTATCTTTGAAATTAAAGATAATGAAAGTGAAGATGCCCTAGCTATCGGCTTTAGATACGACGGGCTTGCACAGAAAATCGGTCACAAGAAAGATTTACCTGGAGTTGGATTAAAAGTCTTCCTTAAGAAAAAGTCTACTATTAAAAAAGTCTCAAAACTTAATAAACCCACTGCTTTCTATGTGCAACTTGGCGATGATGCAAAACATAAAAGTTTGGAAGTAATAGAGGCTCTTAGAAAAGAAAAAATATTTATTTATCATATGCTTGGAAGGGATAAATTTGGTAGCCAGTTTGCACTTGTAGAAAAGTCTAAGGTCCCTTATGTGATTATTATGGGCAAAAAAGAATCGCTGGAAAACTCCGTGATGATAAGAGAAAATGCCACGAGAACACAAGAGACCATCAAAATAAGTGATTTAGCAAAGTATTTGAAGAAACTTAAGGCCTAAAAGCTCGCTCATATCACTATTTTCCTGTGCAGAAATTTTCCCCAGCCGAAAAATTTCCTAACTCCTTACAGGAGCAGTACACCTTTCACATTTTGAGTACAAAACGTTCAAGGTCTTTTATTTGGGTCCCTTACCCAAATCTCAACTCGGCGGCTTGCGCTGTGGTATACTTTTGCTCGTGAATACACTTCGCAAAATTACACCACATCGCACCGCACAAGCTCGCCTGCGGACACAGGAAAATAGTAATATTCGCTCGCTTATCGCTTGCATTCTTCTATGTAAAGTGTTATCATCTCCCCCTGTATGGCAACAAACATCGAAGTAGAAAAAAATAGTAGTGAAAGCAATGCAAGTCTTCTCAGAAGATTTACTAAAAAAGTGCAAGGTTCTGGAGTATTACCAAGAGTAAGATCTATTAGGTATTCTGGCAGAAAGCTCTCTCATTACAAGACCAAAATAAAAACATTGGAGGGTTTGAAGAGAAGAGCAGACAGAGTAGAACAGATCAAACTAGGAAAAATCCAAGAAAATCCAGGAAGATCAAGATAATGAAAAAAGACGGTAATTTCATAATAATAAACAAGACGAAAGGCAAGCTCCCAAGCTTGCCATTTCTCAATATGAAAAATTACGTCTTGGGGGAAGACTACTCCCTCTCGCTTGTAATAGTCGGCAAAAAGAAGATCAGAGATTTAAATAAAAAATATCGCGGTATAGATTCATCCACAGATATTTTAAGTTTCCCGCTTGAAAAGAAACTTGGAGAAATATTTATTTGCCAAGACATTGCCAGAGAGAAGGCTCCATTGTTTGAAAGAGAATATAATAATTTCTTATCATATTTATTTATACATGGGCTAGTTCATTTGTTGGGATATGACCACGGCATAAAGATGGAAGAGGTAGAAATAGTAAACAGAAAGCATTTTCAAATTTAAAAATATTTTGTTATAATTTGGCTATAATTTATCATTAGCCAATGTCACAAAGAATATCAGTAGGAATAGATATCGGAACATACCAAATAAAAGTGGTTGTCGCTGAGGATGTAAAGAATGAAAATGGCATTACAAGTGCACGTGTTATCGGTAGTGGCTATATTGAATCAAAGGGTTTAAGACACGGATATATACTCAACACCCCTGATGTGGCAAGAAGTTTAAAAATCGCAATAACTCAGGCTGAAAGAACCTCTAAAATAAGAATCAAAAGAGCATACGTCTCAATAGGTGGAATTGGTATTTCTGGGATTATGTCAAAGGGTTCTGTTATGATCTCAAAAGCTGATTCGGAAATAACAGACCTTGATGTTAGAAATGTCTTAGCTGTTGCGGAAGAAGAATTATCACAAAATTCTTTGATGAATAAAAAGATTGTTCATGCAATTCCTGTTTCATATAAAATAGACGGCCAAGTAGTAATCGGCAGGCCAGCAGGGATGCGTGGTACAAAGCTAGAAGTAAAAGCTCTTTTTGTAACGTGCCTTGAACAACATTTGAATGATCTAATAAAAGCCGTGGAAGAAGCAGGTGTAGAAGTACTAGACGTTATGGCCTCCCCACTTGCTGCAAGTATTGTAAGTCTTACAAAAGTACAAAAAATAGCCGGGTGTGTATTGGCAAATATCGGTTCAGAAACAGTTTCTATAGTTGTATTTGAAAACAACACTCCAATATCACTTGAGGTCTTCCCTATTGGTAGTACCGATATTACAAACGATATTGCTCTTGGATTCAAAATTCCAATAGATGAAGCAGAACATGTGAAAATGGGCTCTGTTCTTTCTGATAGCCAGTATCCGAGAAAAAAACTTGAAGAAATCATTCTCGCCCGACTTTCAGATATTTTTGATCTTGTAGAAGTACATCTAAAAAAGATAGGCAGAAGCGGTCTCTTACCAGCTGGTATTGTACTTACTGGCGGAGGAGCTAGCCTTTCTACAATAGAAGAAATAGCAAAAGACTCTCTTAAACTTCCGTCAAAAGTTGCTTCGATCAATTTTATTTCAAATATTAAAAATAGTCAGCTCAGCGATTCTTCTTGGTCTGTTGCCTATGGGCTTGCCGTCTGGGGTATTAGTAACAGTAGTGATATTCCAACAGGTATTCGCCTTCCGAGAAACACTATAAAAAAGATGACGGATTGGTTTGGACAATTCTTACCATAACATAAAACTCTTTTGTGAAGAAAAACTAAAAAGACGGGGTTTTTGCTTCGCAAAAACCCCGTCTTTTTCTGTGTCCTGCAGATATAAACCAGTCACGCTATCCACATGAAGTCAACTTTCCTTTTTATGGTGTCTTTTGGTATGATTACTTCAAGTTAATTTTGAGTTGTTTATTAGTTAAATTTTAATTGCTGGACGCGAAAAAGCCGTCGTGGTCATTTGATTTTATTCAAACGACAGACAGTAGGTAGCTAACAGCCAGAAAGAATATGCCACAAATAAAACCAGAGGTTGAGACATTTGCAAGAATAAAAGTTCTTGGGGTTGGAGGCTCAGGAAAAAATGCCGTGAATCACATGATAAGTTCCAAAGTAAAAGGGATAGAATTTATCGTAATCAATACAGACGCACAAGATTTACATCACTCACTCGCATCAAAGAAAATCCATATTGGAAAAAATCTTACAAAAGGTCTCGGCGCAGGTATGAATCCTGAGATCGGAAAAAGGGCTGCTGAAGAAACAAGAGAAGAAATACAGGAAGCCATCAAAGGTGCAGATATGGTCTTTGTCTCTTGTGGTAAGGGTGGTGGCACAGGTTCTGGGGCGACTCCGGTTATAGCAAAAATAGCAAAAGAAATGGGTATTCTCACTGTTGGTGTTGTTACAAAACCATTTTCTTTTGAAGGGACGGTAAGAAACAGAATCGCCGAGCAAGCCATTGAAGAACTTAGAAAAAATGTTGATGCTTTGATTACAATTCCTAATGACAGACTTTTAGCTACGGTATCAAGAGAAACAACAGCAAAATCCGCCTTCGGTATGTGTGATGATATTTTAAAACAGGCCGTTGAAGGAATTTCAGATCTTATCACAATGCCAGGAACTATCAAAAATATAGACTTCGCAGACATAAAGGCAGTTTTGGAAAATGCCGGCGCAGCTCTTATGGGTATTGGTATGGCTAGTGGCGACAAGAGAGCAGAAGAAGCAGCCAAGATGGCTATCAGCTCCCCTCTCCTTGAAGTCTCAATAAATGGAGCAAAAGGTGTGCTATTTTCTGTAGCTGGTGGAGATGATGTAACTTTGTTTGAAATTCAAGATATAGCAAAGATAATTACAGATTCTGTAGATCCAAACGCAAAAATAATTTTCGGGACAATAAATGACGACAGATTGAAGAAAAACGAAATTAAAGTCACTGTTATTGCTTCAGGTTTTTCAGATATACCAGCCAAGAAATCGCTTTTCCATGGAGTGACAAATACTAAACCGGAAGAAAAAGATGAGAAAAAAACGTCTAAAATATTCGGCGGTTCGACAAAAGAAGAAGTAAAGCCAGAGCCAGTACCAGAAAAAAAAGATATTAAAATAGATGAAGATGACGACTGGGGTGCTGTACCGGCTTTCTTGAGAAGATCTAAAATAAAATAATTCGCTCGTATCGTCACTTTTCTGTGCAGAAATTTTCCCCAGCCGGAAAATTTCCTAATCCTCGGCGGCTTGCGCTGTTGGTATACTTTTGCTCGAAGATTACTTCTCGCAAAATTACACCACATCGCACCATGCAAGCTCGCCTGCGGACACAGAAAAGTAACGATACTCGCTCAAAGACTTACAAGATTATGATTTACGATTTAGCTATCATCGG
This sequence comes from Candidatus Paceibacterota bacterium, assembly GCA_041663045.1. NCBI lineage: Bacteria > Bacillati > Minisyncoccota > Minisyncoccota bacterium. The sequence goes on from JBAZRH010000001.1 coordinate 343,805, forward strand.
TGGTGGACCTGCTGGCGTTGCTGCCGGAGTTTATGCTGCCAGAAAAAGGATAAAAACGGTTTTTATAACCGAGAGTTTTCATAATCAAAGCGTCGTCTCTGACAATATTCAAAACTGGATAGGCACGCCTTCCATAAGCGGTGAGAATCTAGCTTCAAATCTTGAGAAACATCTCAAAGCTTATTCTGGCGATATCGTAGATATAAAAGAAAAAGAGAAAGTCGAAAGTCTTACAAAAGACGGCAAGGACTTTATAATTTCAACAAATAAAAATAAATACAGCGTCAAGACCGTATTGGTGGCCTCCGGAAGCGTCCGAAGGAAATTAAATATAAAAGGTGCGGAAGAGTTTGAAGGCAAAGGCATCACATACTGTGCCACTTGCGACGGACCTATGTTTGCCGATATGGATGTGGCAGTGATTGGCGGTGGAAATAGTGCATTTGAATCCGCTTCCCAGCTTCTCGCTTATGTCAAAAGCGTTACAATCCTTCAAAGAAGTGATTTTAGGGCAGATCCCATAACCATCAAAAAGGTTCTCTCCGACCCACGAGCCCACGCAATATCAAATGTGGATTTGATAGAAATAAAAGGCGATAAGTTTGTATCAGGAATAGTTTATAAAGAGAAAGACAGCGATGAAGCGAAAGAGCTTCCTGTACAAGGTATTTTCGTAGAAATCGGCGCAAATCCTTCTGTGGATTACATCAAACACGGTATTGTGAAGCTCGATGAAAAAGAACATGTGATAGTAGACCCAAAAACCCAAAAAACTTCCGAGGAAGGCATCTGGGCTGCTGGCGACTGCACCGATGGACTATACAAACAAAACAATATCGCCGCCGGCGACGCTATTAAAGCGCTGGAGGATATTTATAAATATCTGAAGATGAAATAGAGTTATTTATTGATGATAATATCGCAAAACTTTCTAGATAAGAAAACTAACCTTCTCTGAATATCGGTCCTACCAAGTCTTAAAACACACACGCCCTTATAATAATCATAAGTCTTTTTCCCTTTTGTTCTATTATCAATACTAATCGAAGTAAAGTTTTCTAATGGTATTTTTAATTCTTTCGACCAATACTTTCTAACATGATCCACGTCTTGGTCAGCACGCAAATGAAGCTCACACCTAAAGCCCTTTCTATCGAAACCGAAGCACTTCTCAATAGCTGATATAAAGAAGTTCAGTATTTGTGGATCAGAATTCCCTATACCGGTATTATTTGATTTTTTAAAACCTTCACCAAGATACAACATCGCTAAAGCTAGTTCTATAATCTTCTTATTATTATAATTAATACTATTTAGTATATTAATAGCATCCAATTCCGCTTTTATTATTCTTTTCTGTTTTTCGGCATTATGCCACAATATAGCCTTCTTTCTAGCTTCGATTAAAGCAAGTCGTTTATTCTCCTCTAGCTTAATCTCCTGATTAGCAGTTAGTTTTATACCGCTAAACCAACCACTTAACGTAGAACGTGGAATACTGTATTTCTTTTCTATGTGCCTAATAGAAAGACCTCTTTTTCTTAAAGAGATCGCATTATTCTTTAAATCGAACCATTTGGACTTCATGTATATATTATATACCCAATGGTCCGTATAATCAAATACATTATTGTGGGCGGTGAGGGATTCGAACCCACGACATCAAGAACGTCAATCCTGCGCTCTACCAACTGAGCTAACCGCCCAAATTTTCTTTAGAGATATTAGCACAAAAAAGCCAAAAAACAAATTGCGGTGTGTATTATACAAAGTTCGAATGTATTTTGAAAGCAACCCTGATGCCGACTAATCGCACGCGCGGAGCGCGTGGTGGCTCTAAACTGCCTCGTACGCTCGTATCGTTCCGCCACCGCCTCGCAAAGCCTCGGCGGAAACCCCGAAAGAAAAACACTCCTTGCATTTCTGATTTGGCGGGGGTGAAATTTCTTTTGAAAAAGGAAAGGGTGTTTTTCTTTCGGGGTTCTGCCCTCCAAGTATTCGGGCAGGTGGCGGAACAATGCGGACGAAGTTTTGGCAAAACTATTTTTTGGGGAGGAAAGGATTTGCCAAAACTTCGGCTGATTTGTTTTTGAATTCGGATGTCGCAAGCGGAGGAGGAGGGGTTTGGGGAGGAATTTTCCATTTGCTCCTCTTTTTGTTTTGGGGGAATTCGGGGCGGACTTCTACAAAAATCTTATCATCAACTATCGTTCGTGCCAACTTCTGCTTCACTAATGGTTTGGTAATTTCCACCGATAACTCTGTCCTTGCCCTGACTTGATAGTGCTTGATAAGATTTTTCTATGTCTTTACTACTAGATCGTAAAGTTCCGATTGTACTTTTGTATTCGCTAATTACATCTTTATAACTTTCACGAATTTGATTTGAAAAGAAAGAGATTATTGTATAAAGCAATCCTACAGAAATTGAAATTGTTCCTAAAATGCCACGCGGACTTGTAAAATTATTTGCTCCATTCAAGAGCCAGCAACCTGCAAGAAGCGTGATAAATAACACCAGTATAGATTGAAGTTCAATTTTTTTAATAAGTTCTTGCCACATATTATTCAAAGGTGCTATTTATCACGCTCAAAAATCCATTATCATCCGCTAAGTATTGTTTGAAACTTTTAAGTGTTGCTGATATATCGCCAATTTCAATTTCTCCAGCTTGAAATACATCAACATCAAAAAGAATGCCTAGGGTTTTTGCCTCGTCGTTTTTTACAACAGGTTGTATTACTAAATTTGCGCTAAAATCTTTTCCAGTTTTTACTTCAAGACGAATCACAGACGGCTTGGTTTCCTTAATAACAGTAAATTTCTTCAAATACTCATCTTGTTTTGCTTGGTCTGCAAATTCATATACAAAATAATTCCGCCAACCAATTCGGCTTATTTTTTCAACTTCTAATATCTTTGAAATTGTCTCTGCCTCCTTTGAGAATAGAGTTGAGATCATATCCAACGAATCTGGTTCAGCAAATTTCGCCCACACCGCTTGAGCGGTGATTTTTAATTGTTCAATTTTATCTTTCGGATCTTGAATAACTAACCCGTTGAGATTCATTGAAAACTGTGGGGCGGAATTCTTTTTGTGATAAGCATTCACGATTTCTCCCGCCTTATCAACATACTTAAAACCCTTAATCGTATTGACTTGAATAAACGATTCGGGGTTATTGAGCTTATTTAATTTGGCGATTGTTTTGCTCATAATTATTTTTAGTCTATTTTTGTTTCAATTATCTTTTTGAACTTCTTTTCTAACTCTGGTCTTATTTCTTCTCCAACTTCTTCATAAATTTTGATTAAATCCTCAAAAGTACCGGCTCCACCAAAATAATCCCAAAAATCTTTTCCAATGAGAAAGTCGTTACCTTTGTCGAAAAATTTAATACATGTCCATCGTTGGTATTCTTGTGGTGCGTAAGGATTATAATACATGCCTAAAAATATTTTCACCCTTTTACCCTCTCTTGCTTTCATAGCGTAAATCTCTAAAAGATCTCTCTTTGCAGCCCTCATTTCATTTTTATTTGGCTTAGGTCCTTTTATCTCGAAATATATTTCTTCGCCGTTATCTCGTTCAAGATAAAGATCAACAGTTTGAATTCTATCAACTAAATCCTTACTGTCCTGACTTGCATTATAGATTTCTTCTGACTCTTTTTTATGACTTGGCTCTCTCTTTACACTATCAAGATCACTGAGAATATTCTCAAATGTTCGCTGTGCTTCGTGTGTAATTTTTCCTTGCAATTTCTCTGTTCCTTGTAGTTTTTTTGCTACCTTAAAATTTTCTTTGGCAATGATTTTCGCAACTGATTCATGCCAACTACCAAGTGCGGTTTCGCAACCATGTATAAATCCTTTTGCTAAGTAACCCTTCTTTGTGAAAAGGGCATATTGAAAAGGTTTTGCTGAATCCTCATCGCTTAAATCATACTCCGCAATCTTCCTTAAGATTTTCTCTTTGAGAAATTGGTAAACCTCAATTTTTGATTTTTCAGATAAAGCCATATGATTATTTTACTTTAAAATGAAATATAATTTCTGAATACGGATTTCGATCGCGTTCCGTTCTGTTCAATACTGGTCGCTTAAACTGATTGACAATCTTCATTCCCGCCTTTTCCGCAATTTCTGGGTAGAGATTATATTTATCATTTGCCACAAGAAAAATGTCAAAATCTGTTTTGAGGTATTGCTTACAGTTATTTAACACATCTGCAATCCCTTGTGCATATGACCGGCGAGCCTCCATTCCTTGCCCTTTGTATAGCGGCCCAATTTCTAAATCATCCTTGCGCTTAAATCCAAGAAGGTCATATGCGTAAGCGTGTTGCTCGTGATAATCAATCTGCCCTACATAAGGAGGTGAGCAAAAAATACCAGCTATTTTTTGTTTTTTTAGAATTTTAGAAAATTCTGGATTTTGCTTCTCTATTTTCTCAAAAATATCTATCGCCCTTGAATCACCAGCTAAAACGGAATGGTGAACTGGTTTTCGTAATCTACTAAATTCTCTGATTCTGTTTAATGTATCAAGAGCATAGCGATTGAGCATACTCGTTATCGAGAAAAGAGGTTTGCAGATTTTTTTGTGTTTATAACAGTAATAAGTCGTAAGTTGAGGTTCTTTGAGGGTTGCGAGGTCGCTGTGCGTAGTCGCACGACACGATCTGATTGTCCTGCTCAAAATCAGAGCTAACATTTTGCGGGTTTTGACGTCTTTTTCTTGTTTGATTGTTTGGAAAACATGATCTATCTCTCGACGAACATTATCCATAAACCAAACATCAAGGAAAGAATCGGATTTGTCCTGTTTTAACTTAATTGAATACTTTTTTAGTAGTTTCTGATATACAGGCAAAAACTCCTTCTCTTTTTCTGTGGCAAATTTATTTTCATCAAAACTTCCTTGATTGATTTTGTATTTAAAGTCAGAACCCGGAAAATGTACCAAGTTAAATTTGGCAAGTTCGGCCAAAAGTTCGTTTTCAAAATCTTGAATTTTATTGTCATGATCAAAAGAATCAAGTGAAGCAATTAGTTTTTTAATCGCTTTTTGTAAGTACTCATCGTTATAGTGTGTTGCCTTACAACTTGAAATCATGCAGTTAAATTCAGAAACATCTATACCAACGGAATGAATACCCATTTCAAGCGATTGAATAATTGTTGTCCCAGAACCCAAGAATGGATCAAGAATAACATCACCTGCTTTGAAATAGGCTTCTTTCTTAAAATCATCAGTATGATTATCTATAAAATATTCAACAAGTTGTGGAATGTATTTACCTTTATATGGGTGGAGTCGGTGTACATGTTTTGTGGTATCCACCTCTCTTAAATTATCAAAAGAAAGCGTCCAATTTAAATCATCGCCTAGATTTTTTTTCCAACTTACTTCGCGCGTGCCATTATAAGAATTATAATATTTTTTTAAATCATTCAAATCAACCATGGTCGAGCCGTTCTCTCCATGTTTTTTTACTTTTCCATACTGGACAAGGTAAGAAATGTTCGTAGGTAAAACATCTTTCTTGAGATGTTCTGATGCCCATTTTGATGCTTCGGGGATAGTTACTAATGACATAGTTTTATTTTATCAGATTATCAATGCTTATTCCTAGCCCCTCGGCGATTTTGGTTACAGTTTGGATTGACGGTTTTGTTATAACATTCGATTCAATCTTGGTCAGTGTTGTGTAGGGAATATCGCACTTTCTCGCAAGAGCGTCCTGTGTCAATCCTTGCTTTGCGCGAAAGACTTTTATTTTATCCCCAATTTCTTTATTTTGTTTGCTTTCCATAGTATGATAGTATAAGTATGAGCGTTGAAACTAACCCTCACAACTATACTAACATGAATTTAATCTTTTCTCAATTTTTTTGTCCGCCCCGAATTCCCCCAAAACAAAAAGAGGAGCAAATGGAAAATTCCTCCCCAAACCCCTCCTCCTCCGCTTGCGACATCCGAATTCAAAAACAAATCAGCCGAAGTTTTGGCAAATCCTTTCCTCCCCAAAAAATAGTTTTGCCAAAACTTCGTCCGCATTGTTCCGCCACCTGCCCGAATACTTGGAGGGCAGAACCCCGAAAGAAAAACACCCTTTCCTTTTTCAAAAGAAATTTCACCCCCGCCAAATCAGAAATGCAAGGAGTGTTTTTCTTTCGGGGTTTCCGCCGAGGCTTTGCGAGGCGGTGGCGGAACGATACGAGCGTACGAGGCAGTTTAGAGCCACCACGCGCTCCGCGCGTGCGATTAGTCGGCATCAGGGTTGCTTTCAAAATACATTCGAACTTTGTATAATACACACCGCCAAAAATCGAAATCAGTTTTTGAAGCCAAAATGGGGTCGCGCCGAAGGCGCGACACTAATGCATTCCCCCCGCCGAATTCAGAATCCAAAAGGGTTTTCCACGCTCCGCGTGGCTCCTCGTTTGCCAATACAAAATTATGATTGATCACACCAGAAAATTTTTTATATACACTCGTAAATCTACCGATACTGAGGATCGGCAAGTTAGAAGCATTTCGGATCAACTGGCCGAGCTTAAAGAGTTAGCGGTTAAAGAACAAATCGAGGTTGTTGATATTTTTGTGGAAAAACAAACCGCTAAAGCCCCGGGTCGGCCAGTATTTAATGAAATGCTTCTCCGTATCGAAGCAAATGAGGCAAATGGAATTTTAGCGTGGCACCCCGACAGATTGGCGAGAAATAGTGTTGATGGTGGAAAAATTATCTATTTGCTCGATACGGGAAAAATTGCCGAGCTAAAATTTCCAACTTTCTGGTGTGATACAACACCGCAAGGAAAGTTTATGCTCTCAATCGCTTTTTCTCAATCCAAGTATTACGTGGATAACTTGTCGGAGAATATCAAGCGCGGACACAGAAACAAAGTGAAGGAAGGAATATGGCCTCAAATGTCCCCGATAGGTTATGTCAATGTGAAAGGTGGTGGAATTATCCCTCACGCAGATTTAGCACCACTTGTTAAAAAGACATTTGAGGCATATTCAACTGGAAACTTCACTTTGCGGGAAGTCCGCGACAAGTTTAATGGGCTTGGATTGAAAAGAAAAAGCGGTAGAGAGCTTGCGGTGTCGAATTATCAAAAACTTCTCAAAAATCCTATTTACACCGGACTAATGAGATATAACGGAGAGATTTTTGAGGGAAAGCACGAACCGATTATTTCAAAGAAACTTTTTGATCAATGTCAAGAAGTGATGATGAGAAAATCTAAACCTCACTCGAAAGGGCTAAAGCCATTTTTGTACAGAGGATTTTTCCGTTGCGGAGAATGTGGCTGTTTTATAACTACCGAGCAACAAAAAGGTCATCGCTATCTCCGCTGTACCAAACGGAAAAATCCTTGTACTCAAAAATATGTTCGTGAGGAGCTCATCACTTCTCAAATTCAAAATGAAATCAAAAAAGTTTCTTTGCCTCTCGATTGGACGGAGTGGATGATTGCCGAAAATGCAAAAGATCGGCAATCAGAAGTCCAATCGAGTTCGCTTTTTGTGGATTCTGCAAAAGCCGATATTTCTCTTTTAGATTCCAAGATTGAGAAGCTGATGACGGCGTATTTAGAGAACGCACTTTCAATTGAAGAATATCGCGACGCAAAAAGTGCGCTGGTTGCCTCAAAACAGCTTCTCAAAGAGAAATTATCGGCTTTTGAGCAAAAAGCGAATAATCGGTTCGAACTTACCGAAAAGTTTTTGAAATACAATATGGAATTGGCAAACGAGGGAACAAATGAAGAAAAACTTCATTTGTTCAAAAAAGTCGGTTCGAACTTTTTAATTAAGGATCGAACCGTACTTTTTGAGCCACGCGGAGCGTGGAAAACCCTTTTGGATTCTGAATTCGGCGGGGGGAATGCATTAGTGTCGCGCCTTCGGCGCGACCCCATTTTGGCTTCAAAAACTGATTTCGATTTTTGGCGGAAGTGGGAGGATTCGAACCTCCGATGCCCTTTCGAGCATGCCGCTTTTCGAGAGCGGTGATTTCAACCACTCACCCACACTTCCATGTTTGTAAAGATAACATCTTTTTGCCTTTTTTTCAAAAAAAGGTTATATTGTTTGAGCCGTTTGGCCCTATCGTCTAATGGTTAGGACACGGCCTTTTCAAGGCTGTAATCAGGGTTCGATTCCCTGTAGGGTCACCAAAAATTTACACAGTAATATTTTTGTGATTTTAAAATGTAAAAGTCTTTACATTTTAAAAGAATCGAAAGACGGACTGAGTAAAGACGAAGGAGTCGGGGTCGAGAGATTTTTCAGCAGAAAAATACTCGTGACCGATTCACCTTAATAAAATCAAATGAAAATCTTAGGCATTGAAACCAGTTGCGACCCCGTAAAAATTTATCAGAATAAACTAACGGGGCGAGAAGTGGTATTTTTGTATTTTATCTGCTAAATTATACTTAACATGAAGATTCTAGGAATCGAGACCAGTTGCGATGAAACAGCAGTTTGCTTAATTGAAACCGACAAAGAAGTCGGCAATATTAAAATACTTGGTAATCAGCTATATTCTCAAATCGCTTTACATGCACAATATGGCGGAGTTTTCCCTATGATGGCAAAAAGAGAACATGCAAAAAATCTTATTCCACTGTTTGAAAGATGTTTGGAAGAAGCGAGCTGTATAAAAGAAGTAAGATCTCCTATCCTAGAATCAGCAAGAGAAAAACTCAAAGAACTCCTTGTAAAAGAAATGGATATTTTTGATCAGATTATTGAGCTTGCGGAGAAAATCGAAAAGCCAAATATAGATGCGATTGCCGTGACAAACGGCCCGGGGCTTGAGCCGGCACTTTGGGTCGGTGTGAATTTTGCAAAAGCACTTGAAATTATTTGGAATATTCCTATCATCCCCACAAATCATATGGAGGGACATATCCTTGTCGCAGCTATTGATAAAATAAAAACCGAGGAGTCACCTTCCAAGGCTAAGGAAACACCTCAATTTTTATTAAAAGAGATTAAATTCCCCGCTATCGCTCTTCTTATAAGTGGTGGGCATACCCAGCTTGTCCTCGCAAAAGACAATCTTCAATATGAAATCGTCGGCAATACGAGAGACGACGCTGTGGGCGAAGCTTTTGATAAAGTTGCAAGGATTCTCGGTCTTCCATACCCGGGTGGACCACAGATTTCTAAACTCGCCGAAAAAGAAAGGGCAGAAAATCCAGATAAAAAACCGCCATATCCCCTACCTCGCCCCATGATCCATTCGGGTGATTTGGATTTTTCATTTTCCGGTTTGAAAACCGCGGTGCTTTATACTGTTAAAAAAATTCCCGAGATGACCGAAGAGATCAAACAAGAAATCGCCTGTGAATTTGAAAATGCCGTCTTGGAAGTGTTGACTAAGAAAACATTTGAAGCCGTCAGAAAATATAGTGCGAAAACAATAATAATTGGTGGAGGTGTCAGCGCAAATAAAAAGATAAGAAACGACTTTACCGAAAAATCCAAAGCAGAAGATGTTGAACTGATGATTCCTGAAGTAAATGCTTCCACAGATAATGCCTTTATGATAGCCCTTGCCGGAGCGATAAATTTAGAAGCCGGTAAGAAAACCGCTACGGATTTCAGGGCAAGTGGGAATCTATCGCTTTAATAAGTTATCCACTTTCTGTTGTTGATTTTAATTAAAATAGAGCTAATATAATCAGGCCTTAGAATTTGGTACCTGCCCCATGGTGCAGTGACCATAAATCTGAGAGCTCCAAGTTCCCCATACGGGAACGGTCATGAACGCGAGGGTTCAACATCAGAACAACCCAACGCCCTGACCACAAGGAGGACACGGGGTACGTCCTTAAAGACCCAGCCCCCGACAAAACGATCATCTTTATCAAGATCGTCTAGTCGGGGCCTTTTCTTTTGTCTAAATATCATTTTTTTGCTATTATTCTTCACATGAATGATAAATTTTTGAAACCCTATAATCCGCAAGAAACCGAACCGAGAATCTACCAGAAATGGCTAGATAGCGGATATTTCAATCCAGACAATCTCCCAGAAAGGCATAAAACCCCCTACACCATAATAATGCCACCTCCAAATGTTACCGGCGTCCTTCACATGGGTCATGCTCTCACTTTGACTCTTGAAGATATAATGATCCGCTACAATAGAATGTGTGGTAAGAAAACTCTTTGGCTTCCGGGGACAGATCATGCTTCTATCGCCACTCAATCCAAAGTTGAAAAAGATATAAAGAAGAATGAAAATAAATCCAGATTTGATTTGGGTAGAGAAGAATTGTTAAAAAGAGTTGAAGCTTTTGCAAAACAAAGTCATGATACGATAATCTCCCAGACGAAAGTTATGGGTGCTTCTTGCGACTGGTCCCGAGAAGCATTTACGCTTGATGAGAAAAGAAATCTCGCCGTCCGCACTGCTTTCAAGAAAATGTATGACGACGGATTGATTTATAGAGGTTATAGAATAATAAACTGGGATCCAAAAGGGCAGACAACAATTTCAGATGATGAAATTGTATACGAGGAAAGAGATGCAAAAATGTACACTTTCAAATATTCCAAAGACTTCCCCATTTCAATATCCACCACAAGACCAGAAACAAAAGTCGGAGATACTGCCGTGGCTGTGCATCCAGACGACGCTAGGTATTATAAATATGTCGGTAAAGAATATGACGCCGTATTTTGTGGTGTTCCGATACATATAAAAATAATTGCGGATAAAGAAGTGGATAAAGAGTTCGGCACAGGAGCACTTGGTGTCACTCCGGCTCATAGTATGATCGACTGGGCACTTGCAGAAAGACATAACCTACCAAAAGTACAAGTAATAGATGAAAAGGCTAGAATGATGGTTGGTGGAGAAAATATAAAAGATAAAAAGGTTGCTGAAGCTAGAGAAGCTATTGTGGCATGGCTAAAATCCGAAGGACTTTTGGAAAAAGAAGAAAGTGTTAAACAAAATGTCTCTACAGCAGAGAGAACTGGTGGAATCATCGAGCCTCTACCCAAACTTCAATGGTTTGTTGCTGTAAATAAAGAATTCACACTTCCCCACTCAAATATAAAAGGAATTAAAAGCGGGCAGAAAACGACACTGAAAGAAATAATGAAAAGTTCCGTCTCAAACGGGCAAGTAAATATTATTCCGGATTATTTCGGAAAGACATATTTCCATTGGATAGAAAAACTCAATGACTGGTGCATTTCAAGACAGATTTGGTATGGACACAGAATTCCGGTCTGGTATAAAGGCAAAGAAATTTACTCTGGCACAGAAGCACCAAAAGAAGCTGGCTGGATTCAAGATGAAGACACTTTGGATACATGGTTTTCTTCCGCTATGTGGACATTTTCAACACTCGGCTGGCCCCATTCGATGAATACATCGACGGGCAAGCCAGAAAAGGGGTCTGATTTTGAGATGTATCATCCTACAGATGTATTGGAGACCGGATATGATATTTTATTCTTCTGGGTGGCAAGGATGATTCTTATGTCTGGATATTTGCTTGGTGATATACCATTTAAAAATGTATATCTGCACGGAATGGTTCGCGACGCAAAAGGCAGAAAGATGTCAAAAACCTTAGGCAATAATGTAGATCCTGTAGAAATGTCTGCTAAATTTGGTACAGATGCTGAAAGAATAGCATTGATAGTTGCAAACACCCCGGGCACAGATTTTAAAATCTCGGAAGACAAAATCCGTGGTTACAAAAATTTCGCAAATAAAATATGGAATATAACGAGATTTATTTTAGAAAATACGAAAGGGACAAAACTAATTACGGATTTTGAGCAATACACAGAAAAAGATATATCATTAAGAAAAGAGAGACACGATATTCTGATTGATATTACGAAAGATATAGACGAATACAGATTCTATATGGCTGCAGAGAAAATCTACCACTATGTCTGGCACAATCTGGCAGATATTATCCTTGAAGATAGCAAGAAAATATTAAGTAGCGGATCTGAAGAAGAAATAGTTTCTAGAAAACAATTCTTGCTCCATACTTTAGACAAGATCTTGAAAGTTTTGCACCCATTTATGCCGTTTGTCACCGAAGAAATCTGGGGCTCGCTTCCTGACTCAAAAAATCTTATAATAATAGAGGCTTGGCCAGTAAAAAATAACTAGAGACAACAAAACTTGGACTCACATTTTCTAACAGCTCTTTTCTTTGCATTCTTGGGAGGGGCGCTCCCCACGCTCGCATGGCTTTTATTTTGGCTCAAGGAAGACAGTAAAAATCCTGAGCCAAAGAGAATGATCGCTGTCGCTTTCGTCGGCGGAATTATCGCTGTTGTGGTGGCACTCTATTTAGAAAGACTTGCCTATTCAATAAATATAAAACACCTACTCTCATTCGAGTGGTATGGGCAACTTATGACTTGGCTTCAAAACTATGCAAGAATGAATGGAGAAGTTTTTGAAAAATTGACTCTTGTCACTATCTTCGCACCCATTATAGAAGAGTCTATAAAATATGTTTTTGCATGGGCGCTTGTGTTGAGATCGAGGTATGATGATGAACCGATAGATCCAGTGATTTATATGATAACTATCGCACTAGGGTTTGCAGCTTTAGAAAATCTAATGTTTTTAATAGAACCATTCACAAAGAATGATATCGCTATTGGTATAATGAATGGAAATATGCGATTCGTGGGGGCTACATTGCTACACACGATGTCTTCCGCTGCTATTGGTATGTTTATCGCCTTTAATTTCTTTGATAGTAAAATCAAAAAGTTTTTATGGACAATCGCTGGAATTATATCGGCGATATTGCTACATTCTTTATTCAATTTCTTCATGATTGGAAATAGTAGCAATGCTAGCTTCATGGGGCTCCAATATCTCTGGGTTGTAGTTATTATTGTACTTCTTTTGTTTGAAAAAATAAAAAGAGTCAAAAACAGGTCAGTTTCAAGGCAGGAATTAGATTGAGACTATAATCAGTTTGGTATTTGTATTTTTTGAGGTATAATTATTAGCAGTAATATTAATAAACAAAACTATGTCAAAAGAAAAGAAATCATTTTGGGGGAAATTCACTAGAGCAGTAAAAGTCAGAGATGAGGATGATGAATTAGAAAATAATAGTGAGGAAAATGAATCTGAGGAGTCAGATGATGATTCAGAAGGGCAACTTGCTATCGATATGCATCAGACCCCTACAGAGATCGTGGTGAAGACTATGATCGCCGGTGTTAAACCAGAAGATTTGGATATTTCTATTACGAGAGATATGGTTACAATAAAAGGCAAAAGAGAAGAAAGCCACGATACATTGAGTGAAGATTACTTCCACAGGGAACTTTATTGGGGTTCCTTTTCAAGATCTATTATCCTTCCACAAGAAATAGAAGTCGAAGACGCAGAGGCGATAAATAAAAATGGTTTGCTTATAATCAGACTACCCAAGCTAGACAAAAACAGACAAGCAAAATTGAAAGTAAAATCGGCATAATGTAAAAGCGGCGCACGAAGTGCGCCGCTTTTTTGTGCCGAGGGCCGGGATCTCTCCTTCGCCTCTCGGTTCGCCGTCGCTTGCCTCGGAATAGGCACCAGCTCATCAGTTTTTCTTGCTAGAAAGACATGATTCCGCTGTTCTCGCCCGGACGCAAGCAAAGCAGTTTGCTTGCGTCATCGGCACATTTAAAAACACCTCATCGGTGTTTTCTAAATGTGCCGAGGGCCGGGCTCGAACCGGCGACCCCTTCCTCTTCAGGGAAATGCTCTACCAACTGAGCTACCTCGGCAGAAGTCTTTTTAAAGACCTTTTGATATTACACTATTTTAAAAGAATTTTCCAGAGCTTATCTAACTTTGTCTAGGAGGTTATTGATAGGATCTGTAATCTTTGTTGTAGCGTTTTTTACTGTTTTAAGATCATTCTGAATACCGCTATAAACGTTTGAGACCATATTTAAATATGGTTGAATAAACCAATATGTCCCAAATGCCGCAACTATTATAATAATCCAGTAAATAACTCTAAAGAATGAGCTTAATCTATTAGATCTCCTTATGCTTCTGAGAATTTTATTATTTTCTTCAGAAAGATCATGAGTTTTCTGGAGAAGCTCTTTTTCGTTTGGATTCATAATACAATTATATATTAAAAGCTATTGTGCCGCCAGTAAGACGCTCCGCTATCTCACTCCTGGGAAACCCACGGTTTTCCCAATCCTTCCTTCACGGGAAAACAAGTGTTTCCCCGACCCCCTTCCTGTTCGATTCTTACTGACAGCAAGAATCATCCATTGGTGCCGCCAGTAAGAATCGAACTTACATCTAATCCTTAGGACGGATTTGTTCTATCCATTGAACTATGGCGGCTTATTGTTGAATATAACATAAAAACCAGTTAGAAACAAAAAGCGGCGCACTTCGTGCGCCGCTTTTTGTTTCTGTTAAATCCCAAGTATTCCCGCTATCTTCTCTTCATTGAAACCGACTATAATATCCCCATCTATATCTATTACAGGCACCCCCATTTGACCACTCTTTTCCATCATTTCCTTTCTCTTTGCTAAATCTTTTGCTACATCAAAAACTGTGTATTTTACTTCATGTGCATCGAAGAAATCTTTTGCAAGATTACAATAATGACATGTAGGTGTTGAATAAATTGTTATTTTTTTCATATTATTTTTGTAATTAACTTTTAACTATTCCATTATAACATGCCTGTCAAGACTTTGTGCGGGTGGCGAGAATAAAATGAATCGGTCACAAGTTCTGGCTCGTCGCCACTCGCCAGACTCGCGACCCCGCCTCGTAGTTTTTTGAAGCAAAAAACATACTCTGGCTTCCGATTCTCGACGCGAGCAAAGCAGTTTGCTCGCTCCACCCGCACAAAATAAATAATCCCCGTTTTTAGGATTATTTATTTTGTGCGGGTGGCGAGAATCGGACTCGCGCCACATGCTTGGGAAGCACGCGTACTACCACTATACTACACCCGCATTTCTTAATTATTTAAACCAATCTAAAAACTCCTGCCAGACATTAGTATTACTCATAGTGCTTGTTGTTTGAGTCGGGGAGTTTTCATTTATTATTACGACAGTTTGCTCTCCTGGCCTCTTAACATCAAACTTACTCCTTATTTCTGCCTCAACACCCTCATCGGTCTTTAGTTTATCTATCTCTAAACTTAGCATCTTTTCTCTGGATTTCAAGTTATTATATTGCTTCTCAATCGTATCAAGGTTTCCTCGGCTGAGTAATTCTTTCTTATAGATATCATAAACTTGTTTGACCATAAAACCCACAAGTAATAAAAGTACGAGCAAGGTTATTCTAGAATAAATTATCTTACGTATTTGTCTTTTCTGTTGAAAATCAATCATACTTCGTGTATTATAACCAACATAGGTATTTTATAAAACTTAACGATTAATAACAATGCTTTACAATAAAGGAACAAGGAAAGTGATTAAATGGATATGGTCTGTCGTAGCGGTGCTTATCATTATAAGTATGGTGGTACTTTATACGCCGTTTTGGAGATAGGTCGGAATTTTTGTTAGGGGTGGCAACCTGTTCTTTTTGAAATGCCTTGCACAGGCCGACGGGCCGAGCAGAACAAAAAGCCAGCAGGCTTTTATGTGTGCTTTTCAAAAAGAATAGGTTGACAGGACCCCGAGAAAATTCCGACCTATCTCTTTAGTCGTTTTTCATCATTTTTAAAAAAACGTCCTGCGTAATATTTACCTTGCCCTGCTCTTTCATCCTCTTCTTTCCCCTTTTCTGCTTTTCGCGAAGCTTCATCTTTCTAGTAATATCTCCTCCATAAAGATAGTCCGTAACATCCTTTTTCATCCCTGACATTGATTTGGAAGATAGAATTCTCCCCATCGCTTTACCCTGTACCTTGAAAGAAAACATTTGTCTTGGAAGCACTGCCGCGAGCCTTTCCACCGAGCTTTCAGCTTCTTCTTCAGCTCTTCTCCTTGCTACGATTTTACAAAAAGCTACCACTGGCTCATCTGCCACAAGAATATCGAGCTTCACCACGTCCGCATCTTTCATTCCCATCATTTCATAGGAAATAGAAGCGTATCCGGAAGTAATGCTTTTTAATTCATTGAAAAAGTTTCTCATAAGCTCCCGAAGTGGCATTTCAAGTGTCAAAGAGGCCCTATTGTCTCCAAAAGTTTCTGAATCACCGATCACAGCCTCATGTTCATAAAGTTGTTGCATAATTGCACCGAGATAATGAGTCGGTGTGATAATCCTCACTCTCACCCAAGGCTCTTGTATCTTTTCTACGAGATGATCCTCCGGAAAAAGTGATGGCGAATATATCATTTCCTTTTTCCCATTCTTGAAAGTCACTTCATAGTTGATACTTGGGGTTGTAACGATGAGATTTAGATTAAATTCTCTCCTCAAGCGCTCTACAATAATCTCCAGATGAAGCATTCCGAGAAAACCACAACGAAATCCACGCCCGAGTGTACCGGAAGTTTCCTCTTCATGCGTAAAAGATGAATCAGAGAGTTTAAGCTTACTAAGTGCAAGCTTCAAAAGATCAAAATCATCCTGCCCTTCTGGATAAATAGATGCCCAGACGACAGGGCTTGGTGTCTGATACCCATGCAAAGGCGGTTTCGTATCTTTTATATAAGCGATAGTGTCTCCGACAGAAGCAATACCCGACTCTTTTATACCTGTCACAATATAGCCGATTTCTCCAGCAGAAAGTGATTCAACAGGCTTTTCTTCTGGCGAGAAAATTCCGACCTCAACAGCAGAAAAAGTCTCTCCTGCAATCTTGAAAATAAGCGGTGTATTTTTCTTTATTTCACCATTGAAAACTCGCAGATAGACAGTCACCCCGCGATGATTTGAATATTGAAAATCAAAAATAAGTCCGCGAACACTTTTTTCGTCTATTTGAATATTATCATCCTCTGAACCATATTCACCTTTTGGCGCAGGTACTCTTTTTATAATTTCGTCCAAGAGTTTTGCCACACCATCGCCCGTCTTTCCTGAAACTTCAAGAATTTCGCTTTCATCGATTTTCAAAAGCTTTGCGATTTCTTCTTTTGTTTCTGGAACTCTCGCAAGCGGAGAATCGATCTTGCTCACTACCGGCACTATCACAAGCCCAGACTCGCGAGCCATATTCAAAGTTGTAAGCGTTTGTGCCTGTACGCCTTGAGTAGCATCTACAAGTAAAATAGAACCTTCGACAGCTTTCAGCGCGCGAGAAACTTCATAAGAGAAATCGATATGTCCAGGGGTGTCTATAAGATTCATAATGTATTCATCGCCATCATGCTTCCAATTCATCCTGACAGGTTGCATTTTTATAGTGATACCCCTCTCACGCTCAAGCTCCATGCTATCAAGCACTTGTGCCATCATTTTACGCTTCTCAATAGTGTTGGTAATTTCAAGCATTCTATCGGCAAGCGTGGACTTCCCGTGGTCGATATGAGCTATAATGCTAAAATTGCGAATATTTTTCATTGAATTCCAATCATAGCAGAAAACACTAAAAAACTAAAGAAAAAAACTTGGGGAATTACTTTGGTTTCGCCTAAGTAGGGACTTGGCTTACCAAAGTAATTCCCCAAGTTTTAGACATAAAAAAAGGGCCGGTTTTGCGCTTCGCGCAAAACCGGCCCCCATACATCAGAAACAAATCGCCATCGAGGATCAGCCCTTGCCACCGCCATCATAATAATACGGCGGATACCACGGATCAGGCAACCCCGAAATGTCGGCTGGATCCCATACTGGGACAACATAGTAAACACCAACGTCAAATTGTAAATTGACGTAATAGTATTCACCCGTACTGTCGAGAATCAATGAATAGGTGGTCCAATCTTTTTCTCCAGCTTTCCGAATCTTGACCGTCTTACACCACTTCCATTCACTGGTATAGAAAGATATGGCAACCAGTTGGCTCTTGGTGGAAGTGTACTCCACCGAGAGATTCTGACCAACGCCGTTTGTCGTCGGTACCGTTACCACAATATTCCCATCCATAATCGGAACGATTCCGCGAATAATCACGCTCGGTAGAACATCAAATTCTTGTGGATCCAATACCTGCCCGTTGCTAACATTCCAATATTTGATACCACCGCTTGCCGTACCAACCACAAGAAATGCGTTGGTGCCAGCCAGTTGTCTGGGAAAAAGTAGTTTATTATCCCATACTTGGAGACTGGAGAAATTATAAGTCTTTCCGTCAGCCCCAATAAAAGCTACTTCTGCCCATTGTGCTCCACCGTCAATTGGAAGTGGAATATTTTCATACAGATCCAGTACCACATTTCCATAGCCAGTTGGCACTGAATACGCGCCGTTCGTCTGCACAAGGTTGAACTGATTCATCCCGGTGAATAACGGGAATCCATCAGAATTGGATACATAGACCCAGATGTAAAATGAATCTTTGGGATTCACAATATCCAGAACAAGTTTCGTCTTGAGAATGGTATTGCTGATGCATGCCATCGTAGACGACTCCAATTGCACGTACTTGTAGGAATTCGTTCCTGCCGGCAATTGTGTACCAACCGACACGGATACGGACCTGGACTGTTCAAGAGCATAGGTACGTAATTCGTCCTTCGAACCAATCGGCAGTTTCTGACCGAATGAATTCGTGAACATGAACGACACAAACATCACAACTATCATTACTATATTCTTCATCTTTCTTCTCCTGTTCTGTTTTCCTTCACTTCGCGAATGTCGGGGTTGCATGCAACCCTTCGATCCGGAAACCGTTTGTACCCTTTGCCACCATTTTCGGTGGAGTGTTTTGCTTCGACTCACCAACGCTGATGAGCGCCGACCGCATTTTGCCAGTCATTTCTGGGTGTTGGTGATTGATCACCAGCAAAAAAATACCCACCCCAAGAATAACCGACAGTATGATCACAACCGCTACAACCTTATTCATTTTCCTCTCCTTCGGGATTCTATCCCTTTTTTGTTTCTTTACGTCAACGAACATTAAAAAATGAGGGTTTAACCTTACTTTTCACCAAACCACACCCTATCACAATTCAAGATAAAAGTCAAACCCTTTCGGATAGAGGGGGTTTTCGCTTCGCGAAAACCCCGCCACCTTATCGTTTGACTTTATCTAAACCATCAACTAGTATTTATTTCGGATGATCCTAAACAATAAAAGGAGAAGTTATGAACGAAGTAATGATCGCTGTCGTCCTTGCCCTGATCTGTGGTTTCAATGCACGTATTCAGTTCTTAATGCCCAAGAAATACGTAAGTGCTATGCACTTCGCGGAAGATTGGGGGAGTTCCAAGTACGGGACGATAATCTTCTGGTTTCTGGGTTATGTATGCCGATTCGTCATTTCTGCATTCATCATCAGTGGGCTGTGTTTTTATTTTGGTGTGGAGCTTATACCATTCACATTAAAAAAATTCCTGCTCACATATTTACCGATAATCCTAACCCTGACACTCATCAACAACTTCTTCTCAAGTCGCTTCGACGAAGACGACAGGGAAGAAAACGGCAACCTACAGGATGGATATGACGACGATGCTACAACGGACATTCCACTGACTCTCGTAGTAGCATGTTTAATACTCTCTGTCTTTTACTGGGGAGCTATGTGCCCAATATATTGGCTTGGGAAGATTATGCACGTCTGGTCGTAAGCGATTGGCCGAACACAAAAGTGTTCGGCCAATTTTTTTAATCTTCTATTTGTAAATCCTTTTTATCAGCGGATTTATTCTAGTCAAAAGTTCATAAGTTGAGGCGTCTAAAAGTCCAGAAATATCGTCTGCGGAAATTTCTTCTTTGCCACTTTTTCCGATAATCGTCACGGTGTCCCCCACCTTCGCATTTTTTACTTCACTAGTATCAAGCATAATAATATCCATACAAACCCTACCCAAAATTTTGCACGGCTTGCCTCCCACAAGCACTCTTCCAATACCCGACAAAGCACGTGGCAAACCATGCCAATAGCCCACCGGAATAACCGCTATTTTCGTGTTTTTGGCTACTGTCTCCGTGCAGTCGTATCCTACACGACTACCGGCTTTGAGGGTCTTTATTTCAGCAATTACGGCCTTCCAAGATAGTACTGGGGCGAGCCTTGTCTTGCCCTCTGCAAAGGCCCTGGCCTCGCTAGACGGCCATATGCCGTAGAGTCCGATT
This sequence comes from Candidatus Paceibacterota bacterium, assembly GCA_041663045.1. NCBI lineage: Bacteria > Bacillati > Minisyncoccota > Minisyncoccota bacterium. The sequence continues at coordinate 364,019 of JBAZRH010000001.1, forward strand.
CCTATGCGAACCATATCAAAATCGGCCTCCCTGAAGAGTATAGCCCCTGAAGTGGCCGACGCATGCCTTATGGGTTTGAAACCGTTTTTATTGAAAATCTCCACCCACTTTTTGTATTCCTCAATCTGTCTTTTTGTAAATTGCGGAAATGCCGGATTTTTGGCGGAGGCGAAATGTGTAAAAAGTCCCTCAACAATTATTTTATCTTTGAGCGATTTTAATTCACGAATGACTTTCTCCGAATCTTCAAAAGAAAAACCGTGTCGTGACATTCCTGTATCTACTTTAATGTGAACTTTTATTGGGTTTTTTACTTTGAGTTTTTTTATTTCTGAAAGTGTTTCGAAAGAAGAAACCGCAACACTAATATTTTTCTCCACCGCCTCTTCAAGTTTTTCCGGCAAAGTATAACCGAGTATTAGTATGGGTGTTTTAATCCCCTCCCTGCGAAGTGCCGAACCTTCTGTAATAGAATCAACTCCAAGGAAATCCGCACCGAGTTTCTCCATCTCTTCTGCAAATTCAAAAAGATTATGCCCGTAAGCATTGGACTTCACAACTGCCAAAAACTTCACCGCCTTCGGCAAAAGTTTTCTAAAAGTTTCAAAATTCTGCTTTATAGCTTTCCTATCAATTTCAAGCCATGTGCGTAGGCCTTGTGGGCGCGTGGGTTTCATATTGCTATATTACATTAATAACAAAAGCAATTCAAATCTGTAAGCGAAGTATACGACATTATAGTTATCTCTGAGAATAATTATTCAATAGCCTTCTGTATCCACTCCCTTGCATTCGTTCTTAAAACCTTCTTTATCTGCTCATCATTTAAATTAAATTCAGTTGATAAAATATCGGCTAATTTAGAAAAGTCATCAGGATTTCTAATCTCATTTAGAAATTCAGGTGGAATACCACCAAAATCTGTTCCAATAGCCAAACTATTTATTCCACCAGTGATTTGAGATGTTGCATCAATCCTTTCTGCCACTTTTCTAGTCGAGGAGAAAAATGGCTTTGTCACTCCCAAACCAATGATGCCACCCATAGAGATTAAGTCCGTCATCTCTTCAGAAGTTAGAGCCCTGTCACCCATTTTATCCCTCCACGCCTCATCAATGTCCTCTTCTACTGAACCATGAGTATAGGAAACTAAACTTCCTTTATTTAAGTCTTTAGCTAATCTCATTATACCTTTTCGGGTATTAAAATTTGAATGAGCAAGATCAATAATTAAATTATGATCAAATATATGCCTTGCGACAGAAATACCTAATTCCGTTAAGCCGTTTGTATCAGCTAAAGGCGTTGGCTTGTTGTATTGAAAGCCAAAAATTTTAACACCTAAATCTATCAAAACTTTGAGGTCTTCTACTGATTGAATTAAATGAGCACCGGCTTCTAATCCTAAAACTAAATTATCTTGGTTTTTAAAATCTCCACCCCTTTTTATTAGATTAATTCCGCATGATTCACCCATTTGTTTATATTGACCAACCAAGCTAATCATTTTATTCCAACGAGTATCTCTGTCGGGATTTTCTGGATTTGGAAACATATATGAATCAAAGACCGATCCAACGATCACATCATATTTCCCACGCACAGATTCAGCAACTAATCTTGAATATTCTCCCCAAGAAAATTCTCCTATCTTTTTACCAAATTTCTCCTCAGCAGTTGGAATATCCACACCAAATTGTTCAAGTCGGGTTAAAACAGATTTGTCTTCAGGGTTAAATCTCTCTGGATATGTTGAATATTCACCCAGATGTTCGGTTGCTTTGGGTACTAATAAGTCATCATGAAGTGAAGATATTTTTTCTGGTTTCATTTTATTATTTTAACCAATTAAACCCCTGATATAAATCACTTTCTTTATAATCAATTTCTTGCCTTTCATTTGCTGGTGTTAAACGATAGTAAGAAATAGGTATTAGGGGATATAATAAATATTTAAAACTTGTCTTGCCAAGTGTTTGTAGATATTCTTTTGAAAACGTGTGATTCATAGCAATATCAAAACCCCATTCCTTAATAAAATCAGATTGGCCTTTACGATGAAAAGCTATATCCCCGCAATTAAAATTTAATACTGTAACTGTATTTACAAGTAAGTATTCACTATAATCATACTCTTTTAAAATATCTAGCCATCCTTTATGTAGTTTATCAGTATACTCTGTCTGACCAGGTCCACCCATAACCTTAGCTCCTAAATAAAATGAAACAAGAGCAAACTTTGTAAAAATTGATGGTATAAGAATACCCTCAGTTAATGCAAGTGTTATATCCTCCGGAGTCATATTAATATCTCTCACTAATCCTTCGTGATTGACCAACTTACCATCAACAAAATCCATTCTGTATTCCTTACCATCTTCTAGATTAAACCCCCAGAAGAAATGAGTCCCCGAACCTTTTCCAGAATAATTCCAGGCCCCATAAATTCCATCGAACCTACTAAGTATACGATCTCTGAACCCTTTATCAAAAAGAGATTTCCAAACAATATTATTTTTGTTTTCTAATAAAAACGTAGAGAGAAATTGAATTAAAATTTCATCATGTTCTAATGTTATACATCTTCTGACATCATTTCTTATCTTTTCATCGAAAAATTCAAGCCATAGGTAATAATTAACTTTAACAATTTGGTCTGATAACCTTTCACACGTTGAAAAATCAATTTTATCTATAATTGATTGAAAATGTTTAATAAAATCAATCTCTTTTTCACTAAATTCATTTTCACTATTTTTTACTGATTCCATCAAATCAAATTTATAAATAGGGTAACGAGATACAAGTTTATTTTTTGTAGATTTAGGGTATAGGTTTAAATGTTTACCTCCAAATTCAACACCCCTCTTATGTAGAACATCAGAAAATGGTATATTACCGCAATCTAATACATAATAATCACCAAAATCTCTACGATTCAACATTGAATCAAAACGACTGATTAAATGAGCACCGATCGTAGATGGATAATTCAATATATTATGATGGTCAGTGGTATCCAGAATCATCCCCTCAGCATAATTTATATTTACAGATTCTTTTATAAACAACCTGTCTATCTTATTTTTAATAAAACCAATATAATCTTTTTGTCTTTCAATATGAATTGCGTTCGGCTTGTATGAGGTTAGTTTATTCTTAACATAATTAATTAAAGGTTCTTCGCAGCTTAAAAGATCGCCCATAAAAGGATTAGCTGATTTAATTTGTTCTATTGCCTTTTCTAAACTTATCATAACTTGTTTGTAGCCCCGAGTAGTATTGAACTACTGTTTCCTCCTTTAAGGGAAGCGTCCTACATTAGACGACAGGGCCATACAAATATATTATCATGTATAATAATATACACAAATCTAATGAGGCTAGTGAGCTGTTTTATTATTTATATAATTGCTATCCTACAATTTCACCTATTTACTTTTAAAAAATATTTTCTGATGTTTTCTGCAAGTCCTTTTCTGTGATCGTAAGATTCTTCTTTTCACTAATATTTCCATATTTTGTAATACCATAATTATAAGCAAATAGTAGTGGTGGTATCATAAACTCTTTAAATTTATGTGAATCAAGTCTCTCGAAATATTCTTTCTTAAAACCACCCTGGTAAAAGATATCAAAAGCATGTAATTCTTTCAGTTTTCCCTGGTCATCTCTACCTTGGCAAATGGAAATAAGATTCATATTATCCAATGGTATTTGTTTTACTAATTTAGCATCTTCCGGAAAATCTTCCTCTAAAACCTCTATCATTTTCTGTTTCATTCTTGTTAAATATTCAAGAGAATATCCAGCCAATGGCTTCATCCCCATATAGAACATAATAAGAGAGAATTTTAATAACATACATGGAAGCATTTTCTTCTTTAGTAAAATATCTGAAACTGCTTCCGAAGTAAATCTAACTTTAAAAGTTTTATCGTCACCAATTAAATAACCATCTTTTAATTCAAGACGAACATGTTCATTCTTATAATTAAGTCCCCAGAAAAAATGAGTCCCAGAAGTACCTTCTTCATTCCAAGCTCCAACAGAACTCTCAAATCTATTGAGTACTTTTTCTCTAAATCTATCATCGAACATCATTTTGTATATAAAACTGTCTTTTTCATTATTTAATACATAGACTAAATAATCAATGACAATATCGTCATATTCAATAGAAACTAATCTTGAAGCATTGGCACGTAGTTTTTCCTCAAATAAAAATGGCCAAATATGATAATTAATTTTCGTAAGTTGATCGCTTAGATATTGACAAGTAGAAAAGTCGATATCTTTAATTACATTTTGAATCTTCTCCAAAAGGGCTTGTTCTTCCGGCGTAAATTCATGCCACTGATGACTCTCAAATTTTAATCTATTAATGAAATCAAAATCATATTTTGGTAAACCAAATACAACTTTATTTTTATCTCCCTTAGGAAATAAGTTTATCTTTTTACCATTTAATGTAAATCCTCTCCGACGGAATGGTTCATTAAGTGGAATATTACCTGTAGCAAAAGTTAAAATATCTCCCCCTGTATCACGATGAAGTAATTTATAAAAATTAGAAACCAAATGAACAGCTAACAACCACGGGTGATCGATAATACCATGGTGGTCGACAATACCACCGACAACACCCCACTCGTCATCTATATTAATCTTCATGTCTGACCGCTCTTGTTCATTAAAAAGATGTTCTATTTTTTCTTTAAGTTTTTGTTTAAATCTTTTTTGTCTTTCTAGATAAATTTTATTTGGTTTATATATATTTATTCTTTTTGAGTATTGAGAGAGGTTTTCTTTGTTAGCATAAAATGGCTCCAAAGAAGTCATGTATTTAATAACTTCATTAGCTATCTCATTTAATTGTGGGTCAGAATAGAATGTTTTCATAATAGTAGCCCCGAGTAGTATTGAACTACTGTTTCCTCCTTTAAGGGAAGCGTCCTACATTAGACGACAGGGCCATAAATGTTAGAATTTAATTAAATCCTAGTAAGTGATAGTATATATCGCATTTATTAAAAAGTACAGTTTATCATAGTTCCAGCGTCCACCCTCTAGCAAAAGACGGCCCTTATATAGAGCTGTCTTTTATTTGTGGTCACAAGTATTTTTCTGCTAAAAAATCTCGCGATTCTTACAGAATCTGTATACCTTTTCTATTTTATTTTCGTGATTACACTCAATGAAATTATCAAAGGTCTTGCGCTGGGGCCCCAACCCCCAGCTCACCCACCTCGTGCCGTCGTACTCCGTCTCGCACAGTGCAAAAGAAAACCACCTTCTGATTGAAGGCGGTTTTCAAATATTTGCACTGTGCGGAGTGCTGGAAGATGTTAGAACTGAATTGATGAAAAGTAAGATAACTCCACATGTGCCAAATTTATTATTTTGGGCAAAACAAAACCCGTCAACTACAAGAACGGGTCTTGTTTTGTGACGGGTGAGTCAAAACGCAAGTGAGACCAACTTGAGGACACTGCTGATTATCACGGCGTCGATAATCATCAGCAAACCCTTGGCCCAAAACCTCGTTTCGACATATGGTGCTACTTCCGGCGTAATCGGAAACGGCCAGAACGACCACTTGCACAGAAACGGAACTTTTGTACTCATACTTTATCCTTTCTCTAATAATTGTCTAACAAATCTGTCTTTTGTAAGAATAGCACCTCTCATCCTTTTTGTCAAGCTCAGTTATAGGTCCTTACCCCTAACAAAAAAACAACCCTTATTTAGTGCTGTCTTTTTAATGTGCGCCGGGTTGGATCATGAGTACATTTCTCTCCCTCGACTAAAGCCTCGCCGTCGCTCGGCTTTGTCTGGGCACCAGCTCGCGATTCGGTCTGCTGACCTCATAACGCTCCGCTGTTCGAGTCCAACATGTAAGTGCATAAAAGCACTTACTCCGGCACACAAAAAAATTACCTTTCAGCAATTTTGTCTGTGCGCCGGGTTGGACTCGAACCAACGATGCCCATAGGGCCGGAGATTTACAGTCTCCTGGAATAGCCGCTATCCGACCGGCGCATTTACCAACAAAAAGCATTTTAGCTGATTTCGGAGGAAAAGTCCACAGATATCATATTTTGAACAATCTTATTGTCGATGAATACAGAAAACATAAGACAACCTCTCTTGACGTTATATTAGAAAAAGGTTTTGAGCCAAGTGTAGATGAATCTGAAAGAATTTTCAACATTTTCGACGGTAAAGCAGCTCTACTTTTAATTCAACAACTCCCAGAGAAATATAAAAAAATTATGCGTATGAAATATGAGAAACTTTTGTCACTAAAAGAGATATCCTTAATCCTAGGACAATCAAAAAATTCTGTCGCCGTACAATTGCATAGAGGTCTTGCCAAACTTAAAGAACTATATAAATTTAACAAGAAATAGTTATACTTCTATCTTTTCTCTCTCTAAAAGAATCCCCTTTCTACCCCTTCTAACTTCAAAAGTTAGCTCTTTGTCTTTCTTATCAATAATCACTGTGCCACCGCCCACAATCCCTTTTGAAATAATCATTGAAGCGACTGGGTTAAGTATTTTTGTCTGTATTAATCTACGAAGCGGTCTTGCGCCATATTGCGGATTGTAACCTTCCTTTGCGAGCAATTCCAAAGATGAAGTGGAAATTTCCAATTTAATATCTTTGACTTTTAATCTCTCGCGAATCTGCTCTATCTGAATATCCACAATTTTCCTTATCGCTTTTTGACTCAAAATATCAAAGACGATAGTGTCATCCAAGCGGTTTAAGAACTCCGGTCGGAAATAATCTTTCAAGCTAGTCATAACTTTTTCTTTGACCAGATTATATTCGTTCGCTTTATCCCCTGCCGTGGCAAAGCCGATCTGCTCCATCTTGTCTATAAATTGTGCGCCGATATTTGAAGTCATTATTATCACGGTGTTTTTGAAATTCACTGTCCTGCCTTTTGAATCTGTAAGTCGTCCATTATCAAGAACCTGCAAAAGTAGGTTGAAAACTTCCGGATGAGCTTTTTCTATTTCATCAAAAAGTATTACTGAATATGGTCTGTGGCGGACAGTTTCCGTAAGATTTCCCCCCTCTTCATAGCCGACATAACCAGGAGGCGAGCCGATAAGCTTGGATGTAGAATGTTTTTCCATAAACTCCGACATATCTACTCTTATCAAAGCTTTTTCATCATCAAAAAGGAATTCGGCTAAAGCTTTTGTAAGCTCCGTCTTTCCAACACCAGTCGGACCCAAAAATATAAACGAACCGATAGGACGATTCGGATCAGCAATACCTGCACGAGACCTTTTTATCGTGTCAGCAATCTTATTTACAGCTTCATCTTGCCCAACAATTCTATTTTTAAGGACTTCTTCCATACGGACGAGTTTATGAGCTTCGCTTTCAAGCATTCTGGAGACTGGCACTCCTGTCCAACGAGAAACCACCGAAGCGATGTCTTCACTTGTAATCTCTTCTTTTAAAATCCTTCTTGAAGATTGAAGTTTCTTCAGGCGCTTTGACTTTATTTCTAAATCTTTTTCAAGCTGAGGGATCTTGCCGTAGCGGATTTCGGCAGCTTTTGCCAAATCGGCATGAATTTCTGCATTTTCAGCTTCTATTCTCAAAATCTCCAACTGTTTTTTGATAGATTTTATTTCTGTAATGGTATCTTTTTCATTTTTCCATTTGAGCTCGACTTCGGAAGTCTTCTCTTTAAAATCGGCGATTTCTTTTTCTATCGAATCCACTCTTTTTTGCGTTTCTTTCTTTTTACTACCATTTAATTCTTTTTTCAATGCTTCTTTTTCTATTTCAAGACGCATAACTTTTCTATTTGTTTCTTCAAGCTCTGGAGGCATTGTCTCAAGTGAAATTTTCAATGCAGAGGCGGATTCATCTATAAGGTCCACAGCTTTATCTGGCAAAAATCTATCTGAAATATATCTTGAACTCAAATTCACAGCGGAAAGAATGGCGTCATCTGTAATACGCACACCATGATACAGCTCGTATTTTTCTTTTAATCCGCGCAAAATAGCTATCGCATCATCGATAGATGGCTCGCTGACTATCACCGGCTGAAAACGCCTCGTAAGAGCAGGGTCTTTCTCTATTCTTTGATATTCTTTCAGAGTCGTCGCACCCACAGTACGAAGTTCACCTCTCGAAAGAGCTGGTTTGAGCATATTTGAAGCATCCATGGAGCCTTCGGCAGAACCAGCACCGACAATAGTGTGGATTTCATCTATGAAAAGTATCACTTTGCCTTCTGATTTTTCAATTTCCTTTATTATCCCCTTCAAACGCTCTTCAAATTCCCCTCTGTATTTTGTGCCGGCGATAAGAAGACCAAGATCAAGAGAAACAAGCTCTTTGTCTTTTAGAGATTCCGGCACATCTCCTATTGCGATTCTATTTGCCAAACCTTCTACAATAGCTGTTTTTCCAACACCGGCCTCACCGATAAGGATGGGATTATTTTTTGTGCGTCTTGAAAGTATTTGAATAATGCGAGAGATTTCATTGTCCCTGCCGATGACAGGATCGAGCTTATTATCTTTTGCAAGTTTTGTAAGATTGCGAGTGTATTTTGTGATAGCTCTGTATTTTTTTACTTGGCCTGTTTCGCTCCCTTTCAGAGTTTTGAGTTCAGAGAGGATTTTTACAACTTCCGCCCTATTTATTTTAAATCTTGTCAAAAGATCTCTCGCCGAACACGGTACATCCAAAATCGCCAAGAATAAATGTTCAGTCGAAATAAATTCATCTTTGAGCTCCACCGCTACTTTTCCAGACTGGTCGATTATTTGTGCCAAATCTGGTGTTAAATAAATTTGGTATGAAGCGGAAAGTGTCGTGGATGTGTGGGTCGCTTCTATGGCTTCAAGTATTGAATCGGTGAGCAAAATGACATCCGCCTCAAGCCTATCCAAAATTGAAGCGACGATACTTTCCTCCTGAAGGACAAGTGCAGCAAGTAAATGAAGTGGGTTAACATGATTCTGTCCACGCTCAATAGCGAGCTCATGAGCCCTTTTTATTGCTTCTTTTGCCTTGGTTGTAAAATTGTTGAATGGTGGCATGGTTGATTTTCTTAATGAGCAAGGCGAGTTTTGAAAATCACCACTGTTCGCCGAGCTTTAATAGAGTTTAACTTCTGGGAAAAGAAAAGTCAAAATTATTGGACTTTCTTCTGTTCTGCTGCCAAACTAGCAAGAGCATCACTAATAGCTTTTGAAGGGACAAATAAGTCTGTTCTTGCACTATCCATAAAAGTGGCTTTTATAGCTACAATTTCGCCAGAAAGATTCACGAGTGGTGCCCCGGACATAAAGCTTCCGGAATTTATATTCGTCTCTATGGAAGAAATTATTTCTGTGGGTGTAGAGCTTGAGGTGTCTGATGTTGTATCATCCTTAATACTCTTTGTGGCAAGACTTGAGATGATACCTGTAGAAACAAGATTCTTTGATTCCCCCCCTATATATACTACGGTTTGCCCAAGTTTAATATCATTGTTTGATAACAACACAGCCTTAGGAAGAGTCGCTGGATTTTTATTGTCAGCTGGAATTTTTAATAAGGCAATTTGTTCACCCTGCTTCGCTCTAAGAATACTTAGATTATAAAGTTTCTTGTCTGATAAGTTTACAAAATACCTTCCATCTGTAGAAACCACACTATTGTCTGTCGCTATTATGCCATCGTCAGAAACAACAAGTCCAAGTCCGACAAATACCATAGAATTTGAATCAGCGGCTGGATCTGAATTTGTTCTATAGATTCGAAGGACGCTATTAGAATTTTTATCTATTGCACTAACTATCATATCATCGGACGTAACAACGACTGTTTCTTTAACTATCGTCTGAGTATTATTTATTGGCTCCGAAGGAACAACTCTTTCTACAGTTCTCTCTACCACCCTATTAATTGTCTGGATAAAACCTTGTGGGGCTTGATTCATAAGAGCAACCGTAACAATACCCGTGGCGATTGAGGTCACAAAACTCACAAGAAGGGCAAGAAGGATAAGTTGTTGTTTGTTTAGATGCTCCATATCGACTCAATAATAAGGCAAAAACAAACTATTTGCAAATTTTAAACAAGACTTTTAAAAGATATCTTATGTGACGTCTTTTTATATCCCTACCAAGAGAAAATCGGATGGTGGATTTAGCACGAGTGTCTACTTCCTCCAGGCTCGCGCCTGAAACACTTGAAATTTCCCGCACAACATAAGATTCTCCTGAACCAGAAGTACAAGCACTTGCTGAAGAAGCTATAATCCCCGCTTCATCAAGCTGAAGAACTATAAATTCTCCGTCCTTATCTGGTATTGAAATGTTTATATTATTTGGAAGCATGTTTTCCAAGTGGCCATTGATTACTACAGATGAAGTGGATTTTTTGACTTCGTCAAAAAATCCATCTCTCAATTCCGCCAATCTATTCACTTCTTTCTCTTTAATCCTTTCCGATATTTCAAAAGCTTTTGCAAAGCCAACAATAAGTGGGACGTTTTCTGTACCGGCCCTCATCCCGTCCTCTTGTCCTCCTCCCAAAACAATCGGCGAAATATTTACATTATCTTTTACAAAAAGTGCGCCGATGCCTTTCGGTCCATACATTTTCTGCGCATCCAAAGTCATCAAATCCACACCAAGCTCTTCTACATTTGTGTTCAAATATTGCACCGCTTGCGAAGCATCTGTGTGAAAATATGGATAGTCCACTCTCTCTCTACCAAATTCTTTCCTCGCATGACGAATCTCTTTTATAATTTCTTTCACTGGTTGCACCGTTCCTATTTCACCATTTGCATATCCTATCGAAATTATCGCCGTCTCTTTCTTTATCAATTCTCTCAAATCTTTAGGATCAACAAGCCCCTCTGAAGAAACTTCTAGATAATCCACCTTAACTCCCATCTCCTCAATTTCTTTAAAACACTCAAGTATTGAACTGTGCTCTATTTTTGTCGTTATAGCATGTATTTCTTCGGGCTTCTTCCCTGATTTTAATAATTTCTTTACTGTGCCAAAAATAGCTAAATTATTCGCCTCTGTTCCGCCGGAAGTAAAGATTATTTCCCTCGCATGTGCATTCAAAAAACCAGCAATTTCTCCTCTTGCTTTTTCTACTGCTTTTTGGGTTGACACACCAAGCGAATGTATTGAACTTGGATTTCCAAAATCTTTTCTCCAATACTTCTTCATCGCCAAAACAACCTCTCTGCCCACCGGCGTGGTCGCCGCATTGTCTAAATATATCTTTCTCACAATATCAAGTTATCATTTTTTGCAAAATAAGTAAAAGTTGATATAATTAACCATATGACTTTTGAAATGTATATAATAGCTGGTGCGGGAATTATAATTTTCATCCTTCTGCTTTGGATTATCCGACTGGAAGTGAAAATCGGCAAACTCTTGGGAAGCAAGTGTAATAATCTAGACGACACGATTTCTCTTTTCAAAAAAGAGATTTCTTATCTTAAGAAATACGCTGAAAGGTCAGCTGACAATTTTGATATTATTGAGAAAAAGTTAAAGAAGACAGTTTCCGGCTTAGGAACTATCCGCTTCAATCCTTTCAAAGGTACTGGTTCGGGAGGCAATCAAAGCTTTGCTACTGCATTATTAAATAAAGAAGGAGATGGGGTTATATTATCAAGCCTATACTCAAGAGATCATGTAAGTATTTTCTCAAAATCCATAAAAAACTTGGTATCAGAGTATGAGCTTACCACTGAAGAAAAACAGGCCCTGCAGAAAGCCAGAGAAAGTATTATATAAAGGGTGGTTTTTTATTCAATAACATGCTAAAACTATATGGTCGGTTTGGGTTTTTTTATTGTCAAATATGGATAAAAATAAGAAAAACAGCATAATAAAGCGCTCCCCCGTTGTCTGTATAATGGGGCATATTGACCATGGGAAATCTACACTCCTCGATTATATTAGAAAGACAAATATAGTAGACACAGAAGCTGGGGGTATTACCCAGAGAATATCCGCTTATGAAGTCGTGCACAAGACACCAGAAGGCAAAGAAGAAAGGATAACCTTTTTGGATACACCTGGGCATGAAGCTTTTGGAGCTATGAGAACATGCGGATCAAGCATAGCTGATATTGCGGTGCTCGTCGTCTCCGCTGAAGAAGGCGTCAAAAAACAAACCCTTGAGGCATTGAAATGTATCAATGAAAGTAAAATACCTTATATAGTAGCGATAAATAAAATAGACAGGCCGGATGCAAATGTAGAAAAGACAAAAAATTCACTTGTAGAAAATGAAATCTATATCGAGGGCTATGGAGGAAACGTACCTTTTGTACCGATTTCAGCAAAAACAGGGCAAGGTGTGGGTGAGCTCTTGGACATGATGCTTCTTGTCGCCGAAATGGCTGAGCTTAAGGGAGATATTTCAAAACCGGCAAGCGGAATCGTCGTTGAATCTCATCTGGATAAGAAAAAAGGGATGACTGCCGTTATAGTAATCAAAGATGGTTCTCTAAAGAACGGAATGTATATCGTCTCCGGAGACAGAATGGCACCGACAAGAATAATGGAAAGTTTTCTCGGTAAAAAAATCATGGAAGCGACTTTTTCCTCTCCTCTGAGAATCGTCGGCTTTGATAAGCTACCAAGAGCTGGAGCAACTTTCACAAGTTTCAAAGACAAAAAAGATGCGGAAGATAAAGTGGCAGAATATTTGGAAAACGTAAGAAAAGCTCCAACAAAAATAGTCGACTCGACAGAAGATCCAAACGAAATATCTGTACGAGTAATGATAAAAGCCGAAGTTGCCGGGGCTATAGATGCGATAGAGCATGAAATCAAGAAAATAAAAAGTGAGAAAGTGAAGATAAAAATAGTCGGCTCCGGAATCGGAGACATTACAGAAAATGATGTAAAACTTGCTTCTGGTAGGAACCCTGCGATGATAGTCGGCTTTGCCGTAAGTATAGACGACACCGCGAAAGATCTAGCAGAAAGATCAGGAATAGAAGTAAAGACATTTGATATCATATACAAAATCGGAGAATGGCTCGGGGAAATAGTTTCAAAAAAGACTCCAAAGGAAATGGTGGAAGAGACCAGTGCAAAAGTAAAAGTATTAAAAGCTTTCAGTTCGATGAAAGATAAGCATATTATCGGTGGAAGAGTAGAATCTGGCACTGTGAAGGTTGGGCAAGAAGCCAAGATAATGAGAAAAGACATTGAAATCGGTAGGGGTAAAATAAAGGAGATTCAGCAAGAGAAAGAGAAGGTCGGTGAGGTGCATGAGGGAGTAGAGTTTGGATGTCAGTTTCAATCAGATATTTCCCCTGCCCCAGGAGATAGATTGGAAATATTTACTGTAGTAGAAAAATGACAATATGGATTCAAGAAATGAAAAAATAATAAAAATAATCAAGCTTGCCGCGGCAGAGTTTATGCAAAAGGAGTCAAATGGTGCTTCTTTGATGACGATTACCGATGTAAGAATGTCAAAAGATGAAAAATATGTTAATATCTTTTTTACGGTATTCCCCGAAGACAAACAGGAAGCCGTGCTTGAATTTTCAAAAAGGAAGAGGACTGAATTTAGAGATTATGTCAAAAACAATACAAGATTAGGCAGAATCCCAACTTTCGATTTTGAAATAGATCTTGGTGAAAAACACAGACAAAGAATCGACGAAATTTCAAGAAATATAAAATAAGGCCTAGTCGCCAAGTGGTAAGGCGTTGATCTGCAAAATCAACATACGGCGGTTCGATTCCGCCCTAGGCCTCAAGAAAATTACGTGAGTAATTTTCTATCAGAATTAAAAAATGCTCGGGTGGCGGAATAGGTATACGCGCAACACTTAAAATGTTGTCTACTATGTAGATGTGGGTTCGATTCCCACCCCGAGCACAAAATAAAGATATGGAGAAATTTAATTCAAGGCAACAAGAAAGGGCGAGTGAAAATCTGGACGATGTCCCAATGAATGAAAGAAGAGAAGTTCTTCTTAAACTTATAGAATACGGACTTGGTACAATTCACATAAAGGATCTCAATAAATTACCAGAAAGGGATAGGTTGGAAGTAGCCCAAGCAATTATCGAACATAATTATAGTGATTTGGATATAGTGATGACGGTCTTAACTAAAGAAGAAAAAGAGATTCTACAGGATAAACTCATAGACTCTGGCCTTAAAAAATCTAGAAAATAATTTGATTTTATAAAGATTTTCTGGTATTTTACTATGCATGCGCCCATAGCTCAGCTGGTAGAGCAGATCCCTCTTAAGGATAAGGTCGTAGGTTCGATCCCTACTGGGCGCACAATTTTTAAAACTGCTGGGAGCCGTTTTAAAAATTGTGCGAGCCGGAATTATTTTTTCTAGCAGGAAAAAGTAATGAGGCGGGGTCGCGAAAATTTTCGAGCGACGGCGAGAAAATTATTTGTGACCACATAATAAGAGAATGAGTGTACTGACCATGTAATGGTCGATACCCTACTGGGCAAATAATATTGGGCGAGTGGCGAAATTGGCAGACGCATCAGCCTTAGGAGCTGACGATAGTAATATCATGGAGGTTCAAGTCCTCTCTCGCCCACAAAAAAGTATCTTGACTATTTTTGTTAAAAGAATAGTATTTGAAATGGGATTGTAAGATAAAAAGAAAGGGGCAGATTATGCCTAATGGACATGGAGATAAAAAATACGGTCCGCATAAATATGCAGATCATGGTGGGACATCTGATTGCGAACACAAGTGTGGTTGCTGGATGGGACCAAGTCGTTCTGGCGGTCCGGTGGGGATAAACCCATTCGGACAATGCCCTGGCAACCCATTGGATGGTCAAAAACTCGGTGGGAAAGAGGACTACGAGTTGGTTGTAGATCAGCGCATTGCTGACTTGGAACAACGGGTCTGGAAAGCCGAAGAAGCCCTGAAGAAAGTCCGTCCAAGCAAGAAGAAGATTGTCGATGAACTTGAGCAAGCGAAGAAAAAACTCGCCGAAGCAAAAGAACTCATCGAAGATTGGCAGAAAAAGGCTGCCGAACTTGCCTGGTAAGACATCTTTCGACCAAGATCGCTAGTGTTGTTTAAACACTAGCGATCTTTTATTACTCAAAAGGCGGTTTGCTTCGCAAAACGCCTTTTGAATTTATTTTTATTATTCGAATGATTCTTATATTTACCTACATTATCTCGCACACCCCGCCCGCGCAAGCGAGCTCTTTCTTTACATCTGTCTCGTCTATCTTTTCATAAGTAATAATTTTCGAATAGTCTATATGCTCAAAATTCTTAAGCATTTCTTTATATCTCTTTTCATCTATCTCCTCATAAGGAGCAAGCTGATACACATGATTATCTCGTGGTAAGAATGAAAGTCCGCCAATCATATCCCAATTCCTATAAAGCCACTGGGCAACTTCGATCCATTCTCCATCGCCGATAGAAATAGTTACCGATGGATTGTGTTCTGTATAGTATGTCTTGACCATTTTCCAATGCTCTAGCTGTTGTATGGCTGTCTGATCATTTCTAAATGTAGATCCTTTCGGAGATTTCACCGGGAATTCAAATACAAAAGTATCTGCTTTTTCTTTTGTCTGACCGACTTCTGGGAAATGCGTCACACCCTGATCACGAAGCATTTTGAAGAGTGAGTCTGTAGCCGAGATACGGACTCTGCGGATATAATATGGAGCATAGCGAGGGTGCATACCAGATGAGAAGTTGAATGTTTGCGAAGAATTCCCGTCTGGCTTTACACAAGTAGTAGCTGTCGATTCTGCAATACCGAATCTTTTTGCATACACTTTATTTACCTTTATCGATTCATTCTTCATCTTTTCAAGCATTTTTGGAGTCCTGACAAGCTCGCAATCCCATTGACCGGCAAGTCCAATACCGAGAAGTCTCTCCCTCTCACAATTTTCTTTCCATTCTTTTGAAAGATAGCCAAAATTCGTAAGAGAGGCTTGATATGTACCGATAATCGTAGCTATTCTTATTTTCCTCAAAAGTGACGCTTCTGTATCGCCTTCTCTTGCAATAACATTTGTAAGGTTACAGAATTGTTTTGACTGCAAGATAATCTCTCCGCAAGGATTCGTACCGATAAGCCTCTTACCTGTCAGGTTTGTGCCGTCAAAAAGACCTTCCTCCTTCCAAACTTTTAATCTTCTAGCCGGAGTTGTTGTAGGTAAACCTCCGCGGTTGAATATTCCCCTCTCTCCAGAGCCTGATTTCATAAGGGCAATCCATTCATCGAGGAATTCCTCTTCTTTTGGCTTTTGTAAATATACAGCAGAATTGTTGGCGAGTGATCTTTGACCTTCTGTGAGATAAAATTGACCCTTTTTCGCATCGCGAATCTTTTCATCATCCAAATCTGATAGTGATATCATCGCGCTTCTCCTGACACCTCCTGAGACGACGATCTGACCGATCATACACATAATATCGTGCGCATCGATATTTTCTAGACGCCTTCCTTGTCGATTCAAAAGCTTCCTCTTTGCGAAGATTAGAAGATTCTTCAATGGCTCAGGGCCAGATGATTTGCCACCCATGATCTTTAACCTTGCTCCGGCAGGGCGAAGCTGTGAGAAATCGAATTCAATATCCATTCCGTCTGCCCAAGTGGTAAGACCGATTGTAAGTGCGTCACACCACCCTTCTTTGCTGTCTGGTATTACAAAAGTCGGAAGCTTTTTGCCTGTTTGGAATTTAATTTGAGGAAGTTGTTGAATATTTTGGCTTTCAGCAGACCAACCGCATCCAGTACCACACATAGAGATATACATGATCTCTGCAAAATCCTGCCACTTCGTTGGAGCGATGTATGAACAGTTGTATGCACAGACATTTGTCTTCTCGGCTGCCTGACCTGCAAACTGCAAAAGTCGCATCGAGGGCATCGCCTCTTGTTTCAAAATCGTTTGGCGAACTTCTTTGTATTCATCGTCTTTAAGTTTCTTGCCGAGATTCTTTTTCATGAAATCCATATATCGATCTACGGTCTCGATCCATGTCTCGCGTCTTTGCTCTGCAGGTATCCATCGAGCATATGTTCTGTAATAGACAAACTCTCCAAGAGGATTGCTAAAATATTTCTTGCTATCTTCGGTAAGCTTTTTTACATGTGGAGGGACTTGAATTCCAACCTCTCTTAGCTTGTTCCTCTCTTGTCTATAGATAATATATTCCTTTGCGGACTTAACATATTCGCTTAAAATAAGCTCTCTTTCCACAATATCTTGAATACCTTCAATATCCGGCAGAAAATCCTTAAACTTTTTAGCGATTTTTACAAGTTCAGCCAAAACTTTGTTCGCGACGAGCTCTGCTTCTTCTATTGAACCTTCTCCGACAACAGTCATCGCTTTATTTATTGCGATTGTTATCTTTGACAATTCAAAAGGCACAACTGAACCATCTCTTTTTTCTACGCTCTTGATTAGGTGAGCTCTCCCGCTTCCTGTTTTGACCATACGATTTATAAAATTTTATCTAATTAATAATGTAGAGTAATTTTACACCAAAAACGAGCAAAGAAAATACAAAAACAACTTTTTTACGAAAAAGAAATCAAAAAAAAGACGGTGTAAAGCTCATCGTTGTAAGATGCCTATAAATCAAGTGATTTTCAAAAAATATTCTAGAGAAATAGCTGGGGCGTTTTTTATTTTTTGCATAAAAAATAAAAAACGCCCCTATCCACACCCCATTTCCCATTTACCCCGTTGGAAATCCACAATAAATCAAAAATAGATAATGGAGTATCACGAGTGATTTCAATATTATTTGTTTTCTTTGTTTATAAGATTTCCAATTGGGGCTTGTTCCCACCAGAACAGCATGAGTTGATTAGTCCCTATCTACTTATTTCCAAAATAGAAATTTTGTTTCCCACCATCAAACTATTTTTATCAGAAAAGCCTGACGGAAGCTCTAAGACATATTTGGCAAAATAATCTTGTCCAAAGGCCTTCGGATATGTACTAATAGCGACACTTTTTTCAATACCAATGACAGAAAAATCTGTATTGATCCACACAATATCTATCGGAAAATTCATATCCTTCATCCAGAAACCGTAATTCCCCTCTTTTTCAAAAATAAAGAGCATTCCTGTGTCATCTGAAAGCAGATTTCTACCAGAAAGCCCGACTTCTCTTTTATAATCTGTATCAGAAACATCTACTTCTATTATTTTCCCTCCGATTTCGATTTGTGCCTTGTCGTATTTGATACACGGAGTGGTCGGCTTCTCTAATGTCGGATTTCCATGTCGCTCCCATTGTCCGTCTTTACAAATCCAAAGATCCTCATCGCCAGAAAAACCCCTGACTATTAATACAAGGATTAAAATGATTAGTATCCAGATAAGAATCTTTAAAAAAGTTTTCATAATGTCTATTCTGTAGTCACTCCATCAAACTCTGGTCCGTCGGCTTCTGCCTCCGCCTTCGTCGCACGCACGACGCCGTCTTTGTGATGCGCTGGTGAATAGATAGTATAAAGTTTCAAATCTTCTGTGGCTGAAATATTTATAATATTATGTTTCGCTCCCGCAGGGACGACTATCGCAAAGCCGTCTGATAAAGCATATTCGTTGCCGTCGATAATACATCTGCCTTGCCCTTTCTCAATACGGAAAAATTGATCGTTGTCAGTGTGAGTTTCCATTCCAATCTCCTCTTTCGGTTTCAAGCTCATCAAGACGAGCTGGCTATGCTTGCCAGTGTAAAGTACTTTTCTGAAATTCTTATTCCCCAAGGTCTCCTTTTCAATATTTTTACAAAATCCTTTCATATTTTTATTTATTAGCTAATAACTCTTCACGAATTTCCATCCAAATCTTACCTACCTCATTTCGCCCCTTACCATTTTCACCATCATCCCAAAAACCATCTCCGGGTGGATAAGTTACAATATGTTTTACAATTTTCTGATCATTTGTATTGAATAACGCCTTACGCACTTCCTCGTGTTGGAGGGCTTTAAGTCTCATCAATTTCTTCATCACTTCTCTTTTATATTCTTCCTTCTTGAACTCTGGGATTTGAAGTTCTTTATATTTAGTAGAAACTTCCCATGCTTTTACCGGACTGTGAGTACTCTTAATCTCTTCTATGATATTTTTATCTGTGTATCTCATACACTGATAAGCATGTTCTACTGTTGGATACAAAATTCCACCAACTTCAATCGCATGAGAAGTATAAGGTGAAAAATATATATAAAATATTTCTAATGGCACAACCTTACTCATACTTTTTATTATAACACCTTCTGCGGAGACGGCGAGATTCGAACTCGCGGGAGCTTTCACCCCACTCGCTTTCCAAGCGAGCGCACTAGACCACTATGCGACGTCTCCGTAGAAGCTATAATAAATGAAAAAAGACAAAATTGAAAGGGCGTCCGCCTCAGGCGGACGCCCTTTCAATTTTTATTCAATATTCATTCCTGTAAGTGCTTTCACTCTCGCTTCTACTGGTGGATGTGTGCTGAAAAGATTGGAGATTCTCCTGCCTGCCCCACCAAAAGGATTTGCGATAAAAAGGTGTGCTGTTGCAGAATTTGCCGTCTTCATCGGCGCACTGTAGGCAGATATTTTTTGCAAAGCTGAAGCAAGGCCTTCTGGATACCTTGTAAGAAGCGCTCCGGAAGCATCGGCGAGGAATTCTCTTTTTCTTGAAATAGCGAGTTGAATAAGCTGGGCGATAACTGGTGAGAGAATTATAAAAATAATTCCGATAATCATGAGCACTCCTCCGCCTTTTCCACTGTCTCTATTCCCCCTACCCATACCTCCTCTCAGAAACATATTTGCAAGAAGTGAGATAAAGCCGACAAGCACCACCACGACAGTAGAAAGTAAAATATCTCTATTTCCAATATGCGAAAGCTCATGAGCTATCACTCCCTGAAGTTCAGACTTGTCCAAAATCTGCAAAAGCCCCGATGTCACCGCCACGGCAGAATGTTCTTTGTCTCTTCCTGTTGCAAAAGCATTTGGTGCACTATCATTTATAATATAAACTCTTGGCATCGGAAGCCCAGCTGTGATAGAAAGATTCTCGACTGTGTGATATAGCTCCGGATATTCTTCATGTGTCGCCGGTTTTGCTCCCGATACCGAAAGTGCAATCTTATCCGAATACCAATAACTCAAAACATTCATTACAATACTGAAAATAATCGCAAAATATAAAATTCCAGGATTATTATAGTAATAGCTTATAAAATACCCTATCGCCACAATAATCACCAAAAACACGGCCATCAAAAACCACGTCCTCGCGACATTTTTAGATTGTTGGGTGTAAAGGGTGGCCATAATTATTGTATAGAACCCCAGAATAAATTTTATTTATTAATTAGGGGCAAACCGCTTCGCCTATAAAAGGACGGCCTATTCGGCCACGCAGTTTGCGTTTCCAAAATAGATATTAATTCTATATTAACGCTAAATAAGTAGCAAACGATAAAATTTATACGGGGTTTAAGAAAATATAGTCGCTTCGCTCGTTATTTTCTAAAATTTCACCTCTACCGGTTGCTTTGCGGCGGTGGCTTCTGCTTCATCTAGAGCAAATAGCTCCATCTTCACAAAGTGAAATAGTTTACCGATTAGATTGCTTGGGAAAGAATCTATCGCGATATTCAAGTCTCTGACATTGCCATTGTAGAACCTTCTTGCGGACTGGATTTTGTCTTCTGTATCTGTAAGTTCACTCTGAAGAGAAAGGAAGTTCTGATTGGCCTTTAGATCTGGATATGCCTCGGCGACAGCAAAGACGCTTTTCAAAGCACTGGCAAGCATATTTTCTGCCTTCCCTTTGTCCACTATATTCTGTGCACCCATAGCTGCAGCTCTGGCTTTTGTAACATTGTCGAAAGTGGATGTCTCATGCGCAGCATAGCCCTTCACAGTATTTACAAGGTTTGGAATAAGATCGTATCTCCTTTTTAGCTGAACATCTATATCAGACCATGCTTCTTTGGCTCTGTTTATAAGAGTGATAAATTTGTTATAGGCAAAAATCGCCCAGACTATCAAAACTACTAAAATACCAACTATTATATATCCTGTCATATTGTTTAGATTTAAATTAAAAGCAAAGGCAAAATACCTTGCTCCCTGCTATTATACCACAAAATGAAAAGGAAAGCATATTTTTTAATTAACAGAGGTAGTGTCGATTTGTTTTTTCTTTAATATTTTTACTACCCCATGATTAGCTAATACTTCTATAGTATCACCAGTTTTTATTATTCTTGTCGCATATTTAGCCCCAACTATGCATGGAATCTTTAATTCTCTACAAATTATAGCGGCGTGGCACGTAATTCCTCCTTCATCGGTTACAATAGCAACAGCTTTATTCATTGCGGGGACGAAATCAGGTGTTGTCATACCAGTCACTAAAATTTGTCCGGCTTCAATCTTCAAAGCATCTTGTGAAGTCCTTGCCACAAAAGCATGCCCAGTAACCTTTCCAGGAGATGCTCCAAGTCCCTGCAAATCGCCCGTTGTTTGATCCATCGAGCCCATTATTTCTTCATATTTCTTTTTTGCATCCCCGCCACTAAGTTTAAGCCCTTTACCATTTTGGTAAATATAAATAAAATTCGATGATCTATTCTTCAATTCATTCCTATCAAACTTTTTCCCATTTAGAATATCAGACACTTCACTCGCTTCACACCATCCAAGAAGTTCTTCCTCTATGTTTATTTTTTTAGAAATCTCACTGAACACTTGATAACTCCAATAATTCCCTTTCATCTGCACTTCTTTTCTTATGTCATGGTATTTGACTAATTTATTTGAGAGTTCTAGAAACTTTAATAGTTTCTTGTCTTTTTTTAGAAACGGGTATTCTTTGTTGATTTGATTTTTCTGATAAGAGGTTTTTTCTACATATTCATCCATCTTTTTCAGTTCAGTATTTGGATCTAATTTAATTTTTCTGAACCCATCATAAATCTTAATGATATCCTTGTCATCTCTACCTTTTGATTTTTTCCAACCAAGTTCTGCCCACCAGAACCTCTTCACTATTTCCCCAATACGCTTGTTAAATTTATCTGATTTTTCTGTGATTTTCTTTTCATCAACATCCTCCATAAGCTCAAGAATTAATCTTTTCTCGTCGTTTAAATAGGAAAGATATCCTGATATTGTCAAAATATTATATACTCTCAAAAATTCTTTCTCGCTATACGCTTTATTTAATTTGTCTTTTAGGGGTTTTTTAATTCTTTCTGTTACTTCAACCATCAAAAATTCATCGGTTCCATCAATTGTCATTGTTAAACTATACCAATCAAAAAGCATTTTTGAGTATTTCTCATAGACCTTCGCAACACTTGAATTATTAATTATTCTAATTTCTGCAGAATTGTTCTTTTTAATAAAATCAAGAATTTCTTTTGTTTTCTTATCCAAAACTTTAAAGAATCTATTTTCAAAACTTTTGGAACTCAATAATTTATTGGCTACTATCTTTCCTTCTTTATACAAATCTTTCTTTTCATAATACCAATACAAAGTATCGCCACTAAAATAAATGACTAGATAGTTAATTCCCCTGGAAAAATATTTTTTGACCCCGGTTACAAAAGCCCGAGAAGGTTCGGCACACTGAACAAATGTCGCTCCCCCTCTTATGTATTCTACTAGTTCAAAATCCTTCATATTTCCAATTGATTTTATCATAGGAGCAAACTAAATAAAAGATTTGCCTTTTTTATCGATTCTGCTATAATGTCCCAGTAATGACAGCTTTGATTTCAGCTTTACCTTATATACAAATCATCTTGGCGATATTAATCATCGCCCTTGTTTTGATGCAAAGATCAGAAGCTGGTGTCGGTGGCTCTTTCGGAGGTGGAGATAATTGGAATTCTGCACATCACACAAGAAGAGGTTTTGAAAAATTCTTGTTCAATGCAACAATAATCGTTGGTATTCTTTTTGCTATAGCCTCTCTTTCAGCGTTATTCCTCAGATAATCACGCACCATAAAAGAAGGTTTGTCTTCTCTCCTTCGTTTTGATATAATTTGGAAAATATTTGATACTAGTTATTTAATTCAGTTAAGTGAAAGAAAAAATAAAAAAAATCCTAAATAAAAAATGGGCTCTCCCAGGAGACAGTGTTGTTTCTAAAACGCTTCAGTCTTTTAGTATAGCTGAAAAGGTTTTCTTTTTTACATTGGTCACTATTTTTATAACATCTAGCCTCATAATACTCAAACAAGCTAACGATGGTCTCACGATAGACGTTCCAGCAAATGGAGGATACTTAAAAGAAGGTATTGTAGGATCTCCGAGATTTGTAAATCCAGTACTTGCTGTATCAGACGTAGATAAAGATCTCACAACCTTGGTATATTCTGGTCTTTTGAAAGCAGATCCAAATGATGGGCTAAGAACAGACCTTGCAAAAGGATATGAAGTTTCTAGCGATGGACTCGAGTACACATTTACTTTAAGAGATGACGTATATTTCCAAGATGGTATAAAAGTCACGGCTGATGATGTAGAGTTTACTATAAAGACAATCCAGGACAGCTTGATAAAGAGTCCTAAGAGGCCAAATTTTTACGATATAAAGATAGAAAAGATTGCTGACAATCAGATAAAATTCACTCTCAAGAAACCATACTCTCCTTTCTTAGAGAATCTTACTGTAGGTATCTTACCAAAACATCTTTGGGGTAACTTAGATGCTGATCAGTTCCCCCTTAGCCAATACAATGTAGAACCAGTAGGTTCTGGGCCATACAAGGTAAGTAAAATGCAGACATTGCAAAAAAATATGTTACTCGTGCCGACATATTATGAGTTTACACCTTTTAAGAATTATGCTTTGGGTAAGCCTTTTATAGATAAACTCATAATAAATTTCTATAGAGATGAAAAATCTCTTATAGACGCATACAACAACGGCGATGTGGAAGCGATAAATTCTGTTTCCCCTGACAAGATGACAAATATTAAAAGACAGACCAATGCAAATGTAGAGATTTCACCTCTCCCAAGAGTTTTTGCTGTCTTTTTCAATCAAAATCAGTCGGAAGTGTTGTCAAATAAAGAGGTCCGTCAGGCTCTAAATATAACAGTAGACAGACAAAAGATTGTAGATGAGGTTTTAAATGGTTATGGGCAAGCCCTCTTTGGTCCAATACCTAAGGGTCTTATAGACGGAGGTAATCAACCCGCAATCGGTGTGGATTTTGATACTGCTTCAAGTACGCTGGCTAAAGCAGGCTGGAAGAAAAATACCGAGACTGGGATTTTAGAGAAAAAGATAGATAAAAAGAAGACTCTCCAGCTTATAATTTCTATATCTACGCTTAATTCTCCAGATTTAGTGAAAGCATCAGAAATAATAAAAGAAGGCTGGGAAAAACTTGGAGCCAAAGTAGATATAAAACAATTTGAACTCGGTGATCTCCAGCAAAATATTATAAGGCCAAGAAAATTTGAAGCATTACTTTATGGTGAAGCGGTAGGTAGAGATATGGATTTCTTCGCTTTTTGGCATTCTTCTCAAAGAAATGATCCTGGTATCAATGTAGCAATGTACACAAATAGCAAAGTAGACAGTCTTCTTGAAGAAGCTAGAAAAACTCTCGACCCAGAAGTACGAAACAAAGACTATAAAACTTTCGAAGTAGAGATCTCGAAAGATATACCAGCGATATTTTTGTACTCCCCTGAATTTATATATATAGCCCCAGGAAAAGTAAAAGACAATTCGCTCGGACTTGTCACCTTGCCTTTTGAGAGATTTTTAAATATCAATAGTTGGTATATAGAAACAAATAAAATCTGGAAAATATTTGAGTAAAAAGACGAAAAATCTTCCCAAATTAAAGACTCCATTTTTATAAAATTATTATTTATTATTAGCTAATTTAACATGAACAAAGAAGAAAATAAAAACTATGTAAGAAAATCCAGCACGCCTTTTGTGGCGGGGACTGGCTTTGTAGCTCGCACGAATATAAAACCGGCATCCACTCCCTATATAGCTGGAGGAGAAAGTCTAACTAAACCCACAGAGAAAAAAGGTGTGGTATTTGTCAGAAAACCCCATGTGACAAATGCTGGTCCTAGACACGCAAGTGTTAGTAATCATAATAAGCACTCACGAACTAGCAGAGGTGGGCATTCTTATGGTAGAAACAGAGATCAAAAGAAAAACGGGATAATGAGAAAGGTTACTTCAGACGGAAGCAAAAAGTTTGATCATGTCATACCACCGCTCAAAGACGGAGATATAAGAATAGTCCCCCTTGGAGGCGTGGAAGAAATCGGCAAAAATATGACTGTTATAGAATACAAGGACGAAATAATAGTAATAGACGCCGGAATTCAATTTAAAACAGAAGACACTCCTGGTATAGACTATATGTTGCCAAATACAAAATATCTCGAGGCCAGGAAAGGTAAAATAAAGGGCCTTGTGATTACTCACGGACATTTGGATCATATTGGAGGTATTCCTTATATTATAGAATCACTTGGAAATCCTCCTATATACACGAGAGAGTTCGGTGCTCTGCTTATCAAGAAGAGAATGGATGAATTTCCTCATCTGCCGGCGCTGAATATTAAAATAATAGACAAAAACACAGACTTCTTCCCTATTACAAAAGATCTTAGGATAAAATTCTTTGGTATTACTCATTCGATTCCAGATTCAACTGGTGTAATCATCGAGACTCCGTATGGAGATATTGTAAACACAGGAGATGTAAGAGTAGACAATGAAAACGGAGTGGTAGCAGAAAAAGAATTTGAACAATATGCTTTCTTTAAAAACAGAAAAGTACTCTTGCTAACTATGGATTCGACAGGTATAGAGAAACCCGGATGGACTATATCGGAAGATAAGGTTATAAAAAACATAGAAGAGATTGTTAAAAATGTTACAGGGAGAATTATTATCGCCACTTTTGCTTCACAGGTAGAAAGAGTTATTGAATTTATAAATATGGCCGAGAGACACGGGAAGAAAGTTGTAATCGAAGGCCGTAGTATGAAAAACAATGTCGAGGTTATCAAATTCCTTAAACTCGCCGATACAAAACATATAATCAATGTAGAAGATATACAAAATTATCCGCCACATAAACTTATGTTCCTAGCGACAGGCGCTCAAGGTGAAGAGTTTGCAGCACTTATGAGAATGTCAAACAATACTCATAAATATATCAAGCTCAACAAAACCGATACCATAATATTATCTTCTTCTATAGTGCCCGGTAATGAAATGGCTGTTACCTCACTTAAGGACAATCTATTCAGACACGATTCAAAAATAATCACCTACTATGACACGGACGTACACGCCGGAGGACACGGCAAAAGAGCCGAGCTTGAGTGGATACACAAGCAAATCAAATATAAATTCTTCATGCCAGTACACGGACATCATTTCATGCTCAAAATGCATGCCGAACTTTCTGCTTCTGTAGGGACGCCAAGAGAAAATATTGTGGTGCCTGACAATGGCAGTATTGTGGAAATCACCGATGGTGGGACAAAAATAAGGGTATTGAAGGAAAAGGCTCCTGCTGGGATTGTTATGGTAGATGGATTCTCCATTGGAGATGTTCAGGAGGTTGTCATTCGCGACAGGCAAATGCTTGCCCAAGATGGAATGTTTGTAATCATTGCAAGCGTAGACACAGCCACAGGAAAACTCCGTAAATCTCCAGATATTATCTCCAGAGGCTTCGTGTACTTGAGAGAATCACAAGATTTACTCAAGCACGCCAGATTCTTGATTAAAAAGACAGTTGAAGAAAATGCTCATGGTAATCCGATTAACTTTGATTATATTAAGGATCAGGTTACAGATAATATCAGCAGATATCTTTTCCAGCAGACAGCAAAAAAACCAATGGTAATACCAGTAATAATTGGGGTATAGAAAACCCACAAAACAAAAGGCAGGACGCCTACGGCGTCCTGCCTTTTGTTTTGTGGGTTTTATCTCGTATCCTCTATCGCCAAGCTATATTTGATACCTAAAAGCATTATCACCCCAAGAGCCACAAACATATAATTCATTCCAAAATAGCTCAAGAACCAAGTCGCAAGAAGCGGTCCAATAACATAAGCTATCGGTGATGTCATTCTAAAGACACTTATCAGATTTGTATTTTCTGTATTTATCTTCTTAAAGAAATAAGTTTCGGTCATTATCTCGATCACTGCAGCACCAACTCTTGTGATAAAAAGCATTACTCCCCAAAGTAAGAAACTTTTCGCTGACATAAAAGTCAAAACGCATGTAGAGATCGCCATTATCAAAAACCCGACACAGAGAAGCTCTTTTTCTCCAAGTTTTTTGTCGGCAAGCCAGCCAAGTGGCACTTGCACAAGAATAAACGGCACGAGCATTATGGTAAAAGCCACACCAATCTGTTGCCAACTGAAGCCAAGATATTGATTCAAATATATCGGAGTATAAATAATCATCCAAGAATAAAATATATGTAAAAGTAGATTCGCCATCGTGATAGAGCGAATATTTTTATTGTCAGCAATTTCTTTTACGGTATCCAGGAGTTTAAAATGTTTATATCTTGTATCCTTGAAATCTCGCAAGCTAAGCGTCGCCACTAGGACGACAATAGCCATTATAAAAGCAGAAATCAAAAACACTTTTTGAAAAGAATTCTCACCGGAAAGATATGCCGAGGCAAGCGGAGCGAATATCCACGCTATGTTTATAGAAGTAAGGTAAAAGCTTCTGATTCTTCCGGTCTCAACATTTCTGGAATAATGTTCCACGAAGACATCAAAACAATATCCGATCAGTATGGTCACAACATAAGCGATTAAGAAGGCGACAAGAAGGACAAGTGGATTATTGGCTAGTGCAAGCACCGCCAAAACAGCAGTATTGATGGCCGAAAGGCCTATAACGGTCCTATAATTACCAAGTCGCGACAATATCCATGGTATGGCGAAAAAGCCAATAATGGTCAAAATAGAGGCTATGGCATAGATTATACCGACCAGCTTTTCAGCTGTTATTTGGCTCAAAAAGCTTGAATTTACATATGACGGTAAGGCCGTTCTTAAAGCAAAAATAAAACCGACGATATATAAGACTAGGAGCGATGATCTTCTGAAATTGGGTACTGCTTTTTGTATTACTGACATAGATTATTTCAAAATAACTGGGATAAAGATGTTCTGATCTAGATCGGGGTTGTCTGAAGGATTGTCTTTTTTTAATACAAGTAACACACGTTTTGTGTTTGTTGCCTTCTCATAAGAAATCTCGGCTGAGAAATTTATAAAATCTTCTGTCATCCAATTTTCAGAAGAAGTGGCTATGCCGGAGGCGATCGTATTGCCATTTGAATCTACTAGATCTATTGGGAATGAACCCTCAA
Organism: Candidatus Paceibacterota bacterium; assembly: GCA_041663045.1. Lineage (NCBI taxonomy): Bacteria > Bacillati > Minisyncoccota > Minisyncoccota bacterium. Next base: position 392,462 of record JBAZRH010000001.1, read on the forward strand.
AAAACCATGTCCCCCTAGCCTTTCCAGAAATCTTTATCGGGCTTTTTACCTCTTGATTGTCCTTCGGCATTACAACTTGTATAGGCAATTCTGAATTTATACTTGGAGCTACTACTTCCCTTCTACCCCAATCAAAAATTAATGCCATAAAAATTATGACTACGATTATCAGTATTAAAACTATAATTGATTTCTTCATACCTAATTTTTTGTGTTTTTAGTTCTTTACTTCCCTTATCCAAGTCGGATATCCTTGCACTCCTTTATCAAGACAAATATTTATATTGTCCGGACATTCTACATATTTTATATATTTGAAAGAATCGCCAAACAAAGCTTTTTGTGCAGTGCAATGCGAGCACCAAACTGCTCCGTACATCGTAAAACCCTTATCTGTCAGGCATTTAGCAAAAGAGTTTTTGTCGGCAGTCAGGGGGCAGCTAGAAATTTCAGCAAGTCTTTCAAGTGACATCTGCCCTTCAAAAAGATTATCTTTCGATACGGCCTGATTCCCGTTGCGTCCTCCTGCCAAGTTGAATATTGCAAAAAGCGCTATCAGGATTATTACCACAATCGCAACCGCTATTATGATTTTATTTTCTTTATTCATATTTTTATTCCTTACAACAATCTACAAGTTTGTTGACTATATCTTTCATTGTCCACGGCTTTTCTTCATTTGCCATATCTTTAATATCACAAACTTCCACAATTTTCAGACGCAAAGCAAAAAACATGGTGAACATTTTATGCGCTTGTTCAAATGTCTCTATGGCTTCTGCTTTTTTCCCGTCAGACTGGAGCTTTGTCCCGACTTCAAAAAGTCTCATACAAGTGGCGAGCAAATGCTTTGAAATACACCAGGTTTCGCCCTCTGTCTTGTCTATCATTTTACCGAGAAGTTTGGTGCGCATTCCGCGGATTTCATTGAGCATTTCAAAATATTCCGGCTTGTCTGTTTTCGCTCCGGTGAAAAACATATGCTCTTCCAAGCTAATCAAGTTCATCACGGCAATAGCAAGATCTTCTTCAGTAGAGAGGTCAAAATTCCTCCCCTTTTTCATTTCTTCTATCTTCTTCAAAACTTCATTGTAATTTAATTCTTTCATTTTATTTAGATTAGCTACCGCAAGTAATACTGTTTTCAGAGCACGGATATTTTTTTGCTAAAAAATTCCTCGTGCTCGCGCCAGTCGCGCTCCCAAGTCTCTGAAAACAGTATTACTTGCGGTAGCTCACTGACAAAGTTATTGTATCACAAAAATTAATAGACCCAAAAGTATCATTATTATAGCCACCCAAACTCTGGCTTGCTTGGTTTCTGCCCTTCTCACCTTATCCATAGCCTCTAAAACCTGCCTATTTACAGCTATGAGAAGTGCTATAAGAAGTGGTAGTACAAACATTAAATTATAGAAGATAAGGTACCAAAAACCCCTTAAGACGTTGTTTTGATCGTGCAAAAGTCCGAGGACAAAAAGGTATGGTCCGCCTGTGCATGGGAATTCAAAAAGTCCGACGACGAATCCGAGTATGAGAGCTGTCGGTATTGTCGCTTTTTCTACAAGCGTTGCAATTCTTTTATATCCGATCTCTGGAATCTTCAGCTTGATTGGAAAATTCGGGAAGAATTCATTGATAAGGCCGATCGCTCCGAAAATAATTATTGCTAAAGCTCCGAGTTTTGCCATAATATTGGGAATGTTCAAAATACTCAAAACATGAAGTATGCCGAGACCGATCAAAACATAAGTGGCGAAAATCCCAAAAATATATGCGAGCCCAGCTTCCACTATTTTTCTCCTGCTTCTGCCGAGACTAAAGAGAAAAGCGACTGTAAGGAAAAGTACTGAAAATGCGCAAGGATTCAAACTATCTACTATTGCAGAAATACCGACAAGTGCCGGCAAAAATCCATTATATGTTCTCAAGTCTGGTAATCTGAAGTGGAAAAACCCCGAATATGCCAAAATCAAAATAACAATCGCGAGCACCAATATCCCCACCGCCCCCCATTTCCTCTTTTCCATATGGGGGATATTATAGCATAAGAATTTAATAAGATTTTATTCAAAATCCAATAACAAAGCATTGTGATCGGACACTTCTTCCGGTAAAACCTTAAAATCTTCAACCTTTATATCTTTGCTTGTAAAAATGTAATCGGCATACTTTTCTGGCTTCGTATAAAGACTTGTCCTCGTAGATTTTATATTATTTTCTTTAATCAGATTTCTTAAACCAATCTTCTCAAATTTGTTGAGACTTTCAGTTTCAGGTAAGAGGTTAAAATCCCCACACAAAACCACAGGACTAGAAGCCTTTTTAATAAAATCAACTATTTTATCTGATTGTAAAAGTCTATCTTCACTATCGCCCTTTCCTTTGCCATTCCACAAACCGTGGAAATTTATTACTGTCCTTGACCCTTTCTCTGTATCGATTTTTATATACTGAATATTTCTAGCATGGTGGCCAACATCACCTTCTGGTATATGACCCTTTTCCTTATGTACAAAAACCTCACCTTCCTCGAGAACTTCTAGATCTTTCTTTATTAACATCAAAAGCCCATAGTGGTCCATAAGATGCGGACGAAAATACGCTGTATAATTTGGTAAAATCCTAGATATTTCCTGCTTACCATTAATCATTATTTTATCGTGTTCAAGATTCCTTCCACCGACAACTTGTCCATCCAACTTCTTGTATGGACCGGCCCAGATTTCTTGCAGACAAAAAATATCAACCTCGTTTCTATATTTTTCAAAAAATGATAATAATAAATCTTTGCCAGCCAAACCTCCCCACGTATTTAGAGAAACGATTTTCATAGCTGCGGGGCTTGGACTCGAACCAAGATTCTATGCTCCAGAGGCATATGTCCTACCATTAGACGATCCCGCAATATTCATACTATATACTTTTTTCTTTTTAAAATCCAGCCCGGGGTATAGGCTTTTCGCCGTTTTCTAGCGCTAGACGATATCGTCGTCTCTTCACTTAAATATAAGAATTATATATCTGACATCTCTTAATTCTGCTATAATAAACTTATGAAAAATGTAGCAGATTTCTTTTTTCTTGAAAGAGTTCCAAAGGGGTATCCGATGGACGTCTTATATATAAATCTCGGTCATACAAATATAGCAAAGAGGCCGGAGTTTGGCCTCAAAACCCAGGGTGCGATGATTCTAGTCTTTAGTGAGGGGCATTATGATATTTTTCTAGAAAAAGAAAAGTGGTTCAAGGCTGGGCAGACGGTACTGGATTATGTATTGGAAAATGATGACAGATTTATTGCTTGGGAGAGAAAAACTAGAAGATGGCTTGCGTACATTGCGGAAGTAAATAATAAATTTAAAAAGATAGATTTTGGTGTATTTACTGATAAAGAACTGATGCAGCAATTAGATTGGATTTTAGAATTTGAAAAGACAGATGGTATAGAAAATGCAGAGATAACATCAAGTAATTATGGAACAAATTTAATTTACCAGAGATTTGAATCGACTTTGAAAGAACTCGGTTTCGCTCCTCATAATATTGGTCAAATTCTATTACGATCCACAAGATCCTTCCCTCTTATCGAATACGAGAAGGAAATCAGTAGACTAGCTATTTGGCTGATAAACGAAAAGAAAAATTATGTACTGGATTATGAAATTGCCGATCAAGAGATATTGAATAAGATAGAAAATATTCTCGATGAATATGATTGGCTTGATGCAAGCTTGGCTAGTAAGCCAAAATCTATTCAGAACGTAATAGATGATATAAATGTACTACTTCAATTTAAAGACAAGCTATCTAAGGTCATTGCTGAGAGAGAATATGATCGAGAAGATAAAAGATCTGAAAGAGAGAAGGTCTTAGAGGCTGTTTTACAAAGAGCATCGTCTAAACAAAAAAGAGTTATCGATTTTGCAATAGAAAGTAGCGAACTTGGAAGAATATTGGTGGATGAGATAATGAAATTTATTTATTATCGTCGAAGGATTTATGCCGAGATAGGAAAGAGGATAAGACTTTCTGAAATCGAGACAAAATATCTTTTACCAGAAGAAATAAGATCCTGTCTACTACACTCTACAAAGCCTGATATAGAGATTGTAAGACAACGCCAAGAGATATTTGTTTGCATATTAGAAAATGATCAGATTGATATATATACTGGGCAACAAGCAAAGGAGTGGCGAGACAAACTAAAGGAGATTGTCTCAAATGATGTACGACCCTTAAAAGGAGAAATTGCTTTTAGCAAAGGTAAAATAAAAGGAATCGCCAAAATAATTAGAGATGTTACTGATATGGATAAAATAAAAAACGGAGATATTCTAGTTTCTTCGAGAACATACCCAGACTTATTACCCGCTATGAAAAAGTCCTCTGCTATTATTGCAGAACTTGGAGGGCTTCTCTCTCACGCAGCTATAGTCTCTAGAGAATTTGGTATTCCCTGTCTTGTGGGGGTTCAAAACGCTACATCCAAGATTAAGGATGGCGATTATCTGGAAATCGACACAGAAACAGGAGATATAATTATTATATAACTAGATAACCCTTATTATTCTCTCAAATACTTCCTCACTGCTAAGTAACTTGCGATAGAACCGAAGACGACACCGGAACCAAGAATGGAAAAAACTATCCAAAGTAAGTTGCTAATGTAATATTGGAAAATATTGAAACCGGCAAAATATTGCGAATACGAATGATTCATCCAGAAAGTCGCAAGAGCAAAGAAGAGAAGTATAACAATAGCTGATATCACCCCACAAAGTATACCACTTACCATAAACGGCCCCTTCACATATCTACTCGATGCACCAACAAGTCTCATCACAGATATTTCATCTTTTGCCATAAAGATGGTGAGACGGATAGTGTTGAATGTAATAAGTATTGAAATTATTATAAATATAATAGCAAGCCAAATCCCGATAATATTTGCCGAAGAGATAATACTGGAAAGACGGTCTATCACTATTTTATTTTGCTGATAATTTACTTTATCTATTATGTTGTGTCCGTCTTTAGAAAGAACACTGCTCCCCTTCAAAAATTCTGCTATACCTTCGTATTGAGAAGGGTCTTTGGCTTTTATGTTGAGCACCGCCCCAAGAGGATTCTCTCCCAACTCATTTAGAGCCTGTAATGTAAGTTCGTCCGCCTTATGTTTCTCTTTAAAGTTTGCAAGAGCGTCGTCTTTCGACAGATAAATGACATTCTCTACCTCTGGTAATGCCTCGAGAGACTTTTGTATTGAAAGAATGTCGGGTTCAGTAGTATTTAAAACAAAATAGACATTTACATCCACTTTGGCTTTTATATTATCCAAGGTGTATTTGAAAAAACCACCGAGAAGTATCATGGAAGAGATAATGAACAGAGTAATGGTCATTACGAGAAGAGAAGAAAGTGTAACAAAACCATTTCTAAAAAAATTGATTATACCTGATCTAAAAACTCTTTTTATATTAATCCAAAGCATATCTTTAGTATTATAACACGTATCTGCCTGTGGGATCATCTCTGACTATTCTCCCTTTGTCCATACTAATAACTCTTTTACCAAGAGAATCTATCACACCCTTATTGTGCGTAGTAAGTATCACAGTAGTACCAAGATCATTTATCTTTTTAAGAATTTGGATAATTTCGTGGGTATTAAGCGGATCCAGATTGCCTGTCGGTTCATCTGCAACAATAATATCCGGCTGATTTACTATAGCTCTTGCTATCGCCACTCTCTGCTTTTCCCCACCAGAAAGTTCGTCTGGAAAATTGAATGCTTTTTTACCGAGATCAACAAGTTCAAGTACGTGAGGAACGTCTTGAGATATCTCGTCATCTGTCCTGCTTGAGGCTTCCATTGCAAAAGCTACATTTTCATAAACGGTTTTATTTGGCAAAAGCCTGTAATCTTGGAAAACAGTACCTATCTTTCTTCTAAAATGATGAATCTCGTCTTTTTTCATCTTATGGATATTCAGAGATCCAAAAAAAACAGAACCTCTGGATGGCTTATCCTCGGCTATGAGCATTTTCAGAAGGGTGGTTTTACCTGCACCAGAGTGGCCTACAATAGAAACAAATTCTTTTGGTGCTATCGACAAAGTAACCTCCTCAAGAGCGACGGAATCATCGGCATATATTTTTGAAACTTTATCAAAAACTATCATTTCGCCTTCTATTATACCATAATCCAAAATAAGGCAAAGAAAGTGTCTGAATTGCTTCGCCGCGCTCGCAATAATAGATAGCGAGCGATTATATACTATAAATTAACCGAGCTTTCTCTCCGCCTCTATAAATTCATCTAATTCGCCATTCAAAACTTTATCAATATTTCCCGTTTCAATACCGGTACGATGATCTTTTATCATTTTATACGGATGAAAAACATAAGAACGAATCTGATTCCCCCACTCTATTGCTGTGGTTTTGCTCACATAAAGCCCCTTTTCTTTCGCTTTCTTTTCCTCTTCTCTCTTGGTAAAGAGTTTGCCTGCCAAAATCTGCATAGCTTTTTCTTTATTCTGCGCCTGTGAACGCTCACTTGTCGTCCTTACAGAAATCCCAGTCGGCACATGGACTATTCTCACAGCAGTTTCCCTTTTATTTACATTTTGTCCACCTGGACCTCCGGCTTTTGAAATCTCGATTTTCAACTCGCTATCCGGGATTTGCATTTTACTGATTTCTTCTAGCTTCGGCACGACTTCGACAAGTGAGAAAGATGTTTGTCGTAAACTTTTCGCATTGAAAGGAGAGAGTCGGACAAGCCTGTGAACTCCAGATTCGCCCTTAAGCTCACCGTACACACCAGAGCCAGAAATCTCTAAGGTTATATTTCTATATCCACCATGATCATTTTCACTTTCATCAAGGATCTTATAAGACCAATTTTTCTTATCACAAAATTTACAATACATTTCAAAAAGAATTCTGGAGAAGTCTTCTGCATCGTCTCCACCAGCACCAGAAAAAATAGTCATAATAGCATCGCCTTTATCATATTTATCTTTACCGGCAACTTCGGATTTTAAATCGGAAATTTCTTTGAGCACCGCTTGTGCCTTCACTTTATCATTCCAAAAGTCGGCTGATAGCATCAGTGTTTCTAATTCCAGTATCTTTTTGAGCTTTTCTTCAGACATCTTCAAATTAAGTATAACAATAAAAAAGCCACCTGGGGAGTGTTTTTCAGGATTGTCCCGAAAGGGTTCAGGAGCAAACGCTCCTTACAATCCTGGCTTTTGCGTTTCACATTATTCACGCTCCCCAAGTGAGCTCAAAAAAGATATCATATTCCAATAAAAAATGCCACTCCCAACATGCGAAGTGGCAAAAATCGGTCGCTTGCAAGCAAGCTCTCCAGCCATTAGCCGTTTAATTTCCGTCCATCCGATAAAGGAGGAGTGCGGTATAGAGCAAGGAACCACCAACAGGAGCTCCCTTATATTCAGAGCGGAACGAGGCTTACAGGCAAGCAACCGAAAAAGAACAGGTAGAGTGAGCCGGAAACAAACAGTATGGATTGGAGACTGGTGGCACCAAACACATGAATACGCCGGTCATCCGCAGTAATAACGCATGGTCTCGCGAAACCCAAATGGACAGTTCGTTATACACAAGCTCACTCTGTAAGCAATATAATATATATTATTAAAAATGCAAATCTTGGAGCCAAGGGCGAGGATCGAAACTTACAGTTTCAGTCCCCTTTGTGGTTTTTTTATTCGCATAAGAATGCTCTAAAAAATGCTCACAAAGGCTTCGATCCTCGCACGAAAGCTCTCCCAGAGCTTTCTCTGTCTCAAACTTCGTTTGAGCCAAGGGCGAGGATCGAACTCGCGACCTGCGGTTTACGATACCGCCGCTCTACCAACTGAGCTACCTTGGCTTATATTTACCGGAGCCGTTGACCAGGATCGCTCGCAACTCAAAATCTTTCCGTCGAAAAATTTTTGTCTGGGCACCGGCTCATAAAATTTTCTGCAGAAAATTTTTGACTCCGCCGTTCGCTCCTGGACGCAAGCAAAACCCTTTGCTTGCTTAAACGACTCATCCTCACTTCGTTCATCTGAGCCGTTGACCAGGATCGAACTGGTGACCTCGTCATTACCAATGACGTGCTCTACCAACTGAGCTACAACGGCATAGCATAAAGATAACCTATTTGTTGGCTTTTTTCAATCAAAAAACCGCACGCAAAAGCGCACGGTTTCTTCTTTACCTCATACCAGAGAATTTAAAACTGAGGAATCATCTGTGGTAATTGAGGTAAAAATACCCCAGCAGAAAGCGAGTCCTTACCAAAATGTAAGGCTGTCTGCAGAATATCAAAGAACGACAGGAGGGTATTTTCTAGTGCATGATATATTTCAGGCACCAGAAAGCGTAACATGATAATCGCCAGACCAAGTCCGATAACTCGCAAGATTTTCATAACTTTATGAAAATTACGAGAAGGGTTTCTTTTATTTCGTCCGACTTTGACGAAATTGGCCGGCTAATTACCAGACCGCCCCTCCCCTCCTGAGACCTGTTAAAACAAGTCGCAAAGGGAGAGAGGTGTCTTTCTCAGATATTCAATTATCAATGTCCTTTCTTACATTAGTATTATAGCATATATGCTATAACCTGCAACCAGAGAAAGAAGTGTCTCTTTAAATATTTCTAACCTAAATCTATAAATAGTAGCCGAGCTGTTTTACTAGCTTAGCTATTTTACCCGAATTATCTCATCACAAGTTTAAGACCGATGCGGTGTCCGAAACAAAAATTATAGACCTTTTTCTATGGGTTCTATCCTATAAAACGGCCATAAGGTAAAAAGGATAATATTAGCGAGAATAAAGATTACAACCCAGGCCCATAGACTAGACCTTGCATAACCAGCCAAGATTCCACCAATGACGAGAGCGGAACCACAGACACCGAGAATGTCTATGAGTATTTTCCTCTTCAAAATATGGTCGTGTTCTATATTTCCAAGTAATAATGTATATTTTATGGAAGAGACGGCAAAAATCAACAAGGTAAAAAATATAAAATAAGGAACAGCGCGAACGTTTATTGCCATAGCGACATATAGAGAGACTAGGACCAGATCTAAAATACTGTGTACCAAGCTATAAGGTGGCGTTATGCGAGAAAAACACCTGATGGAAAAGAAGGTATTAAAAAGAAAAACAATATAAAATATGGCAAGCGGTATTGCTTTGTGCCAATCAAAAGATTCAAATACCCAGGTAATAATAAAAGCTAAGGCAAAAATAGAGCTGACAATCCAAGCTTTTAATTCAGCCCCTTTTCTAACGTTGTCTTCTATAGTGTCTGATCTTTTCTCTAATCCTATACGATGATCTTCATAACCATTAGTAAACGGTTTCTTGAAAAGGGCTTGCCAAACAAAATTTAATCCATAAATCAGATTCGTTTTTACAATCCCCTCTTTCTGAAACCGACGACTGGAAGAATAAATAAAAAAGTCCATCTTAAATACAACCTTTCCGAATTCACTGAGCCTTCTTGATATATTTGTGTCTTCTCCATAAAACTCAATATTTTTATCAAATCCACCCATCTTTAATAGAGCCTCTTTCTTTGCGACAAAATTTCCCCCCAAAATCAAATAACCTGCTAGGTGGTATGCGATAGGGGCATTGAGCCACCAAATAATATGCAAAAAGAAATTGTTTATAATAGAACCATCATAATACCTGTATGGCCCGCTCAAACTGACAGCCTTAGGGTGTTTAGCAAAAAATGTCTCCGCAGTTTTATACCATGCCGGTTGAAGTCTTGTGTCTGCATCAATATAGGCCAAAAAATCACCAGTAGCTACTTCTAGCCCCTTTTGTCTCGCTTTGGTTAGACCCTTGTCTGGTTCATCGACTACTTTCACTCCAGAAACTTTCTCGGCCAATTCTTTCGTGCGGTCGGTACTGCCATTATTGATAACGATTATTTCGTGAAATTTACCGTCTGAATATTTTATTGCTTTTTCTAAACAATCAATAATAGAATCCTCCTCATTGTAGGCCGGTATGATCAAGCTGATTTTAAATTTTTTATTTTGTGACGTCATCTTATTACTACTTATTACCATACTCTTTTTTCAAAACAAAATACTTTGCCAGTCTATACTGGGAATAGACGAGAAAACAAAGAGCGACGGAAATAATTGAAATATTTGAGACAGAAAAGCTTGGAATAAGATTTGTCGTATCAAAAAAAGTTGCGATAATGGGCATCTTAAGAACAAAAAGGAATAAGACAACCTCTATCAAAGCAAGAGAAAGTATTTGTAACTTTTGCATTTTAGATATTATACCCCTGTATACATACGGAGTAAATGCAAAGAAGGTAAAACCTGAAATTATATAAGCAATAATTACTAAAAGATTTGACTCCGCTAATTTCATATATATGGGGCTTATAATAAAGATTATCGCGATAAAAATAGTCTGAATAATTGAAGAGGAGACAGCGAACGGTAAAATATTTTTAAGAAAAGGTACAGTGCTTTGCGAATCAATTCTGCCCGAAGGCATGATTGTCCAATAAGAGATTAGTATACCCGGAATCCCCACGGTGAAATAATTGATGAGGGTAATATTGAGTGGGGTAAGCGGAAATGCATATCCAAACAGACTTACAAAAATAAATAAAAAGAAACCAACAAAAGTTAAGTTAAGAAAAATACTGGAGAATATCTCTACATTTCTAATAATGCTGTCGGCTAGTGTCACTCCACCCGGCATTGCAGTAAAACTATTATTTGTAAGTACAATGGCCGCGAGTTGCCTTGTGGCTGGCGCCCCATCAAACATCGCTATGCCAAGATCCGCCTTTTTGATAGCAAGGGCGTCGTTGGCCCCGTCCCCCACCATTGCTGTAAAACCGTCTTTCTTAAATGCTTCAACTATTTTTTCTTTTTGTTCAGGAATAATTCTAGCAAAGATAGTATAAGAGCCAACTTTTTCTTCAAACTCGCTTCTACTCCATTCTTCCATCTCTTTACCGGTAATAATATTGTCAGGATTTTTTACTCCTGCCAAAGCAGCCACCGCACACACCGTTTCTGGATTATCTCCAGAAATAATCCTTATGTGCACACCCCTTTCCTGAAAAAAATTAATAGTGTGCTTAATACCTCCTCTAAGATTATTATAAAAAACATAAACCGCCACAATTGAGAACTCGACCTTAGACAAATCATGGGGTATATTCACACCTTTGACCTTCATAACACACCAGACGTGTTTACCATCGTGGGCTTCTTTATCAAGAAAATCTTGAAGCCATTTTTTTTCTACAATATTTGATATGTGTGGTAGAAAAACATCCGGTGCGCCACCAAAGACAATTAAATCTTCACTCTCTTTTTTTATAGAAACAGCACCATATCTTCGCCAAGAAGAAAACGACAAGGAATCGACAACGTCGCCTCTATATTTAATTCCTATAAACTTTTTAACTGCATTTAAGGTTTGAGAAGAGTCGCCTGTCCCCTGAATATATGCCATGGTTAGATCTTGCGCAGATTCTATACTAACTTCAGGCGGTACGTATATGTCTTCAACTACTAATGTATTTTCGGTCAATGTACCTGTCTTATCCATACAGAGATTTTTTATACGACCGAGTTTCTCTGTAGCATTTACCTCTTGTAATAAGACATGTCTTCGGAAAAGACGTGCTGCTCCATACGCAAAAAAAAGAGTAGTAGCGAAAAATAATCCCACGGGCATAAGTGCACTGGTAAGAGCCCCGATATTTTTTATAATTCTAATTGCCGGCTCGTGTATTAGAAAGCCTCGAATAATCACAAAACCAAGAACAACGGCGAGAATGTATCCACAATATTTAATAAACAAATTGATGGAACTTTGAATAGGGCTTAGTCTTATAGAATATTTTTTTATGCCTTCTGTCATCCTAGTAATACGGCTTTCGTGAAATGCTGATTCGATCCTGATCACACCGGATCCGGCAGTAACTACACTACCTGCCAATAGATAATCGCTGACAGTCTTGGAAATAGAATCGGATTCTCCGGTTATAAGCCCCTCATTTATTTCAAAACTATGCGCTTTTATAAGGACACTATCACAGGGGACTTGATCGCCTATTTTTAATTTGATTAAATCACTCTTTTTAATATGATCTGCCAAGATAGATTCTTCGGTTTGATCTTTATTTATACGAATAACATGTGGAGCGGTCAAAAGCTGAAGTCTTTCAAGCTGAACCCAAGCATTGATGTCTTGTATAAGTCCAAAGAAGATATTGAGCAAAGTAATACATCCTAGAAATAGAGCGGATCGTGTGTCGCCGAAAATAGAGAGGAGGATAACAACTACAAAGATAATGCCGTTAGTAAATAAAAAGACATTGCGAGATATGATGTATAATAGCTCGTGCGTCTTTAATCTATATTTTTCTAAAATCTGACGCATATTGATTATCGAGTGACTTTATAGACGGCTTTCTTCTGCAAAAAATGAGGTAGGTTTGCTACGATTGTCCATTGAAAGAATATTTTCCACCAACCGACTTGCTCAAAACGCCTAATAGAAGTATGAACGTCGGAGGTTTTAAAAAAGAAAAATTTCCCAAATCGTCGAGCCTCTTTAATGATCTTTAAATCCTCTCCCATCTCTAAAGATTCATCGTATTTTATATTGCCAAGGAGAGAGCTTTTTATAATCTGTATAGAATAAGAGACTTTAAATAATTTGTGGCAAATGTCCCAAAAGACAAACCATCTTTTTGCCGTCTTCGTTTCTGGGAGCGGTTCAAGAGATGTTGTCCCGACAACAAAGTTTTTGTCTTGATGTCTCTGCAAGGAAATATTTAAATCTCTTAAAAATCCACTCTTCAAAAGAGTGTCAGCATCAAGGAAAATAGTCCAATCACTATCTCGCCTGATTTTTCTTATACCAAAATTCCTCGCGGAAGAGACCCCTTTAATAGGAGAAGAAAAAACCTCAATATTTTGTCCTTTGTTTTTCCCAGCAACTTCGTAAGTTTTATCATTGGAACCGTTCTCTATTACAAAGACTTCAAATCTTTCTGCTGGATAATCAAGGTCTCTTATGTTTGTAAGTGTTTCTGTAATATATTTTTCTTCATTGTGCGCGGGAATAATAATTGAAAAAAATAGTTGCTTTTGTTCCATATGAATTAAGTATTTATCCTTGTATTTTATCATATTTGAATAAACCCGTCTTTCTTGCTGGCCACGCAAAGAAAATAGCCCTTTTGGGGCTTTTTTGCGCGGCCTAGTGGACGACATCAGAACTGGATTTGAGAGGAGAAATGATGTTACCGTGTATATTCCAGCACTTTACCCCACGGTGTGATTCACTATATATTTAAAATTTAAGGAAAAAATACTTTTATTATTTTAATCTTTCAACTCGGAAACCTTTTTCTGGAGAATATTAAATATCAATTCCAAGTAGATTTAATGTCTCCTTTACTGAATAAAACTGCGCCTCAGACATTGCCACTCTGCCTTTTTGACCTGTTAGAAAACTTTTGACCGCCTTTCCTATTTCAGGGTCTAATTCATCTATTTTTTGTACTAGTTCTCTGGCTTGATTATCGGAAACTGATCCAAACTCTGACATATAAAAGCCTTTAGATATTTTTTTACCCAAAAGATCATCCCCTCGATAATATTTATCAGCTACTTCGGATAACGCTTTTATTGCCTCTGGTGTTGGTTCTGTTAAGAAATAGACTGTGACTGCATCATGTCGAGACATTGCCTCGGTTTCAACTCCCGGTTCCCCAAATTTATAATTTGCATCTATAATTCCTCTTTTTATCAAAGAATCTAAATCTCGGACAGCATCTTCTGTAACTGTAATATTTAAACTACCCCTAGTGACTGTTTTTCTTTCTTTTGACGTAAAATTTCCTCTAAATACCCAATTACCCTCTTCTTTACGTGGAAGAGAATCATCTGCTGTCGCCAAATTCCAAGCCTTTTCATAATTTGGATCGAAAGTATATTCAGCTTTTCTTTTTTGAGAGTATGATTCTTTAAGAACATACTCTGTAATTTTTTCCCTCGAACCGCTTCGCCTCATTTCCTGAAAAAGTTTTTGTAATCCTAAATATGTTGCTACTCTATCTTTATCTCCCTTAAGTTTTTCTAATGCTTTTTGTGAAAACTCATCAAACTTTTCTAACAGTTTTTCCTCACCATTTTTTTTAGCACTTATCTGTTCTGGTAAAGTATCTAAACCAAGTTCTTGCCTAACTCTATTTAAATCCCCCTGTCTCTTATTTTCACTTTCTTCAGCTTTTATTCTTTCCTGCTCATCATTTTCCTCTCTGACCGAAGGACTTTCTTCACCATCGGCAACAACTTCTACGGTTTCTTTCTTTTCTGGATGCATTTTATTCCAAGCCGCCTCCATTTCAGCTTTATAATCCGCCACTGATTGACCTACACGAATTGCCCAACTATCCTTAAAAAGCTCTTTTTCTATTTCTAACTTTTCTTGCTCGGTAACCTGTGGCGGTTTTTCTGCATTCATAATTATATTATAACAAACTCCTCTATACTTAAAAGCCTATCGAAGTAGAACCAAAAAATCCATATGGTTAATGGATTAAATGGTAAAACTTTCAACTGCGCGGCCGACCGGAATCTTTCCCTCGACTAAAAGCTCGTCGCCACTCGCTTTTGTCTGGGCACCGGCTCACTATTTTTTCTGCTGAAAAAATATAGCTCCGCCGTTCAAGTCCTTAAAATGCTGTGCATTTTATCGGCCGTCGAAAAAACCCCTTTCGGGGCTTTTTTGCGCGGCCGACCGGACTTGAACCGGCGACCTCTCGCGTGCACTAATTCCAATATTTTCATATCGGCGTGGACTATATCTTCGCCGTTGCTTATCTTACGATAAGTTTAGGTGCTCCGGTATCTAGTCTCTACGGCGCCCCCCCACTTATTCATAAGTGGGGGGTTCCCACGGTATTCGCATATCTCTAAATGAGATTTAGCCTCCACCGTTATCCCAGAGAGTTTCAATCTATCTTTCGATAGAAAGCTGCACGTACGTCTACAGGCGAGCGCTCTAACCAGCTGAGCTACGACCGCGTATTTATGAATTTCTCGAAAACGACAGTCTTTCTTCTCAAGAATAAACCATCTTTTTTAAGATCTATACCATTATACATAAAATAAAATAATTTCAAAGTGTCTTTAGTGCTAAAGGAAAGGCGACAATAATTCTCCTTGTTTTTTATAATCGATCCCCCAGAAAGACCAGCTTCATTTAATTTACTTTTTAAATTTAATAAAAACTCGACGGAACATGAGGTAAAGGAAGAAAAAATAACCAGATCAGGCTTGGGACGTTCTTTATGTAAAAAACCCATCCAAACATTGCCATCACCATCAAAATAACCCCTAACAAAATGTGAAAAATATTTTTGGGGAACATTTGGTATGGATAGACTTTTGGTTTTATTTTCTCTATAGCCCAAACCTCTTAAATCTTCACACATTTCTAAACTTCCTATTTGCAATCTATATAAATTTTTATTATTTCCTTTCCCAACTCTCTCCCCTATTTTATGTTCAGCCGAAATACAATCTCTAATCTTATAGATTAAATCTTTGTCGGTGATTTGTATCGACCAAAAATTAGCACCTCTCTTATTGAGAGTTATGTAGCCATCTGCTGCGAAGAACCCTAATACGTAGGACATATCTTTTGTCCACTTCTTGAAAAAGTCTTTATTTACTCTTTTATAAATCGGCACTTATATATTATATCATGTGACAGGAATATATACTAACCTATAGATAAAAAATATTGGGTGTGTCGATTAAAATTTAATTTGTGTCGATGGATGGAATCGAACCATCGTTTGAGGCTTATGAGTCCCCCGTTCTACCATTGAACTACACCGACATTCTTCTAGTGCAGAGACAATATAACATTTTTTTCAGGAAAGACAAATGTGTCTATTCTCCAAAATAGTTTTTAAGCTGCTTATTTAAATACTTCCTACCAGAACCGCCTTTTAGAAATTTCTCTCTACCGATGGCATCTGTCTGACATAAATATGACTCATAATATATTAACTTCCAGTGGCCTCCCAATTTTGTTAACCTGGATCCTTTACCAGATAAATGATCTCTTATTCTTTGTCTTAAATTGGAAGAATATCTAATATATAGTTTTCCATCATCAATATTTTCTAGTACATAAACATAATACATTAATCTATTGTCGCGCAAAATAAAATTTTAATCAAATTTTATCGCCCGACTCACGAAAAATACGCTACGCTCTCTCGTGGTTTACCACGAGATAAATAAGAGCCGTGTTCCCGAGAACACGGCTCTTATTTATTTTTCGTGGTTGCGGGGGCACGATTTGCACGTGCGTCTCAAGGTTATGAGCCTTGCGAATTACTGCTACTCTACCCCGCTGTCTTGCATACTACAAGAAAATAGGCTAAAAATCAAGTATTTAAAATACTGATAGAAATATTAGATCATCTCAAACTCATCAAAAACCTTTTTATACAAGCCAACAACCCTTCTCGCCTCTCTCTCTGTTATAAGGAAATCTGATCCCTCGTGTGCTATCGCATTTCTTATTTTATGAGCTTCCCACGCTTCCTCTATGGTATCGAAATCACTTCTCTCTACTGCTTTAAGACGTTCTCCAATACTTTCCCCTGGTAATTGTAAAACTTCTAGAAGTTCAGAAAGCATTATGTCCGCCTCTAGAATTGCCAGTTTCCAATCTGCTTGATTAAGGGAATCAATATGTCTCTGAACAAGTTCCCATTTAGGATTGACTCTAATCTTTTCATCTCCTATAGTCTTCTCTTTTCCTTCTACTGGTAATATCTTACGTATAACTCTTTCTCTTATATCCCAGTATCTTCTGAAATATATTGTTACTAATATCGCAAGAGCAATAGAAACAAAAATTGAAAATACAATATATTGGGCGAGGAAATTTACTGCATAATATGGTAAATTGTGCCAAAAAGAAATAATTCCATCATGCCACCTAGCTGCGATACTGGTTGCACCATCTGCACCACCTACAAAAAACTCGTATATGACACGAAATATCCAAAACGGATCAAGTGAGTGAAATGCATCCAACTGATTAAACATGACAATATTATATCAAAAAATCTAGTAAAAACTATCTACTCCCCTAATAAATCCTTACCCGCAGAAAATAGTGTTTCCTCATCTCCGTGTTTTGCTATAAACTGCACACCAAGCGGGAGTTTCTTCCCATCCACTTCTTTAAATCCTGCCGGAAGAGAAATCGCCGGCACTCCAGCCAAGTTTATCGGCACAGTAAAAATATCTTCAAGATACATTTGGAGTGGATCATCTACTTTCTCACCGATTTTAAACGCAGGGCCGGGAGTCGTCGGTGTAGCGATAATATCCACTTTTTCAAAAGCTTTTTTATAATCTTCCCTTATCATATCTCGCACAATATTTGCCTTATTGTAATATGCGTCATAATATCCTGATGAAAGCACATATGTTCCAAGAATTATTCTCCTCTTCACCTCCCTGCCAAGCCCCGCTTGCCGAGAGAGAAAATAATCTTCTATGCCGTCTTTGCCAGAAACTCTTTTGCCAAAACGCATACCGTCAAAACGCGCCATATTTGAAGAGACTTCCGCCGGGACGATGACATAATAAACCGCAAGAGCATATTTTAGCATCGGTAATTCTATATCTACCACATTATGTCCGAGCTTTTTCATCTTTTCCAAAGATGCTTCAAAATTTTCAATGACGCTCTTGTCAATCCCCCCTTTGTCAAGGAAAGATCTCGGCACTCCGATAGTTAATTTTCCTTGCCCGAGCAAATTCTTATTTGCTTTAGGGTTGTCTGGAATCGTGGTGCTATCCATCTTATCCTGCCCTTTTATTACATTAAAAATGATTTCTACATCTTCCACTGTTTTTCCAAATGGACCAATCTGATCAAGTGAAGATCCCATAGCCATCACGCCATATCTTGAGACAGCTCCATATGTCGGCTTCAAACCCACAAGCCCACAAAAGCTCGCTGGCTGGCGAATAGAGCCACCAGTATCAGAACCAAGAGCCACAAGTGCCTCATCTCCCGCCACAGATGATGCAGAACCTCCCGAAGAGCCTCCCGGAACACGGCTTAAATCATAAGGATTTTTGGTCGGACCATAAGCAGAATTCTCTGTGGATCCTCCCATAGCGAATTCATCCATATTTGTCCTACCGATAAACACCACACCTTCTTTCTTTAGCCTTTCTATAACAGTAGCATCATAGGTCGCTGTATAATTCTCCAAAATCTTTGAAGCCGAAGATGCTTTCCTGCCCTTTATTAAAATATTATCTTTTATAGAAAATGGAATACCTGTGAGCATTGTCGCCTTGCCGGATTTTATTATTTTGTCCGACGCTTTTGCCTGCTCCAAGACATCATCATAGACTTCAAGATATGCATGTATATCGCCATCTTTTTTCTTTATCTCGTCAAGATATGATTTCGCCAAATCTACAGCTGTAAAGTCCCCCTTCGTGAGGGCTTCATGGGCTTTTTTTATTGTTAAATTTTTTAAATCCATTTTCTTTATAAACTTTATAGACTTTTGACTTTATAACTACAATATCTTCTTAACTTTCAAATAATTCCCTTGCGAAGCGGGCATCTCTTTTACAAGTACATCTGTATTTACACCGCTTTCTGTTGAATTTGAATCTTCTCGCATAACATTTCTAAGATCGCCGACTTTGGGACCACCCTCCACTTTTGAGGTCACTTCTTTAAGCTGTGCAACGTATCCCAAAATCGGATCCACTTCTTTCAAAAGTTTCTGTTTTTCTTCATTCGTAAGTTCTATCCTTGCCAATTTGGCTAATTTTTCAATATCCTTAATCTCTAACATATAGAAAATATAACATTTTTACGTATCAATAAGAAGTCATTGACAAAAAATATTATCGTGATAGCCTTGAGAAAGAATTGATATGAAAGGATGGTGATTAAGATGACAGGAAAAGAGGTTTTCTTTGTGAAAGGTGGGTTTATTTTCACTGGATTCCGCCTGCCCGACGAAATGGATGGGGGCAATATTAGAGTCGTGGTGTTGAGTGATGCGACAGTAAGGGCAACGAGCACTAACGGGGAGTTGGGAGTCAAAGGACATGTAAGGATCAGGCACTGTGAAATTGTGGCTCAAAACGAACCAAATCCAAAACCGACAAGCGTAAAGAATTAAACACCTCCGAACACACAGATCTGGCAGAGAATCACTCTGCCAGATTTTTCCTTATTAACTCCAGAAATTCAATTTCAGACAATACTTTCACCCCTAATTTCTCTGCCTTCTCAAGTTTTGATCCAGCACTTTCCCCTGCTACCACATAGGTAGTCTTTGAAGAAACGGATTCGGAAATATCGCCACCAAGGGCACGGATTTTTTCTTTTGCGAAGTCGCGGGACATTGTGGAGAGGGTGCCAGTCAAAACAAAAATCTCTCCTTTTAATTTTTTGTTTTGACTGCCCCGAGCCATGTCGAGGGGCTCTATCTTTATATTTTTGAGCAATCTGTCTGTAAGCTTGGCATTATCTTTATTTTGAAACCAATCAAAAACAGACTTCCCTACCACATCTCCCACGCCATTTATTTGTTGTAATTCCTCCACCTTCGCATTTCTTATCTTATCCAAATTTCCAAAATGATTTGCAAGGTCTATCGCCGTCTCCTCGCCTACTTGTGGTATTGAAAGTGAAACGATGAATCTCGCAAGTGAAACTTTTCTCGCACCTCCTATCGAAGCAAGCAGATTATCTACCGACTTTTCACCAAATCTGGGCAAGGCTAGCAAATCACCCTTTTTTAAAGTAAAAATATCGTCAAAATTGCTTATTAAATTATTTTCCAAAAGCGCGTCTATGATTTTCGGCCCGCAACCGTCCATATTGAAAGCTTTTTTTGAAACAAAATGATAAAATTTCCTTTTTTGTTGGGCAAAAGAATTTGTATTCACGCATCTCCAAGCAGATTGACCAGGGATTCTCTCTATCGCCCCATCACCTCCGCAAGCATCTAGTTTTTTCGGAAAAATATAGGGTTTCTCTTTTCCTGTTCGCAAATCTTTTAATACTTCCACAATATCAGGGATTACATCTCCGGCTTTTTGAAGTATCACTGTATCACCGATTCTCACATCAAGTCTTTTTATTTCATCTTCATTGTGAAGCGTCGCCCTTGAGACAGTAGAACCAGCCACAAGCACAGCTCGTAAATGCGCCACGGGGGTTATCACCCCTGTTCTGCCTACTTGCAAGACGATATCCTCCACGACGGTTGTAACCTGCTCTGCAGGGAATTTATAAGCAATGCCCCAGCGAGGAGATTTGCCGGTATAGCCAAGCGTTTCTTGTATTTTCCTTGAATTTACTTTTATAACAATTCCGTCCAGGCCATAATCAAGCCTGTCTTTTTCTTTTGACCATTTTTTATAAAACTTTTCCACCCCATCCAAAGAATCAAAGACTTGATGATATGGATTTGTCTTGAAGCCGAGATTTTCTATAAGTTTCAATTCACCATCTTGCGTTTCTGGGAACTCGCCACGAGATGGTACTCCATTTTTCGTGGTTTCTTCTGGATTGCCACGCTCTACTCGCAATGACAGAAGGGAAAGTTTGTCGATATCATAAATAAAAGAACTCAATCTCCTGCTAGCGGCGACTTTCGGATCAAGCTGGCGTATAGACCCTGCCGCAGCATTCCTAGTATTTGCAAAAAGTTGCTCCCCACTCTTTTTTCTCCCTTCATTTATCCTCCCAAGCTCTTTCTTTGAAAGCCAACACTCACCAACCACCGTAATATCTAAAGACTCCGGCAAGATAAGCGGTATACTCTTTATGGTTTTAAGATTTTGCGTCACATCTTCACCGATTTCCCCATCTCCCCTCGTAGCTCCTCTCGTCAAGGTTCCACCTTGATAAGTGAGTATGATTTTTAGGCCGTCTATTTTAAGTTCACAACAGTATTCCACTTTTTCACCTTTCAGACTCGGCTCTTTCGCTATCATCCTCCGCACTTTTTCATCCCATTTCTTGAGTTCGTTAAAATCAAAGCAGTCATCAAAAGACCACTGTCTCACTTCATGCTTCACTTTCTTAAATTCATCGAGTGGCTTGTCCCCCACCCTTTGTGTCGGGCTTGTGGGCGACTTTATTTCGAGGAATCTCTCCTCCAGATTCTCGATTTCTCGCATTAGAGAATCATACGCCTCATCCGTAATCTCTGGGCTGTCTTTGACATGATAAAGATAACGATGGCGATCCACCGTCTCTATCAATTTCTCATATCTCTCGATTATGTCTTTTGGGATATTATTCTTCGTCATTTTAGTATGTCTGCGAAATACCTCTTTCGAGACGTCTTCCTGAAGCACTAACATTGTGTCCGTAAGCGGTAATAGTCGTCTCTATATTGTGAGTAGCTGGATTATATGTTTTAGAGACAATAACATCAGCTTCTGGATCTAATTCTCCATCGTATTTAATAAATGGTTGTGTACTAGTGCTACTTGTATAAGTAATGTTTCCTGGACCGGAACGTGACTGCGACAAGTGCAGTCCGTCAACTAGAACACCATTACACATAATATTGCCGAGAGACGGTGATGTCTTTGTGCAATCATCTTTTGTATCTAAACATGCCGGAAAAGCGCCCTTTTTAACATCCCAATAAAGAGCACACTCTCTGGCGCTATCTGCTGCATAAAATGCAATTTGAGATTCTCTTGCTGCCGTGGAAATCGTAAGTTCTTTAAAAGATATACTAAAGATAGAAATACCGATAGTTAAGAGAAGACTCGCAGTAAGCACAGCAAAAAGCATAGCAAAACCAGTTTTATTATTTAATATTTTTCTCTCTTTTACTTCTCTCATTTTATAAATTTTCCCAATAATCATATATATAATTCTGCAAAACTACCGAATTGTACTCAACACCATTTGTAGATGGCCATCTCACAGTAACTGCGACCAAGGCTTCATTATTGTCTGGAGATAAGGTAATTTCTACGATCCTGCTAAATTTAGATACAATATTCGAAGTATAATCATAATATAATAAGTTACCATTTGAATCTCTGTTAATCTTTAAAAGCCCTGTTGGATTTTCTTTTGTAACCCCAATCGGAACAGGTTTGATCGTGTCTATCTTACAACCACCATCTTCCTTATAACATTGGCTTAGTACCCCGAGCCAATCTGTTTGAATAAGACCACCGGGATCGTCTGCAGAATTTTTATTTAATCCCACATAGTCTCTCACATTCTTTATGTATTCCAAAGCATCTTGGGCTAAAAATGTTGCTGTCATCTGATCCTTAGAATAAACTGCCGATGCAAGACCTCTTTGGGCAATTGCCATAGGACTCGTAACAGCGACCATGAGAATAGAGATAGCTACAAGTGCCTCTACTAGTGTGAATCCGTTTATTTTATTTTTACTATTCATTCGTATCATTTGAATATTTGTATTTAAAATTCTCTTGCTCTTTGCGAGACGGTCGTCTGCAAAGAGAAGGTTGCTTTTGTCGCTTCTTTTGTACCAGCAACACCCTCTATCGTTATCAAAACTCTCGGCTGAATTTTATCATTTCTCTCCGCCCCCAATACATAGAATTTCATACTTGTAATATCCAGAACAGGTGTTGGGGCTGTAAGACTTTGCCAGTTATTAATACAGTCTGAATCTGTAATCTGAGATATGTCTTCTGTCGTTGTAATAGAGCATCTCTGTATATTCCCCTCTCCACTACTGATCAGCTCCGGAGTTGTAGCGACATATTTGTAAAGCACAACCGTCCTACCATCACTAGATAGATATTTAATTTCTTCTTGTCCTGAATTGCATACATTGGAACTATTTGTCCAACCAGAGATGTCGTTACAATAATATCTCGTCCCAATTCTCATGTTTTTCGAAATACTTTCTATAGCCAGATTTACATTATTTATAACAGTCTTTATTGCCTGAGATTTTCTATTTGCGTCCACAATAGAAACAAGGGAGCCGACAGCGACCGTCATGACTATCATAAAGACGGCTATAGCGACAAGCATTTCTACCAAGGTAAACCCTGCACGTATTCTCATCTTGCATTTATTCTCAATCACTCTTAATTGTTTGTCTTTATTTAACATATATCTGCCCTGTATTTGTTACAACCACACTTCTCTTTGAATTTCCATCAGCTGAAGAGACTGTTATTTTAGCATAACCTAATGAAGTAAAAGTGTCCTCACCGACAAATATTTTGGCATCTGGTTCTGGTCTCTTAAATAAAATCCTAAGTGAGTCTATTTGCCCGCCTATAATTTGTTGGTCGCAGGCGGTTTCATTGGCACCGGTACAAAAAGAGACGATGTGATCACCCCTCTTTAAAGCATATCTATTTACACACTCTGAATCAGTAGTGGGACAAGACATATCTTTACTGTTATACAAGAAATCTCCCTTACTATTTTGTCCACCAATCGTATCCGAAAACATAAGATAGTGAGTTGAGTCTGAAGCACTAAAATATACACCGTAGGGATTAAAACTTCCTTGCCCGTTTAACAAGATATGTTCTTTAACATTGACACCATAGGCCTGTGCTTGGCGGATAGTTATAGCCATATCGTATGCTAGATTTGTCAAAAGGACGCTATTATCAAATTTATTTTGACTAAACATTACAATACCAGTCGTAACTGCAAAAATAGAAAGTGTAATCAATAGTTCTACAAGGGTAAAACCTTTATTTAGGAAGATTTTTCTTTTTTGTAAAAGACTTTTCATTTAAAAAATATTCAACAAATAACTAATCTGCAATACACCCCAACCAGTAAAAAATTCTATAAAAAGTCCGAGGATTATAAAAGGTGCAAACGGTACCTCACTCTTTATTGTAAGGCCTAAATGAGATAAATTCAACTTCTGCAAAAAAATGAGTAAAATGCTGACTATAGCCCCTATCCAGAAAGCAAGCATAATCGCCATAATCCCTGAAGAAAGTCCAAGAAGCCAGCCGACCCCAAGAGCAAGCTTAGCATCACCAAAACCCATCCATTTACCTGAAGAGATAAGCCATAGAAAAGCAAAGAAAGCAAAGAGAATTGGTCCTGCTAATAAATCAAGTAAAAAATGATTACTGAACGTGTTTAAGAAACCGAATCTTGTGAAAAGAAGTACAAGCGCCACCATATCAAAAGTAAAAACCATACCATCTGGGATTATCTTATGTTTAAAGTCGTAAATAGAGATAACCACAAGTAGACCGGCTAGAAAAAGATAGAAAGGCAAAAGCATTGTAAAACCCACTTTCCAAAGAATCATAACAAATATAAACCCAGTTATCGTCTCAATTAAAGGATATTGTATTGATATTTTACTCTTACATCCATAACATTTGCCTTTTAAAACTAGGAAGCTCAAAATCGGTACTAACTCATACCAAAGAAGTCCTTTGCCACAAGAGAAACATTTTGATCTTCCTGAAATATATGAGAGGCCGGTATTATACCTCAAAGCAAAGACGTTCAGAAAACTTCCGACGATTGTACCAAAAACAAAAAATATAATTAAATATAGAACACTCACTTTTTTATTGGGGAGTTACATCATATACAAGTGGGCTAGATGACGCATTAACATATACATCATGATAATATTGATTAGTAACTTTTGTTGTGCATGGAGAAGTCGTATTTAAGCCTGAAGAATCAAAACCCTTCTTTGAATCTAGAGCACTTATCTTAGTTTCAAGTGTGGTCCAAAGGTGATAAGAGGCACAAGCCGAGCCCCCGATAGGCAAATAATGATACCCACCCAAAGGATCGCTTGTGGGTGATACTATTTTAGACGGGAGGGATTCAGGAACAAGATATGTCAACATATCTGTACCAATAGGATCGCCTTCCTCTATCCAAAGCTTCTGTGGATATGTTCTGTGTTTATTAAAATATACTTCAAGTGCCAACTGAATACTACTCATATCTGAAACCCTTTGTTGATCTCTGTTCTGCGCTTTTGAACTACTTAGAGATGTATAAACGATTGTTGTGAGAAAAGCCATGATACCTATAACAATAACAATCTCAACCAAAGTGAACCCTCTTGATTTAGTAAAAGTCTTCATACGTTAATTATATAATTTTTTAGACAAAAATAAAAGGTGTTCACCTTATAATATCCTCCTCGGCTAGGATGAGAAATACAGCTTTATCTTTCCTCTCACTTTATGTCTTTAATAAAACCCCAGAGGGGAGGTCTTAAAGTATCATCTGATACAGGATGTACCGTTAAAACCGTAATAATCTGATGATGATTCTCCACTAAAACCATCACTATCTACACACCAATGATCTCCAGTATTTATAGGACTATTCAATGGAGCACTCACAGCCCAAAGACCAGAGCCATTTGAAACACAATAAACTAATTTCCCCTTGGATCTTTCCGCTGTAGCAGATATCTGTCTTTGAATTACTGCATCACTAGAAAAAGAAGACGGGCTAGAACCGCAAGAAACAACCCCACTAATAATTGATGGTAATGTATTCACTATCAAAGATTGTTTTACAATATTATTCATATTTGACTTAACAGCGGCATCATCTCCTCTTTTCTTCGCACTATCGAGTGCCGTCATAACCACCGCAGACAAAAGACCAATAATAGCAATGACCACAAGAAGCTCTATTAGGGTAAAACCTTTCCTCATATGCACGATATTATATCAAAATAATTGGATAAAACAAAACCCCTTGTCGGGGTCTTGTAATAAATCAAACTAAACTGATTTTATTGACAAACAGTGGCGCTTGCTCCCAAAGCAGTTGCTTTAGTAATAGCATTACCAGCGCTATCTACACAAAACATTGATGGGGTGCCGGCGGTACTAGCCTTTAGTGGGACTTCTGCTGCCCAAGCACTTCCGTTGGCTGCCACGTGACATGTGGCTAGAATACCAGAACCAGCTGTAGCTAATATTACATTCGTCGCTGCTGTTATGCCGCTAGCTGTTTTAGCACCGTCAATCTGACTCTCAATAGATTTGGTAGTAGCCAAATCCGTGTCACAAACACCAGAATATGAACTTGTATTACTATCATAGTATAGCTCGGCCTGTGCTCTTGCATTGGCCAAGTTTGACTTAATAGCTGCATCAGATCCTTTTGATCTTGCAGAATTCAAAGAAGCTAAGACGACCGATGAAAGAATACCAATGATGGCAATGACCACCAAAAGCTCGATCAATGTAAAACCTTTCTTCATAATTTTAATTTTTAACGTTAAAAATCAACTAACTAATAAACGGCTTGCGTCTTCAGTTTTTACTTTCCCGCTTGCTCAAGGCAGAAATGTTTGATTGAAGACAAAATCTCTCGAGAGATTCAAGCTTGCCACCCAATTATACCACCTTTGTTTGCAAAAGAAACAGGTCTGAGGGATGTTGATAACTTCGTAGTCTTTTAATAGCGAGCGAGACAAGTGCTTTTGAAAATCATTTCACAGCGCGACGGCGCGAGAATAGCAGATTTCCAGCAGGAAATCATGCGCGGTTTTCAAAAGCACTTGCCGAGCGAGCTTCTAAACCCCCGACGAAATATTGTAAATAGGAATAAGGACAGATGCCAAAAGGAATGCCACGCCCAAGCCAAGTAGGACTATCATCGCTGGCTCTATAAGGCTTACAATTGAATCTATAGAGTTTGTAACTTCCCTTCTATAAAAAGCCGCGAGAGTTTTCAAAATATTACCAAGCTGACCTGTTTCTTCTCCGATCTTTACCATTTGTACGAAAATCCCAGGAATCTCCTCGTGTTTAGCCATTGCATCTGACACAGAACTACCACCTTTTACATCTTCAACTGTCTTCTGGAGCAACTTTTCATATATTTTATTATCTACGACAGAAGAAGTAAGATCTAGACCTCTTACCATTGGAATTCCAGACAAAAGCATGGTGTTCATATTGTCTGCAATTCTTGAAAGATACAGTTTATTATAAAGATTCTTAATGAAAGGTGTTTTTATCTTGGCATCGTCGAGCGAGATTCTACCGTTTTCGGTGCGTAAGTATCTCCAGAGGAAGAATCCTCCGATTATAATTGCTATTAAGAAAAATATTCCATAATTTACAAAGAAATCTGACAAACCAATAACGATTTTAGTATATATCGGCACCGCTTGGCCAGAGTCTTTTAAAATAGTGCTGATTTTTGGAATTACAACTGTAAGCATAAGCATCATAACAGCCACGAAAGTAAAGATAACGAAAGCGGGATAAATAAGTGCTGTTTTTACCTTCGAAGTTACCTCGTATGTTCTGTCTAAGTAATCGGCCAAATACAAGAATGTTTGATCGAGCTTACCAGACTCCTCCCCGGCCTTCACCATATTTACATAGAAAGGAGAAAATGCATCTGGATGTTTGTTCAATGCTCCTGAGATTGTACTCCCAGACTGTAAATCATCCACGACTTCTTTAATCTTTCTTCGTAATGTCGGATTATCGGACTGCATCGCAAGAAGTTGAAATATTCTAAGGGCAGGTACTTGTGCCTCAAAGAGAGTGGCCATTTGTCTTGAGAGAATAACAATATCTTTATTGGAAACTCTTTCAAAAAAAGATATATTCCTCTCAAAAAAAGAACCCTCTTCCTCTGGTGCAATAGATAGTATAGTAAGACCCCTTTTTTGAAGAGCACTTATAGCAATCTCCATATTCACGGCGTCTATTGTTCCATCTTTTGGTGTCGCCCCTGGTATATCAACTGTTTTGTATTTGAAAATCATTTATTTTAAATAGTTTACAACATTTTCTCCAAAATCTTTGGGTCGATCGCATAAAGATAAGCATTTTCAACAGTTATTTCGCCTCTACCAACAAGCTCAGCCAGACATCTATTCATATCTATCATACCATCTTGAGAGCTTGTCTCTATCACAGAATTTATCTCATGAATTCTGTTTTCTCTAATAAGGTTTGATACGGCATTGTTGTTTATCAAAAGTTCATAAGCAGGAATAAGGCCACCAGAAATCCTTGGTATAAGTCTCTGAGAAAAAATACCGGTTAAACTACTAGCAAGTTGAACTCTGATCTGATTTTGTTGTTCAGCTGGAAAAGAATCTATGATTCTGCTTATTGTCTGCGCCGCACTGTTTGTATGAAGAGTAGAAAAGATTAAATGTCCCGTCTCAGCGGCTGTTACCGCAGTAGCTATTGTCTCTGCTCCGCGCATTTCACCCACGAGAGCAACGTCTACATCTTCTCTGAACATACTCTTTAGGGCTGTTGGGAAATCTACAGTGTCTATTCGTACCTCTCTCTGATCTACAATAGATTTTTTCTGCTCATGTATATATTCTATAGGATCTTCAATGGTAATAATATGCTCTGCTCTATTTTCATTAATATTTTCTATCATAGCAGCCAGGGTAGTGGTTTTTCCTTGTCCTACCGGGCCAACAACCAAGAAAAATCCTTGCTGTTTATCCGTAAAGGCTTTTAAAATATCGGGTAAGTTTAATTCTGCAAAATTTCTAATCTTTTTAGGTATAAGTCTAAGAGCGATACTGACAACCCCTTGTTGAAAAAAAGCATTTCCTCTAAATCTTATGGATCCTTCTGAATTGTAAGAAAAGTCCATTTCTTTTGTCTTCAGAAAGATATCTCTGTTCTCTTTGGTAATCAACTCTGACAATATGCCAAAAGTATCTTCCTTGTTTAAAACACTTTTATTAACTAGTGGAATTAAAAGACCTGAAACCCTTATCATAGGATGTCTACCCTCAGACAAATGTAGGTCTGAAGCTCCTTCCTGTGCCACTGTCTTTATTAAATCATTTAATTCTTTTTTATAATCCATCAGAGTTATAATTTTAATATAATAATTTATTTTGTGTTTGCATTACAAATCCCTATCACTTCTTCTACCACTTCTGACGGAATTGTTGTCGCCTTTACAATATATCCGTGTACACCAAGCTCTTTAGCTCTATTTATATCAGAGGTAAGACCTTGATTCGTAAGCATTATAGCTACAGCACCGACTGCAAGATTGTCTTTTTTTATTTTCTCATACATTTCAAAGCCATCCATTACCGGCATAATAAGATCCATAAGGAGAACTGTCGGTTTGAAACCGTCTTTTAAAATATTTATTGCATCCTCGCCTCCTTGAGCGACTTTTACCTCAAAACCATTTCTCTCAAATTTAAGAGAATACATATTCAAAAGAAACTTATCATCATCTACTATCAAGATTTTCTTTTTGTCTTGCATGGTCTTTATATTATATCATCAAAAGACTTTTTTAGAAACGGAATTACAGATCATTAATTGATTCAAATGGTATTGTCTTCTGCATAGCTTTAATAATAGCATCTTCTTTTATCGTTATCATACCTTTCTTTCTAGCTACCTTAAAGACCTCTGATTCAACTGGATCTTTCAAAATTACCTGTTCTATATCTTTGTCCATATTGAACATTTCATAAACAGCAATTCTACCTCTCGTACCATTTGGACATGTCGGACTAGGTTCAAGAGCTAAAACTTCATTGGCTTTAGGTATCTCATCTCTATATTCCTTCGGTAAATCTTCAAACTGTTTGTCTATCATAGCCTTTATACTTCCATCTATTGGCAACGGTTTTCCTGTGCCTGGACAGATCTTCCTCACAAGTCTTTGGGCCATAATAAGAATTAGAGTCGGTGGAATAAGATACGGATCAACTCCCATATCTATAAGTCTAGGCACCACACCAGCAGCGTTATTCGTGTGTATCGTTGAAAGCACTAAGTGGCCAGTAAGTGCAGCTTGCACAGCAAGTTGGGCTGTCTCTTTATCTCTAATCTCTCCCACCATAATAACGTCTGGGTCCTGACGCAAAGTCGTCCTCAGACCAGAAGCAAAAGTATAACCTATCTCCGGAAATACCTGTGACTGACTCATTCCTTCAATGTTGTACTCGATAGGATCTTCCAAACTTAAAACGTTTTTCTCGTCTTTATTTATTTCATTGAGCATAGCGTAAAGAGTGGTTGTCTTACCAGAACCTGTTGGACCAGAGATCAAGATCATTCCGTATGATTTCTTCATCGCTTCGCGTACCATCTTTATATATCTTGGAGAAAGACCCATATCTTCCAAAGATCTTACTCCTTTTTCTTGATCAAGAATTCTCATCACAACCTTCTCCCCATAATATGCAGGAAAAGTAGAAACTCTAAAGTCTATTTTTCTACCATCTATCTTTGCAGAAAAGCGGCCGTCTTGTGGTTTTCTCTTTTCATCAAGTTTCATGTTTGCAAGAATCTTAATTCTAGCGACAACCGCCTGATGAACCTCTACTGGCAAAACCAGACTTGTATTTAAAACTCCGTCTACCCTAAATCTAACTCTGATTTTGTCCCTCATATGTTCAATGTGTACATCTGAAGCATTACCTTCTGTCGCATATCTTAAAATCGTTGCAACTATCTTGGTAACGGGTGCGTCTTCTATAATTCTTGTTTCTATCGTGCCATTTGCTGGACTACCATCCCCTTTTGTAAGTTCGATATCTTCAAGATCTGAAGAAAGCTCAGATTCAAGTTCTGTAAGTGCCTTTGTTACTTCTCCAGAAAGCCCTTTATAGCTCTCTAGTGTCTTCTCAAAATCTTTTTCTGAAATAAGGAAGATTTTGTAAGGTATATTTAGTTTACCAGCAATAAAGTTCAAGGCGTCTCTTGCTTCAATACTCTCTGGATCAACTATTCCAACCTCAAGGACACCTTCTTTTAAGGAAATGGGTACAAATCTATAATGTGCGGCTGCATCCTCTGAAATATACTTCAAAACTGAAAAAGGAACCGAGTAATTCTCAAGATTTCGAGTTGGAACATTAAAATACTCACCCTTAGCATCAAGGATTGAGTCTGACGATATTCCCATCTCATCTAAAACTTTATCAATAGTCTTTCCCGATGAATTAGCCTGCTTTTCTATCTTGGAAATATCGCTTTTGTTTATTATATTTTTACGAACCAAAAGCTCTAATATGCTCATATATTATGATTATCTAGCCGGTATAAATGTTTTTGTATTTGTCGAGGATTGAGTCTTTGTACCATCTGTACCAAGAGGAGCAAAAGGATTGTTCCTACCTGTTGGTTGACTCACTAAAGTGACAGTGGTGTCTTTTAAACTCTGGAATACTGCACTGTTAAATATAGAGTCATCCAATTTGATTTGATTCATTCTGTTTAATAGTGTCAAAATATTCTTTGCATCCGCAAAATCTGCAGTTTTCTTTTCTGCAACCAAAGATGTGCCTGTAGTATCTTGATTCTTAGTAAGATACATGTAGGCTAATATACCCAGGACTATGACTACTACTATTATAATTATTTTATTTCTACTCATATTATTTATTTCAACCAATATGTGTTTAACGATACGCTAAAATCATAAAAACCTGTATCTGTGGACGTAAAGGAGATATCAGTTATATCTATAATCCTAAGATTTTGTTCTAAATCTTTCATTAAGTTTAAGAAGTTATCATAGGTAGCATTTACAGAGAATTTGAGAGCAAGGGTACCGTATGGTGTGCTATCTGGTCCGATAGAATCTAGTGTTTTTGCACTACTCCCAATAGAAATGTTCTTGAGTGAAAGATTTCTAGCTTCTGCCACACTACTAATCTCGAGGACAAGCTTTACATTATCTATGTTGTCTGGAACCATCTTAATCAACTTGGTTTTATCTGATTCGGTGATTTTATTATTCTTATCTGTTAAAGATTTCCTATTTTGGACGACTTTTGTGGAATTAGTTAAAGTGGTCTCGTATTTTGTATATTCATTCTGAAGTTGTTTGATACCATAAGTGGAGATGTCTGATTCGACAATACTTCCACTGCCTTTATATCCAGGATCTACATAACCGAAAAATATCCCTATGGAAGAAAGTATTAAAATTAATGGCAATATAAAATTCATATTATTTATTTACAAGGTTTACTGATTTTGCATAGGAAATAAAGTCTGGAACAATCAGTGTGACGAAAGAAAAAGATACACTGCCATCTTGAGTGAGATTTAAATCAGCAAACACTGGTGCTTTGATAATCTCTCTGTATTCTATTTTACCAAACTCATCTGCTTGTGAAGCAACGGTTTTGAAATCTCTAGCTTGACCATTCATATCTACTTTAGCCAAACTATCTCCCCCAGAAGCTCCGCCTGTTAAAGAAATCTTGAAACTCCTAAATCTAACATTTTTGAGGGTTCTATCTTCGAAAAAAGAAAAGATCGGACTCATAGAAATATGTTTAGACATAAGAAGATTGGCAACCTTAATCCTTGAATCAAGTCTGATCATGCTTTCTATAGTACCGGTTTCAAAACTGCTTTTATTTGCTTCAATTGTTTGCTTGTCTGTGTCGATTTTCTGAATAAGTACTTTCTTTTCTAGAAATATCCAGCCAGCAAGGCCAACAGCTACAAGAAAAACAATAATAGACACGAGTAAAAACAAACTCACTCTAGGAGCTAGCTGATGTTCTTCAACAATCGGTTTTTTCGGTATAAAAGATGTTTGAAACTTAGTTTCCATTCCTTGTATATTATACACTAAAATTAAAAACAAGACACCAAGTAGAAACTGTGGATTATATTTCTTGTAACTTTCTGATGGCCAAACCTATAGCAACAGCAAACTCCGGCCCCGCGTCTTTCAAAACTTCCTCCAAAAATGCCGGATATTCTACCTTAGAAAATGGATTGGCAAGTTCAACTGGTGTTTCAAAAGATAATTGTGCTTTTTCTCTAAGCCCTTTAAGTAAAGCACCCCCTCCAGTAAGAGTAACTTTACTGACTTTCTTGCCATTTTTCCTATAATAGTTCGTCAAAACTCGACTAATTTCAGAAAGTATAAAATCAAGAGTAACAGAAGAAACCTCTAAAATATTTTTGTCACTCCCCGCTTCTGAAACTATTCCTTGCATCCTCTTTATTTTCTCTGCCTCCTCAAAAGATATGCCGAGGGACTTCGAAATCGCCAGCGTGATATCTTGTGCTCCACGATTTATAATATGGGATGTTCTAAGTATTCCTTTTTCAACCACAAAAGCCTTCGTTGAATTTGAACCAAAATCTACTATCATTTGTGGAGCAATTGATGTCTCCAGCATTGCCCTCATACAACTAAATATCTCTATTTCAGAAAAAGTGTTATTGAGCCCAACGAGTTTTTGTATATCATTATTTTTATTTATAGCGTCATTGTGTATAACAACAAGAAGTACTTCTGTCTCTTTGCTTGCCTCTACTTTTTGACCATTTTGAAACTCTGAGATGGTCGTTTCATCTTTCGGTATCGGCCAATAGTCAACACTGACTTCAGAAATTGGAACTGGAATATATTTTCTAGCTTCCATTGGCACCATTTCAGCGAGCTGTCTTTCATCTGTTGTCGGGAGTTTTATAAAAGTTATTAAACTAGAACCTATAGGAATGGACATACCGCTATTTAAAGTGGTAGTGTTTGATTCTTTCAAAAGATCTTTCACAGCAAGAGCTAGCTTGTCTGTGCCAAGAACGGTTGATCTGCCGGTGTCTGTACCTGCATAAGTGCCAAGGGAAAGTTCCCCGTATGTTTCAAGTACTGCCTTCCCACCTTTCTTTTTTAATTGAACTACTTTAACAGATGACGGACCTAAGTCTATACCAAGTACACTTACTTCTTTCGGCGCGAAAAACGAACTAAACAAATTGGTGAATGGATTATTCATATTCCTTATTTTCACTGACTATTATATCATAAAGCGGAAAAATATATCAAAATGAAGAAATTAAAAGAAGTACTTGATAAGGTTTTGTCCCTGATACTACCAAAAGAGAAGTTTGTAGAAAAGATAGAAAAGATGGATATCGATGAAGCTAATAATCTACCCGGAGCTAATGAGATAAAAGATGAACAATTTAAAGCCGTATTTCAATATAAAAATAAAACCGTTAGACAAGCGATCTGGGAGATAAAATATAGGGGGAATAGAGAGATCCTCAAGAAATTTACAAAAATACTTTATGAATTCATGCTGGAAGAGATTAGCGATAAAATGGCC
Organism: Candidatus Paceibacterota bacterium; assembly: GCA_041663045.1. Taxonomy (NCBI): domain Bacteria; kingdom Bacillati; phylum Minisyncoccota; species Minisyncoccota bacterium. Next base: position 426,671 of record JBAZRH010000001.1, read on the forward strand.
TTTGAAAATTTCCGTAATCCCCTACTAATACCAATACCAGTGAGTAGAAATAGCCTTCGCGAACGTGGATTCAATCAATGTGAATTGATTGTTCGAGAGCTAGCACAAATAGACAATGGGATAAATTTCGAAATCGAAACAAAAGCACTTAAGAAGATAAGAGAGACTCCTCATCAGTCAAAGCTAAAGAATCGCGCATTACGTTTGAAAAACTTGAAAGGGTGTTTTTCTGCTGACACAGATAAAGTAAAAAATAGATGTGTGATAATAATAGACGATGTAATCACAACCAGTACGACAATGAACGAGGTTTCAAAAACTCTAAGAAAGGCGGGCGCTAGAAAGGTCATCGGCTTCGCGATAGCTCATTAAAAAAAACACAGGCGGGCGCGCTTCGCGCGCCCGCCTGTGTTTTTACGTACTACCACTCCACCTCCCCCTTTCCGTGTTCTTTCAAATATTCATTACACTTTGAAAAATGTTTACAACCGAAAAATCCAGAATAAGCGGAAAATGGCGAGGGATGCGGAGATTCCAAGACTAAATGCTTCTCATTATCTATCAAGCTTTTCTTTCCGCGAGCATAGTTTCCCCACAATATGAATACGATATTCTCTTTTTCATCTGAAATCTTCTTTATGACAGTATCTGTGAAATCTTCCCAACCTTTTTCTTTGTGAGATGCTGGTGTATGTGCCACTACTGTCAGAATCGCATTTAAGAGAAACACGCCCTGTTTCGCCCAGTTTTCAAGATTACCTTTTGTGAAATCTCTTTTGATACCGGTATCGCTTTCGATTTCCTTATAAATATTTTTAAGAGATGGTGGAGGATTCTCTCCGTCTGGAACAGAGAAACAAAGCCCGTGTGCTTGCCCGACATCGTGATATGGATCTTGCCCGAGTATCACAACCTTAACTTCTGAAAATGGAGTAAGCCAAAAAGCCCGAAATATATCCTGCGGTTTCGGAAAGACAGCTTTCGTCTCATATTCTTTTCTGACAAAATCCGCCAAACTTTTAAATTCATTGGACTCAAAATAATCCCCAAGCACTGCTTTCCATTCTGGTTCTATATTTACTTTTTTATCTCGCATATCATTCTCTACTTCTTTATTTGCTAATCTCCAACTACTGGTAAATAAATCCATTTCATGAAAATTATAGTAATTATTTTACGTCTTTGTTAGCCAAATATCTGGCGGTATTAACATTTCTCACTGTCATAAACTGATAAAGTTTGTGACCTATTATTTTATTCAAATGACTTTTGTTATAATTTTTCCTATCAACGTTCCAGTAGACTGCACCTTTTATATAACGAATATCAATGAATTCTTTTTTTATAGGTAATTGATCGATGATGTTTTTCGAATCGATCTCCGAAAACAAGTAGGCCACATCGGATCGCTGAGATGAATCATTTTGCCAGTTTTCGGGTATTGCATCAGCAATCTTTATCATCTCGTTCTCTGTTTTAATGAGGGTTGGAACGTCAAAACTAAATTCTTTTTTAATATTTAATTCTATTTTCTTGCAAATATCTTGTTGTTTACTTTCTGTTTCAAAAGTTACATTTCCAGAATTAATATAGGTTAAAACATTCACGTAACCCAATGACTCAAAAAGGGCTTTAAGTTTTTTCATATCAATTCGTCTATTTTTGCCGGTGTTTATTCCTCTTAAAAGCGCTATATATTTCATAATTCGAATTTGGAAATCTGGCGGAGACGGTGGAAATTTCTCCCTCACCTCTCACCTCGCCGTCGCTCGGTTCGGGCTGGGCACCGCCTCGCGGTTTTTTCTGCTGAAAAAACACGGCTCCGGCGTTCGAATTCCACCGTATATCCGAAACGACAACCCACTCAAAGCACAGCAGTGTGCTTCTCGCGGGTCGTTGCGGTGTTTTTTGATTGATGTTCGAACATTTTTTGAGCAAAACCCCCAATAAGGAAGCCAGCCCCGCCGTCGCTCGGAAACCTCGCCACCCCGCAAAAAAGTTTTCTTCACAATTTTTAATTTGCGC
>JBAZRH010000002.1 GCA_041663045.1 Candidatus Paceibacterota bacterium
GAGTTTAGCAACCTCTTATTCTTAGACTGTTCAAAAATTACTAGTCTACAAAAGGAGTTTACATACCGAAGTACTTCATCCTCCACGCGGCGTCGCTCGATCAGAGTTTCCTCCATTGTCGAATATTCTCGACTGCAGCCACCCGTAGGTGTATGGACCGTGTCTCAGTTCCATCCATGGGGGCCAAGCTCTCACTCCCCCTAGGCGTCATTGCCTTGGTAGGCCATTACCCTACCAACTAGCTGATACCGAGCAGGCCGATCTCTAAGCGATAAATCTTTACCGTATGTGAACTTTAAACACAAAAAACTTTCTGTTCAAAGTTCGCATACGGACCATCAAGTATTACCCTGTCTTTCGACAGGCTATTCCTGACTCAGAGGTTCGTACCTACTTTATACTATGTCGTCTGCCGGTTACCCTTGCGGGTCCCCTTGACTTGCATGCCCTATCCACGCCGCCAGCGTTCATCCTGAGCTAGGATCAAACTCTAAAATAAAAATACTTTTAAAAAAAGTATTTAGTTTCGGGCCCGAAAATCAATAAATTGACTCGGGTGAAATTCTTTAGGAATTCCAAACGGAACAAAAGAAAAAACAATAACTTGACCCGTGAAATTTGATTTGTTATTTCACTGGGTTTATTTTAGTTCTGCATTTTACTTCACATTATTAAATGAAATAAAATTACAGAATATAACTGTCATGATTCGTCATGACTTTGACCTAGACTCGCACAATTTTTACCCCGTAGTGAATTTATTCTACTACTGGGGCTATGCATTATCCTCTTCGGATAATGCGATCATAAATCTTGTACTGCCAAGTACACATTCACTAAATGCGTACCTGACTATTTAGTTGTAAAAGAACGCTATTCCTAGTAAAAGGAATAGCTCAACCATTATACTCATATTTAGTTTGGAGTCAAGCGATTTTGGGGCTTTCTCTGGATAAGGTGTAGATAACTAAAAATGCCTGATTTTAAGGATATTATTTGGTATAATTTAATATAAACAACAGCCGCGCACGAAGTGCGCGGCTGTTTGTATTATTGTGTTTACTTTTTTATTTTCTGACAGCTTGCTTATTCTTCCAAGTATCAACTGTAACCAACAAAGGCGAAGCAATAAATATCGAAGAATATGTTCCGAAGAAAATACCGATGAATAAGACGAGGGCGAAATTCTTGGTGGCTACTGGGCCAATAAGATAGACGACAAGGATTGCGATAAGAGTTGTAAGAGAAGTGTTTACTGATCTTACAAATGTCTGGGAAATACTCTGTCCGACGACTTCGTCAAATCCTTTTTTATTTTTTGAAGCATTACTGTTTCTCAAGTTTTCTCTAACTCTATCAAACACCACGATAGTGTCATGAATTGAGAAACCGAGAATCACGAGGATTGCGGTGACAAAAAGCGTGTCCACTTCATACCCTGGATAATAGTGCGCAAGGACAGCAAATACACCAGCTGGGATTATTATATTGTGGCAAAGACCAATGATTGAGATAATACCGTATTTCCAAGAAGAAACCGGCTCTGAAACTTTTCTGAAAGCGAAAGTGATAAAAAGCACGATGCATACCAAGACAAGGATAATAGATATCAATGATTTTGTCTGTGCTTCTTTTCCAAGGGCTGGGCCAACGGAGTTAAACTTCTTGAATTCGACTGTTCCTGCTGTTGACGAAGCATTAGCGACTGTATCTGTGATTGCCGAGACAAGCTGTGTCCTCTCCCCCTCTGTTATTGTCCTCAAATTCAAGACATAGCCGTTTGCACCATATGGAGCAAGAAGATATGTGCCTTTTATTGACGGCTCAAAGACCAATGTGTCTATCTGTGTTTTCACCGCATCAAGCGCTGGCTTGTCTGCCGAATATTGGAATTCTATAGACGAACCGCCTTTGAAATCTATACCAAGTGTAAGTCCCCAGACTGAAAGGGCAACTATTGATACGACAACCAAGATTATGGAAAGCGTATAAAATATTTTCCTGTTTTTTACTATAAACATATTTTTATTGAAGATTAGTCCTAGCTTTTCTAAAACCTCCACCGAATAGGAATCTTAAAACTCTTCCTGCATGATCGTGCTTCACAGACAAAAGTAAGGTTCTTGAAGCTGTGATAGCCGAGAACATTGAAACGGCAACGCCGATGAAGAATACTAGTGCAAAGCCTTTTACGACTGCCGTGCTTGAGAACATATAAAGGATAACGGCGGTAATCATACTTGAAGTATTGCTGTCGCGGATAGATGTCCATGCTCTGTGGAAACCTTCTTGTATCGCATCACCGAGCTCTCTGCCTCTTGCGAGCTCTTCTTTCATTCTTTCAAAGATAAGAATATTTGCATCGACTGCCATACCGACAGAAAGGATAAATGCTGCGATACCTGAAGCCGTGAGTGTGACAGGAATAAGCTTAAACAGCGCCAAGTTGACAGCTGTGTAAATCGCTAAGGCGATAACCGCCAAAACTCCCGGAAGTCTGTACCAGATTATCAAGAAAATTGAAATCAAAATAAATGCGAGAATACCGGCCTTTACGGAAGCATCTACCGCATCGCGTCCAAGAGAAGCTCCTATGCTTTGGGTTGAGATAAGCTCTATCGGCACAGGAAGTGCACCAAGATTCAAATTGTTTACAAGCTTTTGCGCTTCTTTTATACCAGCACTACCATTGAAGCTTCCAGAGATTACTGCCTTCCCTCCGCGGATTTCTTCTTTTATAGTTGGCATGGATTTAAGATCGCCATCCAAGAAAATCGCCAAGCTTCTGCCGACATTTTCTTTTGTGATTTTGGCAAAGAGTTCATCACCCTCGGCGTTGAACTGTATCCCCACCATAGCTTCGCCTGTGGTTTGATTGAATTCAAGCTGAGACTTTTTCAAAAGTCTGCCTGTGAGGCCTGTCACCTCAAAGATTTCTTCTGGCTTTTTATTTTTCAATTCATCTTGAGTAAGTTTTTCCGCATCTTTTGCGAGAAGTCTGAATTCAAGCGAAGGGGTAGCACCGATCATAGCGATAGCGGCATTGATATCTGTAACGCCTGGAAGCTCTACGATAAGCTGTTGCTCGCTGTCGGCTCCGGTGAATCCGATTCTCTCAACACGGACGACGGGCTCGGAAACTCCGAAAACATTTATTCTCCTTTCAATAACATCTCTCAAGACTTCCATTGAACTCTTGATTTCTGAAGGCGTGGAAGACGCTTTTGTGAGGTCTGCTTTATAGACAAGCTCTGTCCCGCCGTTGAGGTCAAGGCCTAGCTTGAACTTAAACTTTGAAGCCGGTGCTTCGGTTGAATATACAAAATATCCGACAAGGCATGAGGCAAGCAATAGCACCACAGCCCAAAATCTTCTTTTAATCATAATGGAGAAAGTATAGCTATTTTTTAGTTTTTTGCAATAGAGAAAAAAATGACAGAGGTGAATTCTGGATTGCTTCCCCAGTGAAATAAAGAATCAATTTCACGGGGCAGGCGTGAAGCTCGCAATGACCGAGGGGAAAGTCAAAAAAATTCGCAAAAGCAAGAGAAATCAAAAATCAGAAAGGCAAAAGAGAAGACAAACGCCCGCCGTAAGAACGGCGGGCGCAAAGATCAAATCTCGAGGAGGACAACGCGATACTCGGCAGCCCACGAATTGCCTAGCCAGCGCGCATCGCGATCCCAATCCGACCCGCCCCAATCCGCACACGGAACGCCCCAGTAGCCGCCGGAATAGCGAACGAGGGAACCGAAATTGAAGTAGTATTTACCGTCTTTTAGTTTAACTGGAGACTTGGTCGGATTTTCTATAAGCCATTTCCAGTATTCTAGACCGGGGATATGGTGAGTGGCAGAATAAGTGTCTATTATATGTTTAGCTACCTCTTCTAGTGGCTTGCCGACAAAGGAAGAAAGATCGGGGACGAAGATTTTGGATTCTGGTATATTTTCAAAGTCTATATCTTGAGTATCAGGGTTCAAGGTGTATTCGCCGAATTTGGCAGGGTCTGTATCGTCTTTCCTAGCTTTATAGTCTTCGGTCTTTGGGTCTATTATAATAGGAATTTGTTCTACTTTGGATTTTACTTCGTTATACCAAATCTTAAAAGTCTCTTGCAAGAAAGTTTGGTTTTGGAGTTTAAGAGATTCGGAATCTAAAACTGGCTCTTGTGGTAGCTCTTCCCCGCTGTCTAGCCTTGCCTTCATCTTGTCTATTCTTTGATCTGCGCCTAGAAGCTTTCTTTGCATTTGAAGTTTCCTTTCTTCTCCACTTCCTTCTGGCTCACCCTCTTTGTCATCAAAATCTCCTTTCTCTAGCAGGTCTTCATATATATCTATTTGCTCTAAAGTGGAAATGCGCAAAGATTCCATCTTTTCCATGAGGATTTGACGGAGTTCAGCTTGGGATTTTTCGGGTTTTTCGCTTTTTCTGGCGGATTTGGCGAGATGGGTGAAAGATTCTGGGTTCATATGTAAATTATAACTTAATTTATCGGCAATTTTGTAGCGTCTTCGACGACCAAGGCGTTTGGCGCATAAGTGGATAAAACCGGTTGCCCCGCTTTTGTGATACCCACTCCTATTGCCACCACCCCACTGTCTCTTAAGCTCTTTAAGACACCTTGCACTTTAGCTGGGTTATCACTGCCACCATCGGTAAATACAATGACTATCTTTTTCAACTCGCCTATCTTGATTTTTATTTTTGTTTTGTCGTCTAGATTGGTGTCTATAGCCTCAAGACAATTAAAATCTGTGGTAGTCCCGGGTAAATCATACAGCTTTTTCAAAACTTCTATTCTCTCGGCTTCACCAAGCTCCACAGACATCTTTTTCATCGGTTTATTATCCTCGCCAGCACCAAAACCGTAGATTTCAGATTTTACTTCAAGGGGTTTATCTATATTTATTTTTTCAGACTCACATAGTTCAGCAAATTCTTTTAATACTTCCATTACCAAGACAGCAGATTTTTGTTGTTCTACGGCTTTCTGACCCTCTTGCATTGAACCTGATCTATCGCAAACAAGGGTAATCTCCACTTCGCCAAATCTATCACCCTTCCTTTCTCTTATCTCTGTGTCTTCCCAGACCCGCGGTTCTAGATTGCCAGACTTCACATCTGCGACAAGCTGTGCGGGATCTACGAGTTCATCACCTTCGGCTACAGGATACTTCGGGGCAAGAGCCTTTTTTAGCCTTTTAGAAATTATTCTCTGAAAAAGATTCTTTAATTCTTCCAATACTCCGACATTTGTCTCTGGGTTCACCGCTTTTTGAAGCGATTCGACGACTTTTCTATAATTCTGCAAATCCTTTTTCTCTACACCGATTTTCTTGGCATAATCTTCATCTGCTTTATCGGCAGTATCTTTACCTTTTTGCACTTCTTTCCACTCCTTGAAAGCTTTCTCTATCTCTTCCATCGGCACAGCTTCTGGGAATTTCTTTTCGGCTTCGGCATATTCATCGGCAAAAATCTTATTTGGATCTGTTTCTTCGGGTTCTTTTTCTCCTTTCTCTCTGTCATTGCGAGCAGAGCGCCTGCCCGGCCAGGGTGGCAATCCATCTTTTCCCTTCTCATTTTCACCCTTTTCGTCGCCTCTTTTATCTTTCTGACCCTTCTCTGTTTTCCCTCTGTCATCTTTTTTGCCCTTTTCATCTTTTCCATCATCCTTCTTTTCACTTTCTTCACTTTGTTCTCCCTTTCCTTGCTCACCTTCTTTCTTATCGCCCTCTTCACCACTTTGTCCTTTCTGCCCTTCTCCTTTTTTCTCTTCTTCTTTTTGCTTCTTTTTATCCTCAATATCTTTTTCTAAAAGAGCTTCAATTTTAGGCATTATATATTTATCCTGCAATCTCAAACGCACAGACATAGGTGTCTCTGGATTTGTCATTATGTCCATCAGCCCTTTTACTTTTGCCACTTCATCGAGAGCGACTCTAACATCTCCCGAAACTTTGCATTGCTCGCCAGATACTCGTGCCTCTCTTAAGAGAGCATGGCTGAACTGTATATGCCTTGGCTGTGAGGTAAAATCAGTTTCTGCAAACAAATATTCTTTGTAAGTTTTGACTTCAAGATCTTTCATACCTTCGTTTGTTCTCTGAACTACAGATCTGTTTTCCCTAATATCGCCATTGCAATTATCAATCAAAGAAAAAGCTTTGGAAGATTTTATCCTCTTCAAATATTTTTCAAATTTCTTTTCTCCACCCTCTTCCAAAAGCATGGCTTTCTTTTCCGAGAAATGTTCTATCTCATGACATATCGCAAAAAGAGTCTTTTCATCGGAAAAACCTTGTTTCTTATAAAACATAGAATTGACATAAATAGTATTTTTCTCTAAATCAAAAGCAAAAGTCAGAAGACCTTGCGGGGCAGGCTCGATATTCACCTTGCCCTTGGCATAATGCTCAAAAAAATCTCTGTGCTTTTCCACAAAAGCCACCGCTTCGGCGTGTTCAGCCATTTCGGCTGATTCCTTTGGTATTTCTGGGTCTTCGGCTCTTTTCGCCTCTATTATACTTATTCGTTCCATATCTTTATATTACTCTTTTTATCCCGCTTGACAATGAATGTCGATTTGCTACACTATATGTACAAAGTGCCGAAAGGCTCCGAGAGACCCCGCGAAAGCGGGGTTTCGAGTTTCTACAAGAAATCCTTAATTTTACTCTTAACTTCTTTTAATTGCTTATTTGGTAAATCATAGAGCTTCCTATTTAATCTTTTTATACTTATAAGTTTTAACTGGGCTAGAATAGCCGATACTTTATTACCATTTAGATCGGTAAAATTAAAATAGAAATCGAATTTCTTCTGCTTAGTAGAAAGCGATACTGCCCAAAACATATGATTGTTAAATTTCTTAATAATCAATACCGGGCGAGAAAAATTATCTCCGCTACCATTTTGTTCAAAACCGATATTTTTCCCTACAGCAGACATCCACACCTCACCTTCTTTTGGAAATCGGTCTGGATCGATTATTAGAGCGTCAATACCCTTTTTTAATTTATTCCACTTATCGAAATCTTTTTGCATCAGTTTATTTTACCAAATCTTGTTGATTTTTTCCATTGATAATATTTTCATCCTTAAATTATAAGAGCTATAACACTCTTAAACCCAAAAAAATTCGCAAAAACAAGAGAAATCAAAAATCAGAAAGGCAAAAGAGAAGATAAACGCCCGCCGTAAGAACGGCGGGCGCAAAAATCAAACCCCGTCAGAAGTCTTCAATGTTTTAATTTATCTTTAATCACTAAGCGCGTTGGACTTCTGACGGGGTTAAATCTCGAGGAGGACAACACGATAAGCGGCAAGCCATGAATCGCCTAGCCAGTCCGCACTGCGAAGCCAACCCGACCCGTCCCAACGCGCAGACGGAACAAACCAGTCGCCGCCGGAACTGCGAACGAGGGAACCGGGAAAATAGAACCATACATCCGTATCTTTCAAAGAGGGTGGTGTCTTGGTCGGGTTTTCAGTAAGCCATTTCCAATATTCCAAACCGGGGATGTGGTGGGTACCAGAGTAAGTATCCGCTAGATGCTTAAAGACATCACAGAGTGGTCTGCCGACAAAGGAGGACAGGTCTGGGATAAAGATTTTGGATTCCTGAATATTTTCGAAATCTATATTCTGCATGTCTGGATTCAACATGTATTCGCCGAATTTATCAGTATCGGTATCATCTTTTAGAGCGGTGTAGTCTTGGTCTTCTGGCTTGATTAGGGTGGGAACAAACCCTTTTTCTGGTTTTCCAAAAAGTCCTTCCAAAATAGCTTTGTTTTGAGAATTGAGAGAAGTAATATCTGGGACAGATTCTTGAGGCAGATCTTTATCGCTTGATAGCATTTCTTTTATTTTATCTATTTGCTTGTCTGCCCGCAAAAGATCCTTTTGCATCTCTAATTTTCTTTTTTCTCCACTTCCTTCTGGTTCACCCTCTTTGTCATCAAAATCGCCTTTCTCCAGCATGTCTTCATAAATATCTATCTGTTCCAAAGCATAAAGGCGAATATTCTCCATCCGTTCCGAAAGAGCTTGGCGAAGCTCTTCTTGAGTTTTCTCTGGTCTTTGGGATTTTTCTGGAGATTTACGGCCTTTAGCCATCTGGTTTATAGCTTCAAAATTCATACTAATATGATAACAAATTTAAATATAATTTAACAGGGTATGATTATAATCTTATAACTCATGGTCTTAGATTGCCAATCTTTTCTAGCAAATCTGTCTTGATCTTGTGGGTATTTCCATAACTCAATAACCCTAAATATGATAAAACCACTTCCTCCTTTGTATCGGGGAAAATGGCTTGATACATTCTTATTTTTGTCCTCGTCCGTAAGACTCAATATTTCTCAAAATGTACCCAACCGAGAAAATCTATTCCAGAGCTCGCGGTTTTTATAAATACCTTGTCCGGATGTAATTCTAATTTTAAATTCTCTGCTAGAAATAATTTCACCTTAGGTATCAAACCTTCAAGCCACAACTTATCTCTGCGGTATACCCTTGAGAAAACTGTCTATGACCGTATGAATGACCTGAATAAATCTCGGACATACTATATGCCGATCGATTATCTTTTTTAAAATCTGATGGTCAATAGAAGCAAAACATTTTCTAATATCACCCTTCAATATCCAGACGGTTTTGGTATTATTTAAGCCTTCTTTTCTGACAAAAGACTTAAACCTAGCCAGTGCCCGATGCGTCCCCTTTTCCAGACGACAAGAATATGAATCAAAAATAAAAAATCGGTCAAAATATGGATATACTGCCCGATAAATAGCGTGATGGACTATTCTGTCTTTGACTGTCGCTTTATGAATATCCCGCAGTTTTGGCTCTCTGATTTGAAAAAACTTATATCCTCCGTGGCGATAGGTGCCATTCATAATTTCCTCTTTTAAATCAAAGATACTTCCTGATAGGTTAAGAAAGAAATCCGCAACATCTGCCTTTTTCTTTTTGCCGTTTCTGAATTCTAACCAACTTCTCATCAGAGATTGATAAGAGAAAATCTCTTCAAACTTGCCAGTGTATGTTTTATCTTTATGCATTATAATAGCTAAATTATGAATATTAAAAAGAAATCATTTTTACCGCCAAAAAAATTATCAGGGATAACATCAAATCTACTGGAAGCTTATGTCTTCTGGCAAAGTAAGACCAAACATATCCCCAAGATGCTCCGCTATTCCATGGGTGTGCGGATTGATTCTATTTTTGCGGAAATGATAGAGACAGTTTACATCGCAATATTTACTTCTCCAGAAAAGAGAGCCCTCTTGATAGATAAGGCTAATACCAGAAATGATTTACTCAAATTCATGCTCAATGTCTTGTTTGAACTAAAAGGTCTGAAAGAAGACGCCTTCAGTGAAATCTCATTGAAAATGGAAGAGATCGGCCGAGTGCTATACGGTTGGAGAAATCAAGTGGAAAGACAAAACCAAAACGGTTCGACAAAAGCCGAACCTATTGGAAATGATAAAAAGTAACGAGGAGGACAACGCGATATTCGGCATTCCACGAATTGTCTAGCCAGTTCGCATTGCGATTCCAATCCGACCCGTCCCAATTCGCATACGGCACATTCCAGTTGCCGTCGGAATTGCGAACGAGGGAACGATAGTGCAAAGGCCATCGAGTCCACTGCCAGCAAGAGGCCTTACCCAATTGTACCGGCTGAATATAATTTGGTATCATAATGCCCCAGTCTTTGCACAGATTTTTTATCTTTTTTCAGAATATGGAACACACTTTTCTTTGAAATTTCGCAGAAAATCCTGGCACCATATATCTCGACACTGCATCGTGAAAGATTCACTCCGTTAAAAGCTTTAGCAGGGTTAATCCCGCACGCATATTTGCAAGTGCCTAAACAATATAACATTATATCCCCACAATCCAAAAAAATTCGCAAAAACAAGAGAAATCAAAAAACAGAAAGGCAGAAGAGAAGACAAACGCCCGCCGTAAGAACGGCGGGCGCAAAAATCAAATCTCGAGGAGGACAACGCGATACGCGGCACTCCACGAATCGCCTAGCCAGCGCGCACTGCGATACCAACCCGACCCGTCCCAAGACGCACACGGCACAATCCAGTAGCCGCCGGAATTGCGAACGAGGGAACCAAAGTTGAAGTAGTATTTGCCGTCTTTTAAATTCACTCCTTTTGCATCAGCTGGCACTTTGTCCGGATTTTCCAATATAAATTTCCAGTATTCAATGCCTGGTAGTCGGTATTTGTCTGAATAATTGTCAATCAGGTGTTTTGCTACTTCCGAAAGTGGTTTACCGTTGAGAGCAGAAAGGTCGGGGACGAAGATTTTGTCTTTTAGAGACTCCCAGTCCAGATTTTGAGTATCGGGATTTACAGTAAACTCACCAAATTTAGAGGTATCAATATCAGCTTTTCTGGCTTGATAGTCTTCGGTCTTCGGATCCATGATTATTGGTTCTATGGTAGTGTCTTTTATTTTCTCATCTGAAATACCCCACATTTTATATGTCTGCTCAAGGAAAGAGGTGAATTCGGTCTTGAGGGATTCGGAATCAAGAGTCTCCTGTTTTTTGTCTGGCTTGCCTTTTAATTTTCTCCTCATAGATTTACTGAAATTATCTCCCTTTTCGGCATTTTCATCTCCCAAAAGAGCTTCAGCTTTACCCTTCAATAATTCGGCTCGTTTATGAAACGGGTCAAGCTCGGCGACTTCTTTTAAGCTTAAGTGCTTAATGTCTCCTGATTTTTCTTTCAATTCTTCAACCGCTTCTTCACCGCGCATTGCCTTGATAGTATTGAATTTAAAGACATCATCCGGCAAATCAAGCTCTTTTGCGGTGAGAGTGAGTAGGAAACCTTTTGAGGCTAGAATCTTGGCAACTAAAATTCTATCTTCTTTGGTGTATTCTTTGAATGTGAGAGCTGTCTTGAATCTTTCGTCCAAAAACTCGGCAAATGTCCTGCCGTTTTTACCGGTCTGCTTTTCTACAAGCCAAGAAGAGAGGATCGCTTCCACCGAACCTTGAGTCATTACGAATTTCTTGAGTGAATACACTTTCCCTGAAGCATCCATCGCACCGGCTTTTCTTGCCACTTCTTTGTCGGTTTCATTGGTATAAGACTCTTGTATATCTGCCATCGCCTTACAAAGGTTCGGCAAGGTGGTATTCAAATCATAATATGACATATCTAAAGAGCCATCTCTATTCAAAAGGCGAGCAAGCATAATATCATAAGCTTCGTCAGCTGGAGTATATTTGACTTCTAAGTTGTTTTGCTCAAATTCGCGAGCGATTTCTGGCGGGAGATCTTGCCTTTCAGGATTCTTCTCGGATTTTAGGTTGGCTGTAAAGACCATCTGAAAGCCTGGCTTGATTTCTACGACACCGTTTCCCACAATATTTATCCTATCACCGACTTTTGCATTAAAAACACCTTTGATAAAGACCATTTGCTCTTTTGGCAAAGCCGTGAATTCATCAAATATAACTGTCCTGCCTTCCATCATTGCTCTTGCAAGAGGTCCGTATATTTCGACGGTTTCTATCGCACCGTCTTTGGCTGGTCTTATACCTGTCTTGCCCCAGACATTGGATTCTTTTGTCTGTGGATTACAAAAGACCATCTCCGAATCTTTGCCAGTAAAATGCGATGATGCAAACCTTGCAAGAGATGTCTTGCCTGTCCCCGTTGGCCCATGTAAGAATATCGGCTTTCCAGTAAGCATTCTGTCCCCTATTGCCTCCAAGGCTTTTTCTACTGTTGGAGTAACACAAATATGCCCGCTTTGACCAAGATCTTCTTTATATTCTATGAGCTCTGCCTTGCGAAGAGTAATCTGATCAGATTGTTCTAATCTGGCCTCACTGGCTTCAAGCTCTTCTTTGATTGTCTTGAGCACCGCTTCATTTCTCTTTCTTGTCGGCAAAGAAATCCTTTTATCCAAAATCTCCAACATTCTTCGCATTCTAAAATCTTTTAAATCAGAAATATTCTCTACGGTCTTTAGGACATCTGCGATTTCTGGATTTTCCCCAAGTATCGCCTCTTGATCGATTTGTGAAGAGTTTTCTGCAAGGTTTCCTTCGTATTCTGTTTTCTGTTTTCTAAGGGCTTCTTTGGCACCCTTTAAACCACTATCTTCTGGGTTTGGATTTTTCTTATCTTTAAAATCAGCAATCTTAAAAGCAGACGCCTTTTTATCTAAAGCTTCTTTTTCTCCTTTATAGTGCTTCTCAAAGATTTCAGTTTCAGGACTGCTTTCATCACCCTCTTTTATATCAAGTTCTTGAATTGCTTTCCTCAATTCTTTTCTTCCTTCAGAAATCTCATGAAAATTAGGTATCTTTTCCATATTTAGATTATAAAACAAATCAAACTAATTTACCATCTACTTAACATACTTGGAATATCTGCCCAAAATTTTTGAGAATGCTTCAAGAGATGGATATTTGTATTGATAGCCGTAAGCCCTCGTGATCTTTGAACCATCTACTGCTATGGGGTATGAGTAAGATTTCCAACCACCTTTTGAGGTTGGCACCTTTCCACGACTCAAATGCCAGAAAATAAAGAATACGATTCTCACCATCCAAGGATAAACTGTAATACTTTTTTTATTTACAGCTTTTGCCATATCTTTTCCTAGCACCGGGTCGCCAGGCGGGCAAATATTGAAAACATCATAATCTTTTTTTAAATCTGAAAAAGTGAGAAGCGAGATAATATCCACGACATCATCTTCATGAATAAACTGTCGAAGCCACTTTGGTGTAACAGGCACAAAAGACACCATCTTGGCGATTATCCTGTGAAGCATATTTTCTTTGAGCTGTCCTGAAAGGGCGGACTGCAAACCAAAACGCACTTTCATATATCTGCCCCTTGGGCCAGTGATGGCGGCGGGTCTGACAACAGCGACTTTTATATCTTTATTTGCTTTCTTTGCCTCTTTGAATTTCTCCTCCAGATGTTCCTCGCTTATCCTTTTTTCTTCGGCATAAAGATAATCGCTCTTTCTAAAAGGTTCGGCTTCTGTGAAGCGGTGCTCTAAAGTATTTGTAGAATATGCGGAATATGAAGCGACTGTAGAAAAATGTATCAGCTTTTTGACGCTATTATTTAGAAATGCAAAATCAAAAACATTGTCAGACCCAGTAATATTCCATTTCCACTGCAAAGCTTTCTGCCCATACATCTCTCGTATCTGCCACGCACTGTGGATGACGATGTCTGGAGCATAAGAGCGGGCATTGTTCTGCCAGCTGTCGTCCCCGAGATTCGCCTGTATAAAAACTATTTTATTTTTATTTGGATTTTCTTTCAAGAATTCAGGAAGTGGATCTTTGTCTACGCCGATAATAGTCTCCACATCTTCCCTGCCGGAGAAAATATCAAGAAGCATTGCGCCGACATATCCAGAAGCGCCTGTTATAAGTATTTTGTGTTTCATTGCCGACATAATAGCATTTTCGTAAACTACATTCCACTCCTTGAAATGATCGTCTTTATGGTTCGTAGAAATATTTTTAAATCTATTATCACTCCCCTGTTTTTGATATAAAACATATCATAGGCAAATCTATCGTGAGTTTCTTCTACGGACTGTGGGGGTTTCTCCTGACTTATCTGCGCCCAGCCGGTAAGACCTGGTTTTACAATATATCTGAATTTATAATATGGTATGCCATCTATGAGTCTATCCACAAGACCTGCGATATCTGGCCTTGGGCCGATGAGGGAAATATCCCCAACAAGAACATTCCAAAGTTGGGGGAATTCATCTATACGAGTTTTCCTCAAGAAATATCCGACTCGTGTAACTTTGTTTACCGACTCATTGACCCAAACACCGTGCTCATTTCCACCCATCGTCCTAAACTTACGTAATCTTATTATCTTTCCATTAAGACCAACTCTATCTTGTGAAATAAATACAGGGCCTTTATCTTCAATCTTTATTGCAACATAAACAAATGGATATAGAATCAAAGACAAAACACCGAGAACAAAAGACCAAAATATATCTGAGATTCTTTTAAGAAGATCATAAATTCTCCTGGATAAAGATGAAACATTTTCTATAAACCATGAATAATCTATAATAGTAATAGGGATTTTATGAAAGACATTCTCATATATATTTTCAAGACTAATAAAAGAAAAACCAGCAAAAAATCCATCACAAAGCAGTGGTATTATATTTTTAATAACAGGATCATTAAAATCAGCGACAATTACTTTAGCACCACTTTCTTTTATCTTGGTTAAGAGGTTTTCAATATTATCTATTTTTGAAACAAAAGAAACACCGAGCGCTGGATTGTCTTTGGCTAAATTAAAGACCTCGTCTATCTCTTTCCCATTGCCGATAATAACCGCCTTTTGCACTACTGACTTTGAAAACCAAAAATAAATATAAGAGCGCCACAAGAAAGTAATGACAAATAAAAGAAAGATAAATAGAAACAAATTTGTCTTCGGTGCAACTTCAAAATTCGGTAAGAAATAAAACATCAACACAGAAAAGATCAAATTCGTAAGCATTGTCCATCCTAAAGCCTCCGGTATCTTTTTCCTAAAAGCCATAAGTTTATTATCATACAATCCGGCTATATACATTGATATTGCCCAAAAAACGAATATAATAGAGAAAGGATAAAGATGGGAACTAATCACATTTTTATCTATAGGATAACCATATCTAAAAGCTAATATTAGGAATAGTGTCCCGAAAAATAGAATCAAATCTGCAACAAAAATACTTAGATATCTAATCTTATTCATACTAAAATATAATCATGTTTCCGCAAAAAAGTAAAGTCTTGTTGGGGATTACAAAATCAAACTGGGGGGGTGCTCAAAAATATGTCTTTGATTTGGCGACATCTTTACCAAAAGATGATTTTGATATTACCGTAGTTTTCGGCGGAAATGGATTGATGCAGGAGAAATTGGAGAGAGCTGGTGTAAAGATAGAGAGGTTAAATCTTGAAAATAAAATAGGGCTTTTAAAGAACGTTGCTGAATTTTTTGCAATACTGAAGATCATTTATAAAAATAATCCTGATATATTACATCTCAATAGTTCAAAAATGGGGATTATGGCTGCGCTTGCAAGCAGAATCTGTAATATGATTCCGAGGCACAATACTAAGATAATCTTCACCGCACATGGATGGGCGTTTAATGAGGATAGACCAATCTGGCAAAGATCACTCATAAAAATAATACACTGGAAAACTGTGTTTATGAGTCATATGACAATCTGCGTATCGTCCAGTGTAAAAAAACAAATAGAGTCTTTGCCTTTAATAAGGAACAGACTGGTTTTAATAAATAACGGTATATCCGATATTCAATTCATCGACAAATCTTCTGCAAGAGAAAAGATCTTTGAAAAAATAGGTGCTGGAAACAAAGACATGTTAAATAACAGATGGATCGGCACTATATCCGAGCTACATAAAAATAAAGGTTTGAAATACGCTATAGAGGCCTTCTCCAAAATAGAGAAAAACTTGGCAGAAAATATTTCTTTTATAATAATCGGCGAAGGGGACGAAAGAGGTCGGCTCGATAAATTAATATCAGAACTCAACCTTTCAGGAAAAGTCTTCCTTGTCGGTAAAATCGATGAGGCAGGAAAATATTTAAAAGCCTTTGACATCTTTACTCTCACATCGATTACGGAAGCACTCGGTTATGTAATACTCGAAGCCGGAAAAGCAGAGCTACCGGTAGTGGCAAGTGCTGTGGGGGGTATACCGGAAATTATTGAAAATAACATAAACGGTATTTTGGTGAAAGTAGAAAATATTGAAGAAATCTCAAGGGCTATTGAGATATTAATAAAGAATAAGGATTTGAGAGAAAAATATGGAAAAGCCTTGAAGAATAAGGTCAATCTTAAATTTAGTATACCGAGAATGATTCAAGAAACTGTTCAAGTTTACAATAAGTGATATAATGTAAATGGTTTTATTATTAATTTTCTATAAAAAATATGTCTGTAGAATTCGATAACAATAACAATTTCAATAGGAGCTTTAATCAATCCGCAAACGTACCGGGTTTGACTGGCTGGATTATAGCAAAAGGCTGGGCCAAAGATGAAAAAACCGCAAAATTATACATGGTTATTTTCTCGTTGGTTTGTTATGCAATAACTGGCTATCTATTTTTCAAATAAGAAAACTCTTAAAGATAGACGGAAATATTTTTATAACCCCAAAAACTCATTTTTTATCGTGTCTTTGTGGGCATCTCTTTTATAGTGACTCATACCAGTAAGAAGACCGAGTGCAATAAAAGATGAGAGTAAATTCGTCCCTCCATAACTCATAAACGGGAAATTAATACCAGTAACAGGCATGAGACCGAGACACATACCAACATTTACAAGGAAATGACTCATTAGAAGTATTGCAATACCAAGCCCAAACAATATCTCAAAGTTTGTTGCACCATAATACGAAAGTCTCACAATTCTCCAAATTAAAATACCAAATAAAAAAAATAAAATTAAAACACCCACAAGTCCCCACTCCTCGGCATATGCAGCAAAGATAAAATCTGTTTTATATTCCGGTAGGAATTGTAATTTTGATTGTGTCCCATAACCGATTCCCTTACCCAATACCTGTCCCGATCCAATCGCTATTGTGGACTGATATGCATTGTATCCGGCACCACGAATATCAGCAAGAGGATGTAAGAAGTTTATCACCCTATTTTTTTGGTAATCTTTCAAGACATAACCCCAGAGTCCGCCAAATGCCACCACCCCTATCAAAAAGACCAGTGCCAAGTGTTTTTTTGATACTCCTGAGACCAAAATCATACCAAGCCATATTAAAAATATAATCAGTGCGGAGCCGAAATCCGGTTGAAGTAAAACTGGCAAAAAAACAATTAGTGTATAAAAACCAGACACAAAAATATGTCTAATATTCGCTATTTCTACATGTCTTCTGGAAAAATATTTAGCAAGAAGAATTACCAAGACGAGCTTAATAGTATCCGATGGTTGGAAAGCAAAAGCACCAAAATCAAACCAGCTTTGTGCTCCTTTAGATATTTTACCTATTGCAAAAAGTATCAGAAGTAGGAAAAGAAAGAAAACAAAAAGAGACATTATCACTTTTGTTTTTTTGAGGAATCTATAATCGCCAAAACCGAGCAGAAAAAATATAACAATAGAAATCACTAGCCATATTACCTGTTTATGAAAGAAAGTATCAATACCGGTAAAAGAGTTCATGGTAAAAAGACCAAGAATAGAAATCGTCAAAGTAGAGAAAAACATTATCCAATCTATTCTTAACCTAGACCAAAAATACTTCCCCCCTTCATTCCTGATTTCGGCAATTTCTGTCATATTATTTACCTAAGATTTTTGATATTGTCTCTATTCTATAAACCTTTCCAGAAAATGGCTCTGGCCAAGTGAAGACAATATTTTGAGTGGATTCTTTATCTAGTAGATCTATCTTCGTCCTAGAAAAGGCAACGGCATTGTTATTTGAATCATATAGTATTGCAATAACTTCTATATCTTTTATATCTCTCAGTGTTTTATTCCTAATTACTGAATCCAATCTGGGCTTAAGACTTTCTTTTGACAATATATTTGAATCAGACACTATTCCTAGTTCCCTGTTGTCCATTTTCTGCCACACCGCCCCAGTAGTAAATGTAAAATTGATTCTTGATGGTGTTTTATCCAAAAGATTTATGCCGTCTTCAAATATAGCAAACTTTTTATTTGGTGGTATATATGCATTGCCGTACTTTTCAAAGAGCAAGACTCCGTCTTTGTCATAGATCTTAAAATTGTATGGAGCGTCGTACGCACCGGACCCTATATTTGGATTCTCAATGTAAGCTAAAACATTGTAAGTACCTGAACTCGTAACTTTTGCCCATCTCACCCATTGCACAATAGGATCACTATACTCGGCTCTACATATAATCTGACATGGTCCGCCGCAATCTATACCGATCTCACTCTGATTCTTTATTCCATCAAAACAAGTTGCCGTCTTAAATAATCTTGGGACGACAATAATCAAAATTATTATTATAAAAAATAAAATAATCCCACTAAGATATGTCGCTTTCCTTCTTTGTGCCCAACTCATAATACAATTATTATAACAAAAACCGCCAGATTTTGCATTGGCGGTTTTCTTTTTCAAATACTTTGTTCCGGCGACTAGCTACTTTTCCCACCGAAGTGAGTATCATTGCCTCAACAGGGCTTAACTTCTGAGTTCGGAATGAGATCAGGTGTGACCCCTGCGACGAATCACCAGAACAAAATATTCGAATATTGTGAAAAATTAATCTCACATAACAGGTTAAAACAATTGTGTATTTCTAAATTTCCTAATAAGAATCGGATAATTAGTACTACTCGCCTGAACCCATTACTGGGCTTACAGCTATAGCCTATCACCTAGTCATCTCCTAGGGTCCTCAAATGAATTCTAATCTTGGGGACGGTTTCACTCTTAGATGCTTTCAGAGTTTATCCGTTCCGTACATAGCTACTCTGCGGTGCCCTTGGCAGGAACAGCAGATAGACCAGAGGTACGTTCAACTCGGTCCTCTCGTACTAAAGTCAACTCCCCTCAAAATTCAACGCCTGCAGTAGATAGGAGACCAACCTGTCTCACGCTTGTTATCAAAGATTACTCTTTGCAATGGACTATAGCTTTCCGCCCGAGGCGGATCTGATATTTAGTCTCTACGGGCTCCGCTTTTAACGGATTCCCTCGGTATTATCCTATTGAATGGACTTCACCGATATAAATCAGCTTGTTCACAATATTTTAATAATATAGTGACCGCCGTGATTTGATTGTTTCTCTATCTTTTATACTCACAACAAAATTCCTCATCTTGTGTGAGTTTTTTAGACGAAAATAATTTAAATAATTCCTTAATGGGATTCAAACTGCACAATAGTCAAAAGTCTGTAAAGTTGAAAGTTTTTAAAGTAAGATTTCTCTGACTTTACAAACTTTATGAACTTTTTACTTTTAAACTTCTGTACGGTTTGAACCCAGCTCGCGTATCTTTTTAATTGGCGAACAGCCAAACCCTTGGGACCTTCTCCAGCCCCAGGATAAGATGAGCCGACATCGAGGTGCCGAACTCCGCCGTCGATATGAACTCTTAGGCGGAACTAGCCTGTTATCCCTAGAGTAGCTTTTGTCCGATAATCTCCGACCGCGTCTAACACGGATCGTCGGTTCACTTTGCTCTGCTTTCGCACCTGCTCGATGAGTAAATCTCGCAGTCAAGCCGGCTTGTGCCAATACACTATCGACACGGTTTCCATTCGCGTCTAGCCGACCTTAATAGGCCCCTCCGTTACTTTTTGGGAGGGTAGCGCCCCACTAAAACTACCCACCAGATACTGTTTCTATGAGTTTTTGCCTCAAAGATTAGAATATATATTCAGAAAGAACGGTATTTCACTGTCGGATCAACTTTCCCCGAAAGAAAAATCTCAAATCCTCCCGTCTACGCTACGCATTCAAAACATATACTCAATACCAAGTTGTAGTAAAGCTTCTAGGGTCTTTTCGTCTAACTGCAGGTAACCGGCATCTTCACCGGTATTGCATTTTCACCGAGCTGCTCTTCGAGACAGTTCTCCACTCATTACGCTATTCATGCACGTCAGAACTTACCTGACAAGGAACTTCGCTACCTTAGGACCGTTATAGTTACGGCCGACATTCACCAGGGCTTACAACAATCACCATTACCCTTGCGGATAACAACGTCGTTGGTTGACCTTCTGGCATTGGTCAAGCGTCACCCCCTATACATCGTCTTACGACTTCGCAGGGAGCTGTGTTTTTGATAAACAGTTAGCAGAGATACTTTTGTTGCAGCCCATATTGCTATGGGCAAGCCTTATTGCGAACTTACGGCTGATCTTTTGCCGAGTTCCTTGAAGAGCTATCACTCGTTCACCTTACTCTTCTCGAGCAAACCACCTGTGTCGGATTACGGTACGGATTTTATACGTTTAAGCTTAGAGATTTTTCTCGGAAGCTCGCTTTGCTTTATCTCCCGCGGCGAACCGCAGAATTTCCGCTCTACTCCCGCTCACCATTAAAGGAAGACTTCCGGATTTACCTGGAAATCGCAGTTATAGCACGGACGCAAATCCAATAATGCGCAAAGCATACTGAACTTCGTCCTCCCATCGCAACGTATAAAAGTCATGGAATATTAACCATGTGTCCATCGGGTTCGGTTCTCACCATCCCCTTAGGCCCGACTAACCCTTCGCTGATTGTCATCGCGAAGGAAACCTTGGTTTTTCGGTGTGCGGGGTTCTCACCCGCATTGTGGTTACTTGTGCCAACATTCTTACTTCGCATCGCTCCACCATGGGTCACCCCTTTGGCTTCAGTGCAGATACGAATACTCTCCTACCAATGCATTCACTCGAAAGTGTATGCAGTCCTAAGTTTCGGTATCATGTTTAACCCCGATTATCTGCGGCGCAAAATCTCTTAGTAAGTGAGCTGTTACGCTATCTTTAAAGGATGGCTGCCTCTAAGCCAACCTCCTTACTGTCTCAGAAAAATTACCACCTTAAGTGTACTTAACATGAATTTAGGGACCTTAAATATAGATGCGGGCTGTTTCCCTTTTGACCATGGGGCTTAGCCTCCACAGTCTAACTGCCCGATAATTTACTTCTAGTATTCGGAGTTTGATAGGTCTCGCGATGTTTCCACCTGTCGAGACCTTCCAGTGCTCTACCCCTAGAAGGTAAATCGGACGCTAGCCCAAAAGCTATTTCGGAGAGAACCAGCTATTACCAGGCTCGATTAGCTTTTCACTTCTTGCCTCAAGTCATCGGAGAGGATTGCACGTCTCTACCGTTCGGACCTCCCCTTTCATTTCTGAAAGGTTCATCCTGCTCAAGGCAAGCTCGCTCTGGTTTCGGGTCTGATGTATAAAACAAACGCACTATTCATACTCGCTTTCGCTATGGCTCCACCCGGCAAAGGGCTTAGCCTGCTTCATACATCAACTCGTTGGCTCATTCTTCAATAGGCACGCCGTGACGGTCTGCACATTATGTACTAAATCTTGTACTGAGTAATAGGCCCGACCCCTCCTAGAAAGAGGTCGGGAGCGAAAAAGGATAAGGTCACAGCTAGGTCGACACTGCCTCATGGATTCCGGATTAAGAGTCCGGTCCTACTTGGCAATTGCCTGTACGTCTGTGAACATATTTGTTCCTTCCCCACTACTCAACACAAAAATTAATGCACACTGTGCAAACCGCTCCGACTCCTTGTAGGCATATGGTTTCAGGTCTATTTCATCGCCCTCACCGGGCTGCTTTTCACCTTTCCCTCACGGTACTAGTTCACTATCGATCTCTAACAATATTTAGCCTTACCGGTTAGTTCCGGCGGATTCCCTCAAGCTTTTCGTGTCCTGAGGTACTCAAGAATAACGACAGAAAAGATATTTTATTTTCGCATACGGGACTATCACCCCCTAGGGTTAAGCTTTCCAGCTTATTCTGCTAACAAAATATTTTGTAACTTTTCTCATCTATAAATAAATGACGTCATTACCTTACTACACCGATTACTAACTTTACGCGCAAAATTTGTGTGCAAAGTTAGTAATCGGTTTGGGCTGTTTCGTTTTCGCTCGCCACTACTAACGAAATGTCGCTACTTGCGTAGCATTGTTTTCTATTCCTCCTGGTACTGAAATGTTTTACTTCCCAGGGTCTGCATCTTATGTCAAGCATAAGATTGCCAATAAATGGCAGGGTTTCCCCATTCGGAAATCTTCGGATCAAAGGTTGCTAGGCACCTCCCCGAAGCTTATCGCAGCTATACTACGTCCTTCATCGCTTATTAGAGTCAAGGCATCCACCATACGCCCTTAAATTTCCCATTAGGAAATTTAAAAACCACAATTATTCATCCGCCTACAAGACGGACAAATTTGTTTTAACCTGTTATGTAAAATCAATCGCGCAAAATGAATTATAAATAATTCATCGCCCGACTCGTCACATAAACAGTATTTATATCTAACTATTTTCTTCAAGAAAAATAATTAGACTTACCTGCCTGTCTATAATATCTATAAAAGACCCAAATCACCCTCTGGTGATAAATTGGTGATATTACGACAGCATGTGTCTCGATTAGAATGGTTATTTTATAACCTTTTTCTAACGAGAGTTATTTGTCAATTTACAATCTTTCCGTAAAAAAAACCGCTTTTTCGCGGTGATTTGAGACAACATCTAAATGACGCTGACTTAAACTTTCCGCTTTAAAAATGGGTTTTTTATCAACATAATCTGTGTAAGGAGTAGTATATACGAAACAAAATAATTTGCAAGGCCTTTTTACACTTTCTCTTGTGTATTTCTCTATCTTCTATTTCCCCATTAAAAATAGCCCTATTTTAAGGGTTATTTTTAAATCTAAATTATTTTGAGAGATATATTATCTTTATCTAGTCTGTAAAAGAGTCTTTATTCAAGTATTCCATCTAAATTCACATCATAGAGAATAGCATCCTGAATATGTTTATATTTAATTATTTCACTGTCTTTAAACCACAGATTTATCTCCCCTTTAGCTTCTTCTACATTTCCAGATGCATGGATCAGATTTCTTATCGCCCTGTCGTCTATGTCAGCTATCTGATATGAATCCAAGACAAAATCTCCCCTTATTGTACCGACATCTGATGTGAGTGGCTCTGTCCCACCAACTATTTTTCGGACAATGCCCACAGCATGTGCTCCCTGCCAGACCATAGTGATAATTGGACCACTGGTAAAATACCTTACTAATCTTTCAAGAACCTTCTCTCCAATTACAATAGGATCAGTTGAAGGAGGAGTTATCCCCTTTTTAATATAGCCGGCAATAGATTTCTCTCCGACTTTTCTGATCCATTCCGGATCTAATGTATAATGTTTTCTGGCTAGATCTTTTGTCGGAACAAGCATCTTCACAGCGACGAGCTTAAGGCCTATTCTTTCGAATCTTCCTACAATCTCTCCAACTAATGTCCTCTGGATTCCATCTGGTTTTATAATAACGAAAGTTTTTTCTGTTCTCATGATTATTTTATTTTAATTAATTAAATTTTCGGCATGATAGGCGTTTCAATCTTAATTTCCGGTTTTCTATATTTCTGCATAATCTCCTCTTCTACAGAAACTCTGTCTTTACCATATTTAAGATATGAAAGCTCTTTGACCTTGTCCAGTAAAATCTTGTTGCCTCTTGGCGGCATATTTGTCTCCATACTAAATGGTTTTACTGGTCTACCATTTGCAAGTATCTTAACATAAGAATTATGATTATCAACATTCATTAAATCTTTTGCTGTGATAGTCGGTGTAAATTGTTTTTCCAAATACTCTGCGTCTTCCGAAGAAACACGGAATGCTGCCATAGAGCCAACGTTTCCAAATACAGAATTTTTAATCTTTTCTTCAAGCTGGGCGATGAATTGATGTGCCACAGTAAGAGAAAGTTTATATTTTCTAGCTTCAGACAAAATAGTAGATATAGAATCTGTCGTTACATTTTGAAACTCGTCTATGTAAAGATAAAAAGGTGGAAGATCTTCGCCGAATGTATCAGTACGAGAAAGTGCCGCCATTAAAATCTTTCCTACAATAATAAGACCGATAAGATTTGAATTAATATCTCCCAAGCGACCCTTGGCTAGATTAACAAGAAGGATTTTTTTATTATCCATGATCTCTCTAAAGTTGAAAGCGGATTTCTCTTGAGAAACTATCGGACGCATAATTTCATTTGAAAGGAAAATATCAAATTTGCTTGTGATATAAGGCACAATATTTGCAAGTGATGATTCCCCCCCTGCCTTCTCGGCGATCTCTTTCCAAAATTGGACGACTATAGGATTTTTACATTTTGAAAGTTTGAGTTGTCTATATGTTTTATCTGCAAGCACTCTTGAAACATCAAGAAGAGTACAGCCTGTCTCTGGGTCTTCTATAACAAGCATAACGGCATTTCTGAAATATTGTTCAAACATCGGACCTCCGGCCGTCTTCATATCAAAAAGTTTATTAAAAATAGACATCATTTCGTTTACAACAAATGTCTTTTGTTCTGGGAATCTTAGATCGTATTCGAGCATATTAAGACCCATCGGCCTTGCCGTGTAACTTGGATCAAAATAGATTACATCTTCATATCTTTCAGGTGGAATGTAAGAAAGAACTTCCTGAATGTCGGAACCATGTGGATCTATCATACAGACTCCTTCCCCAGCCAAAATATCCTGACGAATCATTGTCTTTAAAAGAGTCGTCTTACCTGTACCTGTTTGACCTATAACATAGAAATGTCTAAGGCGATCCTCTGGTGTTATATGTACTTCTGTATTTATATTTCTGTGTTTATTTACACCCAACAAAATACCATTCTCTGGCAAATCAAGTGGAGCTGGTGCGGTGCCAGCTTTTGTCTGTTTTAATTGTGTTGAACCCCTAAGCTCCGACTCTGGTAAATGCATTATTGTAGTAAGCTCTTTTAAATTTAAATCTTGTGAATAACTGTCTTTGAAAATTCTGAAAGAAAAATCTTGGCTCATTCTTGCCAGATCTCTCCCTAAGACTCTATTAAATCTAAATTTATTTCCGTTTGTATTCTCAAATTGATTGAAGGCAGACTCAATATCAGCAATAATAGCCCCTGCCTCCTCAGTCGTCCTAGCCGAAGCCAAAATCCTTATATTTACACTTGCAAGTTGGCTACTAATCTTATTTTTTATATTATCTATCGCTGTTTGATCTGGAATCTTCGGTTTGTTTTCACCATCTTTCTTTTCATCGCTCTTTCCAAAAAGCTCTTTCCCGACAGATTTAACACTAGCCCACAAAGAACTGTCCGATTTCTCCAAAGCTATTTTAAACTTTTCCCCTTTTTCCATCTCCTTCAACACTCGTTTATAAAAACCTGCCTTAGAAGGATCAGCTGGCTTTACAATAATCTGTACTGAGGCTCCCTCGCCATCTTTGTCTACTTTAGAAAAGCTATTTATGAGAACGTTCAGTGGATCATAATCATACTGCTCATAAGTCTTTAGTGGGAAAATATCATTGGTGGAGAGTTCGGCGTATGAACCGACAAAGCTGCCCTGTTCATTAAAAATATTATAATCGTCTTTCTTTTCTAGAATCTTTGCTTCCGGGAAAATCGAGAGAATCTGCTTTTCAAATAAAGTAATCTTCTGATCTGGAACCGCCATATAGAATATTATTTCATTACTATGATTTGCATTTGTAAGCTCCAACACAAAATAGCCAGAATTCGTTGTGTCTATATCTCTTACTGAAAACATACCTGAGAAGAATTGTTCCATCTTTGAGACAAGTTCCTTCAGATTCTTCGCTTTCTGATTTTCTTCTTTATCAGTATTCGGCAAAGATACTTCAAAGAGAGTCATCTTCAAAGCCTTAAATACTGGGCTTTTTTCGTCCTTATTATTTGAAAGAAGTCCAGCTTTTATATATTGAACCAGGAATCTGTGGAAATCATCTTCAATATGTGGGTCTTTCATGCGATCGACTACAGACAACGTATTCAAAATCCCTTTTTCTTGGAGTAAGACAACGAGTTCTTCCATTTTTGAGTCATGCACTTCTGGTGTAAGGTTTAAGACAATAGACTCTACTTCTTTCGGCTTAAGAACATAATCAGGATGTAAAATATCTTCTGGACTTCTATCTTTATGCTCATCAAGCTCTCCTCTTACAACCTCTTCTCTCGTAGTTAATTCACCATTTTCGGCTATCTCTTTCTCCTTTTTCAAGACTTCTGAACGCAGAAAGACTAATTCTTCTTGCGGATTAGTAAACTTTTTCTGAGGATTTTCAATTTGGCCGTAATTTTCTGACATATTCTTATATTTATCACAATATTATATCAAATCTAAAACAAAAGTCGCCCCCCTAATCACAGCCAATGTGAGGCGACTTTTATCTTGATTAAATACCAAGCAATTTTCTCCAACGGGACTTGCCACTATCAGATTTGATTGGTTTTACTTCTTTAACCTCTTTAGTCACAGTGTCTGAAGTATGGCTTTCAATCGGAGTGTGTCCAATAATTTCAATGCCATCTTCTGGAATCAATGGGCCATCTGGAGGTATTTCTTCTTCTGGTTTTAATTCTGATTTCGGCATTTTCTCGAGGATTTCTTTAACTCTATCCCTCAAACCGAATTTATTTGTTATCATCTTTAAAGCTTCTTTGAGGAATCTTGTCCCGTTTAAAGATATGGCTTCATCCATATGCTTACACATATCTTTAGTGTTATGTTTATTTATTTCATCTACTTCTGTTATTATAGACTTCAAGTCGTCAATGCTATTTGCAAGACTTATTCTATATTCAAATTGTAATTCTTCGATCTTTATTCTTATCTTCTCGTCATCTATATATTGTAAATTTAGTTTATCTTGCCAGTGTCCCTTTTTAATCAAGTCTATTAAAGCTGCACAATAAACAGAATCTTTATAAGATTCGCTTCCAACTTCACTCTCACTCTTTAATAGAGAAAGGGATAGCAAAAGTTCATTAAAATTATTTGATGCTATTACTGCAGACATTGCCTCTTTTGTATTTTCTACATTATTACTCAATCCTGTAATGGGTGTTTCTACCGGATTCTGTTGTCCACTATTGATATTTAATTTCTCTAAATTCATCCTATTAAATTATAGTTTTGTAATTATTTCCGCACCCTTGCTTGTCACTACTACAGTATGTTCAAAGTGGGCGCTCCTACTCCCATCTTTTGTTTTATATGTCCATCCGTCGTCCGCAAGAATAATCTCTTTTCCTCCCATATTAAACATCGGCTCTATTGCTATCACCATACCTGATTTGAGCTTGTCACCAGAACCTCTTTCTCCGTAATTCGGAATGTATGGATCCTCGTGAACCTCATAACCAACACCGTGCCCACACAAATCTTCTACCACTCCATATCCATTTGCTTTTGCTATCCTTTCTACTGTAAAACCAATATCACCAGTGTATTTGTCCGCCTTGATAGTCTTGATACCAGCATAAAGTGCTAATTTCGTAGCATCTAAAAGTTTTTGAGATTCAACGTCAATCTTTCCAACCGGCACAGTTATAGCTGAGTCCGTAATAAGACCTTTGTGAGTAAGTCCCATATCAAGAGATACAATATCTCCTTCTTTTAAAATTCTAGGGTTTTCATTTGGTATACCATGTACAATCTCGTCATTTATGGAGACACAAATAGACGCTGGATACGGCCGCATACCCTTTGGTTTGTAATTTAAAAAAGCAGCCTTATCGCCATTATCAGAAACCAATTTTTCAGCCAAAGTATTTAGCTCGGCTGTAGAAACGCCTGGTTTTACTATCTTAGCAACTTCTTGCAATATCAAAGCCAAACGCCTACCACCCTCGCGTAATATCTCTATTTCATCCTTGGTTTTGATTGTTACCATTAGCCTAACTATACCCCAAAATAGGCTTTTTTCAACCCAAAAATACCCAGTCTTTCTGGAAAGACTGGGTATTTTTGTTCTTTATATTTTCTTACTTTTTTCTCTCACTACCGCTTGTGCTGCAGCAAGTCTTGCAATCGGCACTCTGAAAGGTGAGCAAGAAACATATGAGAATCCTTCTCTATGACAGAATTCTACCGTCCTTGGTTCACCACCGTGTTCTCCACAAATTCCAATTTTCAAATCTTTCTTCACTCCGCGTCCTTTCTTTATGGCTATGCGGATAAGTTCGCCAATACCTTCTTGGTCGAGGACTTCAAAAGGATCATAGGCAAAAATATCTTGAGCAACATATTCTTTCAAAAACTTTCCGGCATCATCTCTTGAAAGTCCGGCTCCCATTTGCGTAAGATCATTTGTTCCAAATGAGAAGAACTCTGCTCCAGATTCCACTATCTTGTCGGCAATAAGGGCAGCTCTTGGAACTTCTATCATTGTTCCAACTTTATAATCTATCTTAATTTTTGCCTCTTTAATCTTGCTCTCAACAATATTTACTATTCTATCTCTCAAAATAGTATATTCTTTTGTTGTCGCAACTATCGGAATCATTATCTCCGGAATAACGGATTTCACTTTCTTACCATTTATACCTTTCTTAACCTCTATTGCGGCATCGATGATCGCTGTCGCTTGCATATCATAAATTTCTGGATATGTAATAGCAAGTCTGCAACCTCTGTGCCCAAGCATTGGGTTGAATTCGTGCAAGTCTTCTATCTTTGCTTCCAATGTCTTCACATCGACTTTCATTTCTTTTGAAAGCTCTTCAATATCTTTCTTTTCTTTCGGTAGGAATTCGTGAAGTGGTGCATCTAGAAGTCTAATTGTGACAGAATATCCATCCATAGCGCGAAATAGTCCGGCGAAATCTCCTTTTTGATATGGAGCGAGTTTTGCCAAAGCTTTTTGCCTCGCCGGTAGATCTGAAGCCAAAATCATTTCTCTGACTGCTTTGATACGGGCACCTTCAAAAAACATATGCTCTGTTCTGCAAAGACCGATGCCTTCTGCACCGAATTTTCTCGCGACTTCTGCGTCGTGCGGAGTGTCGGCATTTGTCCTCACACCTATTTTTCTGAACTTATCCGACCATGACATGAGCGTTCCAAAATTTCCGGAAAGTGATGGGTCTTGTGTGCCGAGCTTACCCGCATAAACCTTTCCTGTGGAACCATCAAGGGAAATAAATCCTCCTTCTTTTATAACAATCCCTTTATTTTTTATCGTCAGAGTTTTTGCTTTTTCATTAATAATGATATCCGAGCAACCAGCCACACAGCATGTGCCCATACCTCTTGCGACGACAGCTGCGTGAGATGTCATACCGCCTCTTGCTGTCAAGATACCTTTTGAAGAATGCATACCGTCTATATCTTCCGGTGATGTTTCTGTACGAACCAAAATAACATCAAGTCCGGATTTAGCTTTTGCAAATGCTTCCGAAGCTGTAAAAACAACTTCTCCGACAGCCGCGCCAGGAGATGCAGGAAGACCTTGTGCAATCACTTCCGCTTTGTCTCTTGCAATAGGATCGAGCTGTTTGTGCAGAAGCTGATTTAGCTGATTTGGATCAATTCTTAATATCGCTTGTTCTAGAGTAATGAGCTTTTCTTTTACCAAATCAACGGCGATACGGACAGAAGCGGCGGCGGTTCTCTTACCATTTCTCGCTTGCAGTATGTAAAGCTTGCCTTGCTGTATAGTGAATTCCATATCCTGCATATCTTTATAATGCTTTTCAACTTTATTGCAGACATTTACAAGCTCTTTGTAAATCGCCGGGTTTTGTTTTGCCAAAGCTGAAACAGGAAGCGGTGTCCTTATACCAGCGACCACATCTTCGCCTTGCGCATTCATCAGATATTCTCCGTAGAATTTTGCTTCTCCTGTAGAAGGATTTCTCGTGAAGCAGACACCTGTGCCTGAATCATCACCCAAGTTTCCGAAGACCATGGCTTGTATATTTACAGCAGTTCCGATAAGGCCTTTGATATTATTTATTTCTCTGTATCTTATAGCTCTATAGTTATTCCATGAATTAAAAACAGCATTTATAGATAGATACATTTGCTTAATAGGATCTTGTGGAAAATCGACACCTTTCACTGCTTTGATTTTAGCTTTGTATTTTTTGACGATTTCTTTCAAGTCTTCGGCCGTCAAATCTGTGTCGTATTTGGCACCCTTTGTGTCTTTTACATTTTCTAAAATGTGCTCAAAATCGGAATGTTCCATTTCCATAACAACGCTTCCAAACATTTGCATAAGTCTTCTGTATGAATCCCAAGCAAAACGGGCATTGCCGGTCTTTTTTACCAAACCTTCAACAGATTTGTCATTCAAACCAAGGTTTAAAATAGTGTCCATCATACCAGGCATGGAAGATGCTGCTCCCGAACGAACGGATACGAGAAGAGGATCGCTGGCGTCCCCAAGCTTCTTGCCCATTTTCTTTTCCAACTCTGCAAGCTTGATATCTGTCTGCTTCTTTATTTCATTGTTTATCTTCTTGCCGTCTTCATAATAAAGTCTGCATGATTCGGTTGTAATAGTAAAACCCGGAGGGACATTGATACCCAAACTTTTCATCTCTGCTAAGTTTGCTCCCTTACCACCCAGAATCTCTTTCATATCCCTATTTCCCTCTTCAAACGAATAAACGAATTTTTTGTTCTTTGCCATAATAAATTAAATTACTAATAAAATTAACTCTTAAAACATTAAAAAACATCCTTGCTGGGTGTTTTGTTCTAAAAACAAATCTAAGACTAAATTATACAAAAAACTCTCCCAAAATACATCTTGACTTAGTCGCCAAAATATATGAGAAATTTTCTCAATAATGACTAAAATATATCTTATCCCAAAACCTTCTCTATCAACTCTTTGTGAACTGCTTCTATAGTCTGCTCGCCATTTATGTCGAACACTTGGCAATCTTTATCCTTATTGAAGAAATCTATGCAAGGTAAGACATCTTTCTCAAACCAAGACATTCTCTTATCAATACCCTCTGCAGTATCATCTTTTCTTCCTCTTGCTGTAAGTCTATCTGTACACCATTTCCTGCTTGTATTTATATAAATTACTTTATAATTTGGAATACCATAAAACTTCAACATAGCGTCAAGCAACTCTGCTTCATAAACTATTCTTGGTGCTCCATCAAAAAGCAAATTTTCTTTGCCGGAAAAATTCTTGACAAGATAATTTACCCAGAGGTCTAGAGCCATAGCTCCTGGCATAAGACCTCCTGATTCTACAACCTTTTTTGACAGAGATTGAGTATAAGAGTCTCCTTTTATAAACTCTCTGAAAAAAGCCCCCGTTTCAATATGTAGTATTTTTGAGCCAGTTCTTTCTCCGAGAGACTTCTTAAATAACTCAACCTGTGTACCCTTACCACAACCTGATCTACCAATAAAAATAAAAGCCATCGGCTCGGCTTTTTTATCTTCCTTATTTTTAAATATATTCAACATGAGAAGATTATAGCAATTTAAATTATAAATTCAAAGTTGGGGTTTCTGCTCTTCCGTAAGCGAATGAACATCCCCGCTTTTCTGTGTCCGCAGGCGAGCTTGCACGGTGCGATGTGGTGTAATTTTGCGAAGTGTATTCACGAGCAAAAGTATACCACAGCGCAAGCCGCCGAGGATTAGGAAATTTTCCGGCTGGGGAAAATTTCTGCACAGAAAAGCGGGGATGTGAGTGAGCCTCTAATATTCCCTCATCGTTATCTGTGCCTCTATTTTTTTAATCAAATCAATAACGACAGATACTACGATAAGCAGGGCAGTACCACCGATAGCGATAGAAGTAATGCCCGTGATTCCTTTTACAATAAGTGGCAAGACAGCGATAAAACCAAGGAATAATGCGCCTACGAGGGTGATCCTTGTGAGAACTTTTCCAAGATATTCTGATGTGGATTGACCGGGTCTTACACCTGGGATAAATGCTCCATTTTGCTGAAGATTCTTTGAAATCTGATCTGGATCAAAGGTGACTGCGGTGTAGAAATATGTAAACAAGAATACAAGAATAAAATATGATATGGCATATACCCAAGAATTTGATACAAAGTCATTCAATGTTCCGGCAACACCTCTTACTGTTGCATTGCTAGCCGCTGTGGCTAAAAAATTGAATATCATTTGCGGAAAGAGAAGAATAGACATCGCAAAGATAATCGGAATGACACCTGCCTGATTTACTCTCAAAGGTAGATATGTAGAAACTCCGCCATAAACTTTCGAACCCCTTATTCTCTTCGCATAAGTCACGGGTACGGGCCTTTCCGCTTCCGAGACAACCACAACTCCATAAATTACTAGAAGTGCTCCTACAATGAAAAGTATATACATCGGTATTTGGGAAATATCAAAAGATAAAGTCATCTGACTTATCTGCGTAGGCAAACTCGCCACAATACCTGCAAAAATAATCATTGATGTACCGTTTCCGATACCAAATTCAGTCATAAGCTCACCGATCCATGTAAGAAGCACAGAGCCGGCTGTTATAACCATAATATTTGTAAGCATACTCATAAAATCTAGGTTTGTTATAACTCCAGATTTTGCAAGAAGGGTCAAAAAACCAAAACCTTGCATGAAAGCGATAGGTACGGTAAGCAACCTTGAATATTGTGTGAATTTCTTTCTGCCGGCCTCACCTTCTTCCTGATACATTGCCTTGAGTTTCGGAACCATCATGGTCAAAAGCTGCATAATAATAGATGAGGTGATGTATGGACCAACTCCGAGCATCATTATGGAAAGATTGCTCATTCCTCCGCCTGAAAATATGTTCAAAAATCCTAAAAATTGATTTCCAGAAAATAGCGTAGAAAGCTTAGCCGCATCTATACCCGGTATAGGAATAGTAGCCAAAAGTCTAAAAATCACTAATGCGCCCGCGACAAATAAGATCCTGTTTCTTAGGGTTTTATCCGAAAAAATCATTTTTATTTTATTCCAAAAGTTCATTGGATTATTTTACTTGTCCTCCAGCTTTTTCTATTTTCGCTTTGGCATCTACGGAGACTTTGCAATTTGAGATAATTAACTTCTTATCTATTTCACCACCTGCAAGAATCTTTATTGTTGGGTTCTTTCCTGCACCGAGCTCTGCCAGACCAGCTCTAACAATTGATTTTGGATTAACAGCATCGCCGCTTGAAAAGACAGAACTCAAATCACCAACGTTTATAGCGATAGGTCTTACTCCAAAGCCTTTGAAAGCATAGCCTCTAAGCTTAGGGATTCTCTTTATCAAATCTCTAATTTCTGGTCTGACTTTGTGCCCGGCTCTTGCGGTCTGACCCTTGCCTCCTCTGCCAGAAGTCTTGCCTCTTCTACCACCTCTCCCTACGATGGCAACAGATCTATTTGCTGTCTTTCTTTTTAAATTATGTGCCTGCATATTATTTCTTTATTTCTTTTTTAACTTCAACCTTATTCACAAAAGGTACTTTTACTTGGGTTGTAACAGGCTGTACTGCACCACCTTTTCTGCTAAAAATCTTCAGTGCTTCTATAGAAGCTCTCGCAATATTTAGCTTATTTTTTGATGGAGAAATAATCTTTGCTGTAACATCTTTGATACCAGCAAGTTCAAGAATACTTCTGACAGCGCTTCCTGCGGAAACTCCTCTTCCTGGAGCCGGCATTATCAAAACTCTTCCACTACAATATTTTGCCGAAACATCGTGAGGAATAGACATAGTCTTTGTAAGAGCGAGGTGCATCATGTTTTTCTTGGCA
Organism: Candidatus Paceibacterota bacterium; assembly: GCA_041663045.1. Classification (NCBI taxonomy): domain Bacteria; kingdom Bacillati; phylum Minisyncoccota; species Minisyncoccota bacterium. Next base: position 33,405 of record JBAZRH010000002.1, read on the forward strand.
CTTCTATATGCCTTGTCTATAGCGAGCGATGTATCTCCTGCTTTTCCAGTACCAACGCCGATAGAACCCTTTCTGTTCCCAGCGACAGTAGCTACGCTAAAACTCAATCTCTTACCTCCCTTTGTAACTCTAGTAACTCTTCTGATATTTAAAATTTTCTGATCGAATTCTGGCTTAACTCTCTCGCCTCTTCCACCAAAGCTCTTCCTAGGATTCTTTGATCTATCTCCGCCTGGGCTTCTACCAAAAGTGCCAAAAGGTCTTGGACCTCTTACACCTGGGTTAAAAGCTGGTTTCCCCGCAATAGGAGCGACAGGTTTTGCATCCGCCCTTACTGGAGCTCCCGCAACTGCTATATTATTTGTTTTGTTTTCTACTGCTGTATCCATAATCTTTATTAAAATTTAAGTCCACCTTCTCTTGCACCATCAGCTACTGCTTTTATCTTTCCTGTGTATAGAAAGCCTCCTCTGTCAAAAACAACCTTTTTAATACCCTTCTCCATAGCAAGTTTGGCGATCTCTTTACCAACATTTCCTGCTCTTTCCATCGAACCCTTGCCTTTTACTTTTTCTGAAGAAAGTCCGACAATAGTAATCCCCTTATCATCATTTATTATCTGGGCATAAACATTTTTATTTGATCTAAAAACAGAAAGTCTAGGCATGAGAAGTGTGCCAGAAACCTTCGCTCTGATTCTCTTATGTCTTACTTTTATATTTAAACTTTTTGTATTTGAATTACTCATGTTTTTATGCGGTCTTCTTACCTTCTTTTCTCCTTATAACCTCATTTTCAAATCTTATACCTTTACCTTTGTATGGCTCTGGTTTTTTCACAGCTTTGACTGATGCTGCAAATTGACCGACAAGCTCTTTGTCTATGCCCGACACTGAAATAATGCCTTTATCTGAAGTCACCTTTAGACCTTTTGGAATAGGCATTTTAACCTGGTGAGAAAGGCCTACTTTAAAAGTCATCTCTGTGGGAGTAACATCTGCTTTGAAACCAATACCCTCTATTATAAGCCTCTTTTCATATGGCTTATTCACACCATCCACCATATTTGAAATATGTGATGTATATGTTCCCCAAAGAGCGTTGTTTTCCAAGCTTTCTTTGATTGGCTTAAGTGTTACTTTTCCGTCAACGATTTCTATTGAAATATTCTTTTTAAATGTTCTTTTCAATTCACCGAGAGGACCTTTCACAGTAACAACACCACCCTCATTTTTGACTTCGGTTTTTGCAGGGATAACTATTCCTTTTTTTCCAATTCTTGACATATTATTACCAAATCTTAAACATTACTTCTCCGCCGACTTTTTCTTTCTTTGCTTCTTTATCAGAAAGTATGCCTTTTGGCGTTGAAAGAATGGTGGCACCGAAACCGTTTTTAAATACTTTTATATCTTTTGAACCCTGATAGACTCTCCTCGATGGTTTTGAAATTCTTTGTACTCCGACAATCTTTGGAGCTTTTTCAACACCGTAAGCAAGTGCGATTTCCAAAAATCTTGAATCTTTACCTTTTTTTGAAACAGCACTGACAAAACCAGCCCTCTTGAGTGCGTTTGCGACAGCTTCTTTTAGTTTTGATGCTGAAATAGAAACAGACTCTTTGCCTACTCTGTTTGCATTTTTCAATCTTATTATTAAATCTCCTATTGAATCTGTAATTACCATGATGATTTTTTAATTCCAGGAATCTTTCCTTGATTGGCGAATTCTCTAAAGCAAATTCTGCAAAGGTCAAAATCTCTCATATAGCCGTTTTTCCTTCCGCAACGAAAACATCTCCTCACTACTCGTGAAGCGAATTTTGGTTTCTTTTGCGATCTTGCTACTACTGATGTTTTTGCCATAATTAAATAAAAGCTTCGTAAAGCTCGTCTGTGAATATTAGCAAGAAGTACTAAAAAAGTCAAACAAAGCAGAAGCGTGCGTAGTACCGCGCGTTTTTTACACTTTTATTAAGGCGTCAGAAACACCATTACTGGAACTATCTACTTTAGTAATAAAAAATAGAGATCGTTTACTTATGCGGAAATTCCACCTCCACAAACTCTTCTACTAACTATGGAGATACCGCACACTGACTAGTACCCGAGTCACAAAAGTTAGAAGCACAACTTGCATTATTGAAACAATAAGCACCTATAGCTCCATCAGTACATACGTAATCGGCACTACCTCCGCAATATAGATTTGATTGACAATCGCTTGTCTGTGTACATACACCTCCTAAGGGTACGAGGGCTGCGGCACAAACGCTACCACTACAGTTTTCTGATTGACATTGATTATTGGCAGAGCAGGAACCTCCGACTGGTTTGAATCCTCGGGTATAAATATCTAATATCTCGTCTGCGGTGAGGGCGCGGGACCAGATGGCAATATCGGCCATACTACCGGTGAGATACCCACTGAAACTCCCTGGATTTCCAGCAACTCCAAAATGGATTACTCCAGTATAAGTCGTGGCTACTGTTTGATTTACTGTCTCTATAAATACTCCGTCAAGATAAACATCCATGTGTTGGTTGTCTCGATAATTTACTGAAATAAGGTGCCATGTATTATCCGACATATTTGGATGCGTGCTTATTGCAGAACACGAAACCCACACTTTACAAATCACTGCTTGGAGAGTACTGCCCGTGTAAGATATACCAGATTGAAGACTCCCGCTACTGGCTGGATTGTAAAAACCGAGCAAATTAGTGTTAGCGACAGAAAGACTGCTTTTATTGAACCAAAAACTAACGGAGTGACTGTTAGCTGAAGAAAGAGATACCTGGCTTGAATCAAAAACACTTGTCCCATCAAAACTCCCCGCCTGTGCACCATTGAAACCGTTTGTATATGTCCCTGTCCACGTCCCATCATTGCCATTCCCCGATGAATCTGTGGAATCTCCATTTAGCTTCCACCAACCTACAAGAGCAGGATCGGTGTAGGGATCAATATATGTCCCTGCCACTCCCATATATGTTGTCCCTGAGTTGATATTGGCTGCATTTAGAGTTGCTTTGAATGCTACCAGGGCATCATAGATTTCTGTAATGGAGTACATAGTAGCGTTGACTGCATTACTTGTGGTAAGGGTATGGGAGGAGGAAAGGACTCTGGTATAGGGTGATACTGCAAGGTTGTAAATGTCTGCTAGAGAGTAGCCTGTGGCTGTACCTTGGTCTGTGGTGGGGTAGAGAGAAGAGGAGGAAGCAGAGACTGTCGTAGGAACAGCATCGCCTGATGTTATACCTAAGTAAGTAGTGCCTGATTTAATATTGTTGGGATTTATGAGATTGGCTAAGAGAGCGTAGATTTCTCCAATAGAGTGGGAGGTAGTAGCTGTAGCTTCTGTAGTAGTAGAGAGTGTGTGATTACCTGCTGTGGCTTCAGTACCTGCGGTTAATATATTGTAGAGGTCGTTGAGAGTGTAAGATGTGGGAAGGGGGGTGGCAGAAGGGGTGAGAGAGCCAGCTATAACTACGACAGTGAGAATACCGAGGGAGAAGAGAGTATAAAGAAGTGTACGTTTAAATTTAGGCATTGGTATTATTATATCGTAATTTGTAGAGTAAAGAAATATGTGAGGGAAATGTGGATAACTAAATACAAAAAGCCGTCCGCCAAAGGCGGACGGCTTTTCTATTGTTTCCTTTAAATTACTTCTTTACTTCCTCTTTCTTAAACGGAAAACCTAGATAATCAAAGTAGGCTTTGGCTTCTTTCTTACTTTTAGCTGTAGTAACTATAGTAGCTGAAAGACCAAAGACATCTTTTAGTTCTTCATCGGAAGTCTCCGGAAAAACTGTGTTCTCTTTGAAACCGATCGTGAAGTTTCCCATTTCGTCAATTCCCTTTGCTGAAAGCCCGCGAAAATCTTTTGTTCTTGGGAAAGCGATAAATACAAGTTTGTCCAGAAAATCGAACATTCTCTTGCCTCGTAATGTAATCTGATATCCCACAGGATCCCCTTCTCTTACCTTAAATGTCGCAATGGATTTCTTAGCAACTTTTAAGACAGCTTTCTGGCCAGTGATTTTTGCAAGTCTGTCGGCAATGATTTTGTTTTTATTTTTGTCTTTGAGCGAACCGGTACCCGAACTGACAACAATCTTTGTAACCTTAGGCACCTGCATAACACTTGTGTATCCAAAAACTGCCTTCATGGCATCAAATGCTTTTTTTTGTTTTTCTTTTAGTGAAACGTTTTTCATATCTTTTAACATTAAATTTCCTTATCAGACTTTCTGCTTATCCTAACATTTTTCCCGCCTATTTCTTTCTTGCCTATTCTCACACCTTTTCCGCCCTCTACTATCATGACATTTGAAACATTCATAGGCATAGATTTTTCTATAACCTGACCTTTTGCTCCAGATTTTGTCGGTCTTTGGTGTTTCTTTATTTTATTTATACCTTCAACGATAACAAGATTCTCTTTTGGAAAAGCTTTTACAACTTTGCCGGTTTTACCATTGTCTTTACCAGCTATCACTATTACACTGTCTCCTTTTTTAATTTTCATATTGTTTTTATACGATTTCTGGCGCTAAAGAAGCGATCTTTTGGAAACCTAAGTCTGCCAATTCTCTTGGAATAGGACCGAAAATTCTTCCTGCTATTGGGTCTTTCTTGCCTTTCTCTATTATAACAACAGAGTTTTCGTCAAATCTGATATAAGAGCCGTCTGCTCTTCTGAATGGTTGTCTTTGTCTTACTACAACAGCATAAAGCACATCTTTTTTCTTAACCTGCTTTCTTGGCTCAGCTTTCTGCACAGAAAGGACGACAATCTCCCCTATCTTTGCCCATCTCTTCTTCGCACTTCCGAGTACCTTGAAGATACGGCCGAGCTTGGCGCCTGAATTGTCTGATATTTTAACTATTGATCTTGGTTGTATCATATTGGTGTTTTATTTTTCCAAAATTGCAAATCTCTTATTCTTTGAAATTGGTCTTGTCTCTATTACTTCCACGATTTCACCTTCTTTGTGTTTATTGCCGGCATCGTGAGCCATGAGCTTCTTTTGTTTCTTGATGAATTTGCCATATTTTGGATGTTTTTTGAAAGAATCTATTGAAATAACAACAGTGTCTTTCATCTTGGTAGAGACAATCTTCCCCTTCAAAACTTTCCCTTTATTATTTTTTACTGAAATATTTTCCATATTATTAAATTACTTTGTCTCTTTAGTGATAGTCAAAATCTGAGCGATTTCTCTTTTTAAATTTTTGCCTTCTTTTACATCTTTTATTTTGCTTCCGGCAATACCAAATCTAAATTTACTCAAAGCCTCTCTTTTTTCTGTAAGCATTTTGGTCAAGTCGCTGGCTGTCTTTTTCCTTAATTCTTTGGTATCCATATATTTTAAATTAAATTCTAGCTATCACTTTTGTTCTGACGCACAATTTTGTACCTCCTTTTCTAAGCATCTCTCTGGCCGAGATTTCATCTACACCATCTACTTCAAAAAGCACCCTTCCTGGCTTTACAATGGCCTCATAGCCCTGAAGATCTCCCTTGCCTTTTCCCATTTTCACCTCGGCAGGCTTCTGTGTAAAAGGATGGTCTGGGAAAATTCTCGTCCAAATCTTTCCGCTCTTACTCATTGAGTGAGCAATGGCTTTTCTTGCAGCTTCTATCTGATTTGATCTAATCCTTCCTGGAGTCGTAGCCTTCAAACCGAAAGAGCCAAAAGAGATCTTTGTCCCTCTTGTTGCAACACCAATCTTGTCAGGGTGTTCCCTGAATGTGTGTGCCTTTCTAAATTTTACTTTTTTAGGATATAACATGGCTTTTATGATTGTTTAGGTTTATTATCTTTCTCAAAGATATCGCCCTTGTATATCCAGACTTTTATACCAATATCACCGTATGTCATATGGGCTTTCTCTTGGGCGTAGTCTATATCTGCTCTAAGCGTCTGAAGTGGAATTCTTCCTTTTTTTAATTCTTCTGATCTTGCAATTTCAGCACCACCCAATCTACCTCCAAGATAAATTCTTATACCTTTGACGTCACGATTTGCCATAGCTTTTTCTACTGTCTGCTTCATAACCCTTCTGAAGGGTAATCTCTTTTCCAAACTCTCGGCTATCATATAAGCAACTATCGCAGCGTTTGATTCTGGTGATCTGATCTCTTCTATATCAAGTTTAAAATCAAGAGGGATAGATATCTTGCTTCTCTTGGCGAATTTTAATATTTCTGCTCTTAACTTTACAGAACCTTCTCCGCTTCTACCAATGATAACACCTGGTCTTGTCGTCTTTATTATAAGTCTAAAGGTTTTGTCATTTCTCTCCATTTCAATAGAGCCAACATACTGACCCCTCATCTTCTTTTCAAGATATTCTCTAAGTTTTATATCACTCTTCAAAAATTCTTTGTAATTTTTGCCAGTAGAAAACCAGCGAGATTTCCAATCTCTAAGTATTCCCAATCTATGTGCATATGGATGTACTGAATGTGACATAATAATTATTTTGTTTTAGCAATTTTCTTTGGCTTTTCTTCTACTTTTTTGCCTTTCTTTGGCATATTGTCTATTGTGTCTAATTTTATGAAAACGTGACTTGTTCTCTTGTTTATAGGATATGCCATACCCCTTGCTCTTGGCATTCTCCTTTTCAAGGTGGCACCAGCATCTACTCTAAATTCTTTTACAAAAAGTTTGTCTGCATCAATACTAAAATTGTTTTTTGCGTTGGCAATAGCGGAATCAAGTAAATCAGCAAGGGGTTTAGATGCTCTCTTTATGAGAAGTCTGAGATTATTTCTCGCATCATCGACTGTCTTACCAACAATAAGCGAGGCTACCAACCTTACCTTTCTCGGTGACTGTCTATAATCATTTAGTCTTGCTGTTATCATGGTGATTATTTTTTGACTGGCTTAGCTTCTGTTGTGGCTTTGGCTGCCTGTGCTGCTGAAACTTCGGCTTCTTTGGCTTTCATATCAAGTTCCTTCTGCATCTTACCGCCGTGTCTTGTAAACTTCCTCGTAGGAGAAAATTCACCAAGTCTATGACCTACCATGTCTTCTGTAACAAGAACTTCTGTATGTTGTCTGCCATTGTGTACGCCAAAATTAAATCCAACCATTTCAGGTGAGATCTGACTTCTTCTTGACCATGTTTTAATAACCCCTGTCTCCACGGGTTTCTTTCCTGCGATTTTCTTCAATAGATTTTCATCTACGTAAGGTCCTTTCTTTAGTGATCTCGCCATTTTTTTATATAATCAAAACAAATAAGCTCTCCTGAGCTCGAGCCTGTATACTAGCAAAAACAAAAATAAAGTCAACTGGCGAAAAGTTGGCTTAATTTATATATAATAAATCTTGATTAGAGATTAAGATTTTAATATTTTATGTTACTGACGAAACCCATAATCAAAAAGCTTACTAAAATAAAGACAACAAAGGTGATGAGAAATTTTAGAAAAGTATTATTAAACATATTGTTTACTCGTTAATTATAACATTATTCAATATCATAAAAAACTTTTGCCAACACCTTTACACCCCAGACTGGCAAACCAAAAAACTTCCTCCAAAAACCACCGGTTGAGCTCGCTTCGTCAAAAGTAGACACCGCCTCGGCAACAGAAGCCACTTGGATATTCTTTATTGAAGGAATGTCCCCGTCCGGCTTAGATGGTGATTTAGGCCCTGTATTGATATCTTTATTAACAGCCATTTGAGATGCAAAAACTCTCTTAAACTCTGTAATAAAATCATCCGCTTGTGCTTTTGTTATTTCAACGTCATCAGACTTGGTCTTAGTATCAATCGATATTTGTGATGAGGTTGCAACCGTAATCGATGAACTAATTTTAGAGATTAAGGAGCCAGATGGATCAAAAAGTGATATAACAATATTTCCAGAATCCACTCTTGAATAATCTTTTGAAATTACCACCTCCTTCCCTGCTCCTATAATAGTATCTTCTGGTATTTCAAAACTTCCCGAATCTCCGCGTACCTTCCAGTCACCAAGATTTATCTCTGTCTTGCCCATATTTGAAAATCTTAAATCACCAGATGGGAGATAAGAAAAGGCGATTTCTGGTCTTAATATCTTAACAACCGTCCTAGAAACAGAATTCCTTGTCCCACAAGAGCCGTTTAAGACAATATTATATTCACCGGGGTATATATATGTATGATTCACTTCTGAACCAATATTTTTGGTCCCATCTCCGAAAGACCAAGAAAAGGTTGGCGTTCCACATTCTGAGACTTTAGAAGTCTTATATTTTGCCAAGAATTTTATAGGCGTACCGACATAGGACACTCTTTCTCTGCCTGCTGAAATATCGAATGTTGAATTTTCTTCATAATCACTCAATTCTTCTGGACTTGAATGTACAGAAACATATCTTATAGCGGTCTTTGTGATTGTTTGTGTACTCTGATTTGTATTGCTTGTGCTCGTCGAAGTCTCTTTTTCAGTATTCTCTGTTGTAGTTGCAACATTTTCTGTGGTAGTAGCGTTTTCAGAAGCAGTATTTTCTGCGCCAGGAGTCGGGATAGCAGAAATCCATACGCCATTAACCTTTTGCAATGATTTACCGTCTCCTTTCGCCCCAATAGAGATATCATAATTTACAGAATCCACTATTGTCCCCGCTTCATTTTTCAACGACAATAACTCGCCTTCATTGCTAAGAGAAAAAGTACTATCAAAAAGTAAACCGTTATAATCTGGAAAGTTAGTTCTAAATTTTGAAGGATTATCCGCAATAACAGCATAACCTATAGAACCTAAAATACTGTTGCCGTCTGAAGCAATTACTCCGTGATTAGTATTAGCCTCAGAAAGTTTAACTTTTGTAATATCTAAGTCCTCATTACTAGAGTTAAATACTTCTATCCATTCTCTGTCTGTATCTGACCCATCTACATCATACATAATTTCATTAATTTGAAGAGTGGCCGACACATGTCGGGCAAATGAAAAACCAGTCAATATTAAAATCATAATAATGAAGAATCTACTATATCTTTTGGGCATAATTGAGAAACATTTTACCACTCTATTCTATCGACTCGCAAACTGTGGATAACTTTTGCAAAGATTCTATTTCGAGAAAGTGTTTTATATAAAATCCTCACAAAATAAAACCTCCGGTTTACGCACGGAGGCTCTATTATTAAAGTTAAATACAGGTCGGCTAGTTATATTGATTAGTCGATAAGTAATTTGTTTGTAAGAAGCTTCATAAGAGCCACCGCATTCTTCTGTGCCACCTTGCTGTCTTTGCTCCCTACGAAAGAATTCCATTGTGCTATAACTTCAGCGTCTTTAATCTGTCTTACATCGTTCTCTAGTTGAACACGATCATCATAAGAGATCTGTTGGCCTTCATTTGTGTTCAAAACAATGTCCACAAAGAGCTTAAGAAAACGGGACACCTGAATATTAGTACCGATTTTATCTTCTTTCTGTACCTGTTGCTGTTTAAGATTCTCTGTATATTGAATACTGAAAAAAATGTTCCCAGATACCAAGACTAACATGAGAAAGTTTGAGACTAAACGTGTTCTATCTAGAACACCTGACTGAAGCGTTATCATATATTTAATAATAATTAATAATTTATAAATGTATTATATCACAATACTACAAACCAAACCACCCTCGCACCCTCGACAACCAAGGTGTTACAGTTGGGGTTGTTTGTCTTAATACTGGTGCCTTTACTTCTATTATAAGGGTAAGGGGTGAAGCCGATGTTGTTATAATATTTCTACCTGGAACTCCGGAAACAAAATTTGCCCTCACATAAGGTCCGTCTTGTGTGAATTTAATAATCTTATCATTCCAAACGGCTGTTACCTCGCCTTTTTTAGTAGGTACAAGGGAAATTGTTACGGGAGTACCTGAAGCAATTCTAAAATTCTCATAGAGCTTTCTGTTTGAATCACTTGAAAGCGTTGCTCTCAATGTTGTACTTCCTGTTGTTAATATAAATAATCCTTCTGGCGGAATTCCTTGTGGCATAGGTAAAGATTTAGGATTTATACCTATTGATACAAGATCTTGTTCTCTGGAAATACCAACCGATGCCAAATAATCTTTTAATTTAGGAAACTTATCTAATGTGCTTTTCAGTGGTTCGGGAAGAGGAGAGAAAAGGAATGTGGTTATTTGGGGAATAAATGTGAAGGCACCTTTTCCTTTACCACTAAATACTGGTAAGTCTGGAAGTCTAAGAGATTGAGGGATCGTTACCGGCAAAGAGACTGTATTTATCGGTGCTAAAGGAACTGGTATATTTGGACTTTCTGTTGTGGTTGCTATAAATGGTATGGAAGGTTTTGGATCTACCTTCTTTCCGCCACTATTTATATACACCACCCCTGAAAAACCACAATTTGCAGTATTGCTTGGGTCATATTTACCAGAACATACGGCTATTTTCCAACTTGCTCCAAGGACTTTTGGAAGATCTGCATCTGAAGCAAAGTGTTTCAGATTAGCTACTGTACTACTACCAAAACCAATGGGTTGGGCATACTCTTCTCCGTAGCCTCCATTAATTAAATATACAAATGTATCTGTGGAAGTAGAAATCGGCTCCCAATTTATATTATAATCATTACCTGTAGTCCATTGATCACCGCCCGTTGGATCATAAACAGTAATAACCGGAGCTAGCTCATCTGGATTCTCACTCTTGAGAGGAGTTCTCTCTATAGTATCTGTAAGTAAAGAACATCCTGGATCCCCTCCAACAGCAGAATAGTCTGTGATGCCATTACTATCATCATCTATACCATTATTACATTGCGGGCGGTCAGATTGATGTCTCCAGTTTGTAGATACTTTATAATCAACACCTCCACCATTTGCAGAATTGAGAGAAATCCAGCCGACATTTTCTCCATAAGCATAACCTGTAAAATCCCCGCTTGAATCTATTGTAACTCCGTATGGTCTTGAACCTAAAGTTGATGTACCAAAATCTATCCAGCCGACATTTTCTCCCCAAGCATATCCAGAAAGCCGACCCTCGCCATCATTGGCAACACCGTATTCATCACTTGTACAAGTCTGTTCATCATTATGACAATTTAGAGAAATCCAACCTATATTTTCTCCATAGACCCAACCCCAGAGACCGTCATCAGCAACATAAATACTACCGCCTGTTGGAGCAAAATCTATCCAGCCGACATTTTCTCCCCAAGCATAGTGTACTGCCGAGGAGGTGGTTGAAACTGTCCAGTTATTACCAGGAAGTCTTGCTCTTTCTGCCTCTACGGAATAGAAGATTGTAGCTACACCAAAAAAACGTTTAAGTGAATCACGAAAAGAATAGGCAACAGAAAATAAAATAACAATAGCAATAAAAGTCAACAAGATTCTAATTAAGGTTGGCTTGTTATTTTCTGGATCCATAATTGAGATAATTATACCATCCAATATCAAAGGAAAGCAAATATATTGAAAACTGTGGATAATAAAAGACCACCCCATGGGGTGGTCTTTTATTATCCATATATTATGAATAAAACTACGCTAAATTAGACAAAGAAAAAATCCGCCTTTCGGCGGATTTTTTCTTAACCTATTCTTCTATAGCGAATTCCTATAGATAGAACCACAAGAGGTTTTGTTAATTTTAGTTTGAGATGAAAGAAGTGTCTGTGGTTGAGTATGAAGGAATATATGTTCCTACACCTGTAGTGACATCTCCTTCTACATCATCCCATAGGAAGCTTGCGGCAGCACCGAGTTGTGTTGTAACAGCGTCTGTTCCAACACCAGCTGTAGCTCCGGTGATTGTAGCAAGAAGTCTAAAGGTCTTAGATGATGAAAGAACAAATCCTCCATCGTTAAGAACTATAGTTCCTGTTCCGTCAGCGTTCATGGCAGCAGTTGTTGAACCTACTTCTGTACTACCATCGTAGATTTGAACTGCTGTTGTTGTTGCTGTTGCACCGTATGAAAGCTTGATAGGAATTTCACGAATTCTTACAGGGCTTCCTGATACTGTGAATGCAACTCTTGCAATCTCAGTTGAACCGTTAGCCAAAGCGCTTGAGCTATCAACAATATCAATTGTAGGAACACCGGCAACAGGATACATAGCGTTTGAAGAAACGGATACGTTGCTTGTTGTTTCAGTATTACCTGACTGATATTTGACTGTACCAAGTTTTAGGATAGCTGATACGTTTGAAGGTATACCATTGTTACCAACTGTGTTGTAAGCAACTGTAACTGGAACATCTGTACCAGCATTTGTAACTGGAACATTAATGTTTAGACCAGAAACTGTTGTTGTAGCACTGAGGGCAACTGACTTTGTAACTCCACCAACTGTAATCGAAGTGATTGCAGGTGAAGCGGCTGGGTTCATAACGAAGCTCAACTCCTTGATTGTAGCAGCGCCAACTGTAGCCTTAAAGTTAAAGGTTGCAATTGAACTACCTGTTGTACCACCAAGAACATATCTAGCTGAAGGTGATGTAGCAACACGTGTTGGTGCACCTAGTGTACCTGATCCTACTGTAAGAGTCTGACCTCCTACAACTCCTGATGAAGCGTCCACATTGCTTGTAACTCCAGCGGCAACGACTTCCAAAGCTGCTGCCAATGTGTTTGTTGTGCTATGTGTACCGTTTGTAGCTGCAGAAATAATAGCTGTAGCTGAGTTTGTAGTATCTGATGTAACTGTGACTGCTGTTGTAGCGTCAACTGCTGTTACGAGAGCTGCAACTGTTGCGTTAGCATTGATTGCGGCTGTCAAACCGGCAGTAACATCTGCAACTGTAGCTGCAGCAGCTGTATAGCTAACTGAAGTACCAGCGACTGTTACTGTGAATACATCTCCTACTTCAACGTTTGCTGGTGTGACTGAAGCAATTTGTGCGACAGGAGCAATACCACCAACCAAAGTTGCATTGTTAGCTGAAACTGTACCCAAATGACCTGATTCTGAAGCGACCAAAGTATAGCTGTTTGCAGCTGTTCCTGCTGTTATCGCTGTAAGAAGGATAAGATCATTGGTTGTAGTTGCGGCTGTTACATAACTGCTTCCTGCATTTATGTAAGTAACCAAAGCTGCAATCGATGTTGTTGCTGTTGTTGAAGCAACTGATGAAGTATATGTGAAGTTTTGACCCTGAACGTTTACAGAAACAGTATCACCGATATCCAAATATCCTGTTGTGAATGTAACTGTACCCGTAGCTGCTCTACCAGCTGAAGATGGGGTCGATGTTGCTGTAACCAATGTCTGTGTATCAGCAGCATTTGCGACTGAAGCAATAGCGCCTACATCGGCATAGACATCAACTGTCTTTGAACCGTTGGCTGCGATTGTAAAGTCTGTTCCAAATGTTGTTGAAGCTTGAGGTGTAACTGTCTGTGAACTCTCAGAAATTCTCAAGTTTGACAAAGCGGTTGTAGGCATTGTACCTGACAAACCAACCTTTACACTTGTAACTCTAACGGCTTCTGAAGAATTTGATGACAAGATGAATGAACCAACTTTAACTGCATTTGTATTAGCAGTAAGAGTCTGGTTTGAATATCCTGCATTCTTAGAAACTGTCAATGTTCCACCAACAACTGTCATTGTAGGACCAACAAGAGCTGTTGTAGGGTATGAAGTCAATGCGGATGAATATGAACCCTGAGTGTTATTTGTATAGCTACTCAAAGTAACATAAACCGTAGAACTTGTAGCAATGCTTGTGCCTGCTGAGTTCTTTAGATCTCCTCTAACCTCAAGAGTTGTTGTCTGACCTGCGTTGATTATCAATGATGAACCAAGGCTGAACAAAGTTGCTGAAGTTGATGCAACGTTCTGTGTGCTTGAAATTGAAGCACCGTTTGCATAAATCGCGACGTTTGTTAAATCTTGAGTTGAAGCAACGTTAAGGTAAGAAACTTTCATATTCTCACCAAAAGCTTTTGCTGTGTATCTTGCCAATGTAACACCTGTTGAACCGTAGACAACGTTTCCGGCTGACAATGTTGTGTCAAGTGACATAGACAATGTACCAGCTGAAATTGTTATTGTGTTGGTTGTAGGAAGTGTTCCCAAAGCAGCGATTCCAACATTGTAGTTTGAATCTATGATTGAGATATCGGCAACGTTCTGCATTGAAACGCTGAATGTTCTGTTTGAACCATTTACAACGTCTGCTCTGATTTCAAGACTTCTATTGCTATCAATCTTGTAAGGTGCTGATGTTAGATCAAAAGTGATCATACCATTTGCATCTATACCAGAAGCTGAAGCAACTTGTATTCCTGAAACGAACAATTTTATGTTTTGTAGTGAATCTGCAGGAACTGAACCGATTACCTTAACAGCTAAGCTTCTAAGATAAACTGCTTTTCCTGAGAGTGAGAATGATGAACCCCAGATTGTTTGACCCAATGTTCCAGCTTGTACTGATGTAGAAACTGAAGTTGAAGCCAAAGTAACTGTGGAAATATCAGATGCAGTGAAAATGTTCATTGAAGCACCTGCGATTGGGTATGAAGCTGAAACAGCTACATTACCAGCTGTAACTCCTGAAAGAGCTACTGCAACCAATTGTCCTGATGTACCAGTTAGAATATTTGATCTAACTGAAATTGTCTTTGAAGTACCAGGGGCAACTGTGAACAAACCTGCACCTGAATTGAATGAAATCTTACCAGATGAAACTGTGGCTGAATCTGTCAATCTAACAGCTCCTTCAAACAAATAAACATTTGAAAGTGTTGTATCGGCTGAAACGCCAAGTCTCTGTAGAGTTACATTTGTAACAACGGCTGGTGCAGCTGAGTTGTTTCTAAATGTGTACTCGGCAAGATTTGCTGCAGCTTGTCCGGCAACTATTGAACCAGCAGCTGGTGATGTGGCAGCCAATGTGACTGACAAATCTGTTCCAGATGGGATAGTTGTTGTGGTTGTGGTTGTCGTAACAGAAGCATTCAATACTGCTCTTGTCTTAGGACCAACATAACCAGCTGGGGGTGTAATACCCTTTGACAACTGATACTGAATGACGGCGGCTTTGGTCAATGAACCAAAGTAACCTGTTGCTGGAGAAACTCCGAGCAAGTTCTGCAATGCTGTGACATCTGCACCTCTGCTTCCGACTGTAAGGTCCTTAGCAAATGTGTAAGATGATGAAGCTGGAGCTGAAACTGCATTCAATGCAGCTGTAGCAGCGGCGGCTTTGTCAGGAGCGATAACTCCGGCTGCGATAAGCAACTGAAGCATCTCTTGAGCTGTCAAAGCTGAAGCTGATGTAGCACCAACCAATGATAGAACCATTGTCAAAGCGACAATGCCTGCTACCAATTTTGATTTTGTAATTATCATAAACTAATTAATTTTTTCAAAAAAAATCTTTTCCTAAGTTAACTAATAATAAAGGACTGTGTCCTCCGCTAATAATTTGGAAAGAATTATTTCTTGAAGTATCACGTCAATATTATCTGATTTGATCCGAAGATCTCCGCAGACTAGAAAAAATGTTTCGACTAAAAACAAATCTTCTAAAACTGACGATAGCCTTTGTGCTTCCAGTTTCGGGACTGACCTTCCCTAAACTCTCTGCTAACATTTGCACCGGCAAAAATGCAAACGACTTTCTTTCTACTATTCCGACTCTTTTATATTTCCACTCACACAACTACCTTGAGCAGATAGAAGTTTTTTCGTGAATGGCTCGACACAAAAAAGTTGGATTAGTTTGCGTAAACTAAACTGACTTTCTGTAATCCTGAATATTCTGTTGTCAAAGTTCTCGACCACTGACAACCGAGCTTGAGCGAGCTCGATGAAAGCGTTTCTGAAAATCAGACATCCCTCTCGGGTCGCCTGAGTAAGCTAGCTTTTGAGCCAACTTACATAAGGTTTAGTATAGCGCTTTTGGCGCCATGCATAAACCTCAAGCTATATTATATATCCTGCTAGAATATCTAGCAAAATTATAGCTGTGGATAACTCAAAATGGGCTTTTTCGGCCCGTTTTTGATACATAATCCACAGGGTGCATTGTCGCATATTTGGGGTCAAAATGCAAGAAAGCACAGAACCTCTCACAAAAATCATCTGATGTATTTCACCTAAGTATGGACAAGGCTTATATTTGGGATGATTTTTGTGGGGGAATCTAAAATATTGATCTTCTAGGACAAGTAATATTTAGACCATCTACGCTCACCCTCTTTCTTTAAGACACCTTTTAAGACTAGGGCCAAAAGTTCTCTCTGAATTGTCTTTTCACTGCAATCTTTTATGTTTTGAGCAAAATCCTTTATAGTTAGGTGCAATCCACTCTTTAGCATTGAAACTATAATGTTTTGTCTGTTATCTTTGTCCTTTATATTCTTTTCTGTGGGACTCTTTTTCATATCGGTCATTTTGTTAAAGACAGAGCTATTATGGTTGTCCTTTATGTCCTTCTGTCCTTTATAAAAATCTCCTGAATTTCCCGCCAACCCTTTCTGTCCATCTAATGTCCTGCCCTGATAAGTCTGAGTCGGGATAAAATTATAGTCTCCGTCAAAGAGATTGCTACCAAAAGCAATCTTGGCGGAGGACATATTCTTGGACGAACTAGATATAAATTCAGCCAGTTTATCAAATTCATTTGTAATAATTACATAATTGACTTCGGAAATCATACTGCTTATTTTTGTAATATTTAACATTGAAAACATCTCCCCGATTGAGACTAGGATCTCTTTATTAATACCATCTTCACCCCACACCCTATCGGACAATGCTAGGACTTTAAAAAGAAGGGTGTTCGCTGACTCTCGGAGATTCCATTTTAGAGCTTCCCTATCGGACAAATAATTGGTCAGGAGATAGATACCAGCAACAAGTCTCTCTGTCTTTTTATATATAAAAAGGCCATAAGAATCATCACCAAAGATTAAACTGGCATCAACCTTTTTTATAGCCGTCTTTTGATTATTTGGATCTATTTGATTATTGTTATTTTGATTATCCATAAAGTTTGGCTGATTACAATGACTTTTAATAAAATGTCCTTAAAACAAAAGTGTCTTTTAAGTAATGTCTCTTAAAAAATCTTTAAGGACGAGCAAATATTTGTGTCCATTATATATGGGACAAAAAAAGATGCAAGTTGACAGTAAGTGTATAACTACTTTTGTTGTGTCCGCAGGCGAGTTTGCTTGGCACGATGTGGTGTAATTATGCCGAGTGTAATCACAAGGCATAATTATGCCACAGCGGAAACCGCCGAGGATTAGGAAACTCTCCGCAGGAGAGAGTTTCCGCACAACAAAAGTAGTTATACACTTGCTTGAAAATTATTAAAGGGCTGTGATGTGAAGAGAAGGGAGAAAAAAGTTAAAAAATTTGTTATAATTTAAGTATCATGGCTATCAAACAAAAAGAAAAAAATGAAAAGAGAACCGGCCTATGGCACGGTGTAAAAAATGAAACAAAACAAGGAATCTGGGCGGTAACCTTTTTTGTCCTTGCGGCAATTTTTACCCTAGCATCTCTTTCTAAAGCAGGAGTCGTGGGTGATAAGATTTATTATATACTTTCTGTTTTATTGGGTATTGGATATTTCCTAATTCCCCTTTTCTTTTTTCTTCTATCTGTCTCATTCCTGAAAGCTGAGGAAAGAGAATTTAATAAACTAAAAGTCACTGGTGGAATATTTTTCTTTATTTCTGGACTTGGTCTCATAGATCTCGTCTCAAAGACGTACTGGATAGCACAAGGTGGAAAGATCGGTTGGCTCATCTCCACTCCCCTTCTAAAACTATTCGGTTTCTATGCTAGCACCATTATCCTTGTCGCTGTACTTATTATCTCCTGCCTTGTACTTTTTGAGACAAAGTTAACTGTCGAATCGATATTGTTCTGGAGAAAATGGAAGAAAACTGAGAAAGAAGGAGTAGAGAATAAAATGGATATGAAAAAGCTCCGAGTCACAAAAGGAGAAGATAACTCTGAAGAAGAGACGGAGGACGTAGAAAGAGTCGAGAAAGCAAAAAGGCAAGTTAGGGCTGTTGTTGTAAGAAAGTCTGAAGAAGAGGAAGAATTTAAAATGACCCCAAGAGCTGTGGGCAACACACAATACACTCCCCCTCCACTATCCCTGCTTGAAAATGACAAAGGCAAGCCAGGAGTTGGTGACATAAAAGCAAATGCAAATATTATAAAACGTACACTACAGAATTTCGGTATTGATGTAGAAATGGATGAAGTCTCTATCGGCCCATCTATCACAAGATATGCATTTAAACCCGCAGAGGGCATGAAACTTTCAAGAATAGTCGGCTTACAAAATGACCTCGCCCTTGCTTTAGCAGCTCATCCACTTAGAATCGAAGCTCCTATACCAGGTAAATCACTCGTAGGTATTGAAATACCAAATACAGTAAAATCTATCGTAGGCCTTGCCTCTCTTATCGGTACTGAAGAATTCCAGAAATCGGAAAAGCCCCTTATGATCACCCTAGGAAAAGGTATTTCCGGTAAATCACATTATGCAAACTTGGCTAAAATGCCCCATGTTCTTGTGGCAGGATCGACCGGTTCCGGTAAATCTGTCACAATTCACACTATCATCACTTCCCTACTTTATAGGAATTCCCCAGAGAATCTTAAATTCATAATGATAGACCCAAAGCGTGTGGAACTTACCTTGTACAATAAAATCCCTCATCTTTTAACACCAGTTATCACAGAAGCCAAGAAAACTATCCTCGCTTTGAAATGGGCGACAAAAGAAATGGATCGCAGATATGATATTTTAGAAGCAGAAGCATGTAAAGATATAGATTCATATCATAAAAACATTCTCTCTCCGGAGTTGAAGAAAATAGAGGAACTCAAGAAAAAGGGACAATATGACCCAGAGAAACATACAGCACCAGAGCTTATGCCTTACATCATTGTCGTTATAGACGAGCTTGCTGATATTATGATGTCTTACCCGAGAGAACTTGAATCTGCCATAGTTCGTCTCGCACAAATGTCACGTGCCGTCGGTATTCACCTCATACTCTCAACACAAAGACCTTCCGTAAATGTTATTACAGGGCTTATTAAAGCAAATGTTCCTGCAAGAATAGCCCTTCAGGTGGTATCGCAGGTTGATTCAAGAACTATTCTAGACACAAGCGGTGCAGAAAAACTCCTTGGTGCCGGAGACATGCTTTATCTCGGTGGAGAAATGTCAAAGCCCGTAAGAATCCAGTCAGCCTTTATCTCTGAAGCAGAAGTCAAGGGGGTTGTAAAATATTTAGTAAATGCATATAGGGATGAGCTTATTGGCGGAGAATTAAACCTTACACCTGAATCTGTCGGCGGAGAAAACAGCGACGCCCTCGGCTCCATGCTTGAGGCCGGAGAGATGGGTGAAGACGACGACATGTATGAACAAGCGAAAGATGAGGTTATAAAAGCTGGCAAGGCTTCCACTTCATATATTCAAAGAAAGTTGCGCCTAGGATACGCTAGGGCAGCAAGAATTATGGATATGCTTGAACAAAGGGGTATTATAGGTCCGGGCGATGGTGCCAAGCCAAGGGATGTACTCGTAGGAAGTGCAGCCGAAGCAGAAGAAAATAAGTTGAAAGAGCAAATAGCAGAAGCTGGAGTGGAACATAAAGATGGAGATTATCTATGACCGATAGGCATAAAACAAGAAAATGGATAAAGATAATTTCAATAAGTACTTTTACTCTGTTCGTAGTTTGCTATGCTCTTTATGAGGTACAGAGAATAGCCTATGGACCAAGAATAACAATTCTTACACCAAAAAATGGTTCCCTTGTATCTGAATCTTTTGTTAATATATTGGGTAAAGCAGAAAATATTAAGGATATAAGTATGAATGACAGGAAAATCTTTATAGATGAAACTGGTAATTTCGATGAAAAAATCCTTCTATCTTATGGGTATAATCTTATAACACTAAAAGCAAGCGATAAGTTTAATAGAAAGACAGAAAAAACGCTTGAAATCGTTTACAAGTGATTTGTAAGTGTGATAAAATGAAGACAATTATAATTTTAAAAAAATGGCAAAAAAAATAAAAGAAAAAAAGATTGAAGAAGAAGTAAGAGAAGACGTTACTACTGAAGGAAAAAGCACAGAAAATAAACCTAGCAAAGCTAGTATGAGTAAGATTGAAGATGCGATGCAGGCTATCAAGACAAAATTTGGTGATGAAGCGATAATGATGCTTGGAGAAAAACCAAAAGTAAATGTAAATTCCATTCCAACTGGCTCTATCGGCCTTGATGCGGCACTTGGTGTTGGTGGGCTTCCCCGTGGAAGAATAGTTGAGATATTTGGCCCAGAATCTTCAGGAAAGACCACTTTGGCACTTCATGTAGTAGCTGAAGCACAAAAGATAGGAGGTATTTGCGCTTATATAGACGCAGAACATGCTATGGACCCAGAGTATGCAAAGAAACTTGGCGTAAAGCTCGATGAGCTTTTGATTTCCCAGCCAGATACAGGCGAGCAAGGACTTGATATTGTGGACAGCTTGGTTCGCTCCGGCAAAATGGATGTCATTGTCATA
Organism: Candidatus Paceibacterota bacterium; assembly: GCA_041663045.1. NCBI lineage: Bacteria > Bacillati > Minisyncoccota > Minisyncoccota bacterium. The sequence continues at coordinate 53,965 of JBAZRH010000002.1, forward strand.
GACTCTGTGGCTGCACTTACACCGAAAGATGAAATCGAAGGCGATATGGGAGCGTATCATGTCGGTAAGCAAGCAAGGCTTATGTCGCAAGCACTTAGAAAGCTCACCGCGATAGTGGCGAAGTCAAAGACAATAGTAATATTCATAAATCAAATCAGAATGCAGATAGGTGTAATGTTTGGCAATCCGGAGACAACTCCAGGTGGAAAAGCTTTGAAGTTTTATACTTCGGTAAGGCTTGATATCAGGAGAATCGCACAGATAAAGAAAGGCGAAGAAATAATGGGCGGACGAGTGAGAGTGAAAGTTGTGAAAAATAAAGTGGCAGCACCTTTCAAACAAACAGAATTTGACCTTATGTATAACGAAGGTATTTCAAAAGAAGGTGAAATGCTCGCCCTCGGTGAGAAGATGGGCATAGTCAAAAAATCCGGCTCTTCTTATGAATACAATGGTGAGAAGATCGGCCGTGGTTATGATTCTGCAAGAACATTCTTAAAAGAGAGTCCAAAAGTCGCAGATAATATATTGAAAGTGATAAGAGAGAAATTGAAAGAGATATAAAAAAATACAAAAAGGGCGGGCGTTTCGCACCCGCCTCTTGTATAAGAATTTACAAAAAGAAAACTGCCGCTCGTAATGACACGGCAGTTTTCCGTTGTCATTCGAGTCGGCAGTGTATTCAGCACTTGAAGCCGTCGGACCGATCGTGCCACCCACTCATAAAGAAGTACGTGACATTTTCGAGTTGTCCATCTATTTTGTCCAGGTCTACTGCGATATCACATATACCACCAGTCTGTTCGACGGTCGGCTTGCATATGCGAATCTTCCCAGATTTAATGTAAGGAAACGCGACCCAATAGTATAAATACCCGGCCGCGAGCTCACATAGGTGTTTAGCCTGTTCTTCATTCAGAAGTGAGTATTTCCTCTCATAAGCTTCTTTAAGAAGGTTTCTTACTGTCGGCGGGCTTGCACGCCACTCACAGTTGCGAACGCACGCCAATCTCCACAAATCAGCTATTCCATTGGGTCTCAGGCGAGCGATCTCCCGCATCAGGAATATATAATCATCCTTGGCGACGGGGAGCAGAAGTTTCCGCAACTTCTCTGGATTCCCGATGAGCTCTTTCATCCGATCACAACTGATGTTCCGACTTAGTGCATTTGCAATGGCCGCTACGAATCCTGCAGTAACTCCGTCTAGGGTATCGTTTGTTTTCACAACTTTCTCCTTCGACTTTCTTTTTTTGTTTACTGCTACAGCTTTTCACCACACGGTTTTGTGCTATAGCAGAAAGATGACTAAGATATAATCAACTTTCTGCTATAGCTAAAACTCCAAGTGCTTATCAAAGAACTATCCTACTAGTATACACCTTTTGAACCCATTTGTCAAACTTTTTCGCATTTTGTTATAGAAACAGCCCAAAAATGGCTTCGAGAAGCCCTTTTCTGGCGATTCCTCGTCATTGCAATCCTCCCCGATTGTCATTCCGGCGTAGGCCGGAATCCAGACTTTTCTGATTCCTGGATCCCATTCTTCAATGGGATGACAGAAGAGGGGTTTCGCGAAGCGAAACCCCTCTTTCTTTATACTTTAAAAACTTTATGAACTTTTAACTTCTGCCTAGCTATTGACCCTCCCCGCATAATCCCCCGTCTCTGTATTTACCGCGATCAATTCACCTTCTGTGATAAACAGTGGTGCCAAGATAATAGCTCCGGTCTCAAGAGTAATCTGTTTTGTGCCACCACTTGAAGTGTCCCCTTTCACTGCCGGAGGAGCATCTGTCACTTTCAGCTCTACTTTTATAGGTATCTTTACTCCGATAATCTTTTCTTCAAAAATCATTGTCTCAACTTCACTGTTTGGTTTCAAAAACTTTCCTGGAGTTCCGATAAGATCTTCACCAATCTCAAATCTATCCGCCGGATTTTTTGGATCACAGAAGAAAAATTTACCTTTATTTGTGTATAAAAACTTGGCATCCTTATAATCTATTTCCGCTTCCTCCACCCTTTCAGAGACATGATAAGAAACCTCAGTAACTTTACCTGTAATCATATTCTTCATCTTCACGGCATTTACTGGTTTTCTCTGTTGTTTTCTAAAAACATGGGAATTTAAAATTTCATAAGGCTGACCCTCATGAATTATAAACTTCTTCTCTACGACTTCATTATACTCAAGCATTCCCATTTTAGTTAGGTATTAGGTGTTAGTTTCTAGCTGTTATAGAAAAAATTTCCTAAAAACTATTAATTAGCGAGCTAGATAAGGTATAAGTGCCATAAATCTGGCTCTTTTTACTGCTTGAGCGAGCTGTCTTTGGCTTCTTGCAGAAACATAAGTCTTCTTTTTACCCTGCACTCTTGCATGGGGATTCAAGAACTTCTTAAGAAGCTCTACATCTTTGTAGTCTATTTGTTTAATATTATTTTGTGAAAAAAAGCACTGCTTCATATATTTTATTTTTAAAATGGAATGTCTTCTGGATTAATCTCTTCTGTTGGATATTCTATGGTATCCATCTCTGGTGCTTTCGCCTTTGGAGCCGTTGAGCTTGCTTCTACTGGCTTACCTGACGGGATACCACCACCTCCACCAACTCTTGGCCCAAACTGCACTCTGTCCGCTACTATCTCCGTCCTATAATTTTTCTTCCCTTCTGTCTCCCAACTTCTTGTCTGCATTCTACCTTCAACCAAAACATTGCTACCCTTCTTCAAATATTGAGCTGTGGTCTCTGCCTGTCTACCAAATACTACTATGTTGTGAAAATCTGCAGATTCTTGCTTAACACCATTTTTGTCTTTCCATACTCTATTTGTGGCGACAGAAAATGATGCTACCTGAATACCAGATGGAAGTGATTTGAGTTCTGGATCTCTTGTAAGATTCCCTATGACAAATGCTTTGTTTAAATACATACTTATATATTATACTTTTACCTCTTCTGACACAAGCTCATCTATTGATTTATCTATTTCTTCGATAGATGCTGGCTTTGCTTCTTTCGCTTCTTTTACTGCCATTGGTTTTATCTTTGCTTCTTTGTCAGAAAATACTGTAATCTTGGGAGAATACATTGTGTTTCCTCTAATAGTTTTTATTACCAAATATCTCAAAAGAGTATCACTTCCTTTTAACGCAGATTCTATCTTTGTTATATCTCCGCTAAGGGGAAGATTAAACTTAATCCAGCCAAAATATGCTTTATCAAAGGTCTTATACTGACCTCCGAAGGCTTTCTTTATTGAATATGCAAGAGGTCTTAGTTTAGGAATTTCTTCGGATATGATTTCGGCTTTCTCTTTGTTCAAGATGGCTTTTACTTTCTCTACTTCAGCGGGTATTCCCTCTTCTGCAACAGAAGAAATGACATGGTATCCGATTTCGTATACCTTTTCCTCGTTATTTTTGACTACTTTTTCCTTTTTACTCATGCGCGTAAGATTAGCACAATATTTTTTAAAAAGCAACGGGAGAATATGATCCTTTGTAGGCGAGCGAAATAGTATCCTTTTTGGAGACTCTCGGAATGCGACGGCATGAGAGGGAGCAAATTTTCAGCAGAAAATTATGCGTGCTCCAAAAAGGATACTGTTGAGCGAGCCTATTCTAAAACTTCAAAATATTCTCAAACTCTTTTGTATCTTTGAACTTACCGACGATTGAAAGATTCAAACTTTCATTTTTGAAAATCCTTTCGGCAACATATTTTATGTCCTCTGCCTTTACAGACTTTATCTCTTTTATAATATCATCCGGATTTTTCATATCTTTTCTCAAAATTTCTTGAAAACCATAAAAGTCAGCAATATCATCTGACGATTCAAGACCAAGATTGAGTCTGCCAATCAAGCACTGTTTAACCTTATTCAATTCATCTTGACCGACAAGCTCTGTCTTTACCTTCTTAAGCTCGGCGAGTATTGCTGTAATCCCCTCTTTTATTCTCTTACTATCAAGACCAGCAGAGACACCAAAAACACCGTGATCTGTAAGTGCATCGTTCTCCGCACGGACATAATAACAAATACCAAGATCTTCTCTCATTTTCTGAAAAAGTCTTGAGCTCATACCTCCTGAAAGCACAGCCGTAAGCACTCTCAAAATGCCGTTATATTTATTGTAAGTATCAAAAGTGCGAACACCAAGCACTATATGTGACTGATCGGTGTCTTTATAAAATACAGAAACTTGCGGAGCTTTTTGAGATTCAATCACTTTCTTCTTTTCTTCTTTCTTCCACTTGCCGACATTTTTGAAAGCGAGAGTTATTTTCTTGATAATATCTTTTTCATTGAATCTACCCGCAACGATGACGGTGGTAGCCTTGGCGACATAGTGCTTGTTCCTGTAGTCTATAAAATCTGCGCGTTTTGTCTTCAAAATATTTTCTTTCGGGCCGGCTATACTCCATCCAGCGGGCTGATTACCATAGAGAAGTTTTAGAAATTCATATTGAACTTTGTGCTGTGGGATATCATTTATCATGTTTATCTCCTCCACAATCACACCCTTTTCCTTTTCCATTTCTTTTTCTGGAAAGACGGGATTTAAATAAATATCAGATACAACATCCAAAATCTTATCTATATTCTTATAGTCGGCCTTTGCATAATATCCTGTGTATTCTTGAGATGTAAAAGCATTGTAATGCGAGCCGATACCATCTAGCTCTTTTGAAATATCTGAAGCAGTGGGGCGCTTCACTGTGCCTTTGAAACACATATGCTCAAGAAAATGGGAAATGCCGTTATTTTCTTTATTTTCATATTTTGAACCGGCTTCGACAAGGACAAGCACTGTCGCTGTCGGATTCTCCTTCATCGGAATAGTGATAATCCTCAAACCATTTTTTAGAATTTTCTTTGTGTATAACATACGAATAATTATGCGAATATTACGAATGGCTACGAATAAAAATCGGAGACCAATACGATGTAATAAATATATCACAGATTGGGGGAAATAATAAATAAAAAAAGCGACCGGTCACTCGACCGATCGCTATTGAATCGCCACAGAATCACGTAGCCAGACTGATTGATTCTTCGGCAGCTATACGCTCCAATTTACTCAATGTCCGCTTATTGGCAGATTCCTTGGAGATAAGACTGTGGTATTGTTTCCTTATTTCAGGAATGAACAATTTACCACGCCTGCAGACCTTAAAAATCAAGCCTTCACGAGAGCCGTCGTATAGCTTAAACCACATGTCCTTAACTTTGGAATGGTCAAGAACCTCCAGACGACCACCAGCCAGAACTTTTGCATACCGAACCAAGACACACAGGCTGTGCAGATTCAGTACATCGCAGATGTCTAGGGAACACCCTTGCTTTTGAACGCCTCTTTCTGTCTGGTTTCGTTTAAGCCCGCCGTGCTCATGTACGGCCCAGACACCGCCGAAGATTTCTTTTGCGAGCTCCATTCCCTCTTTCAAATCCGGGTTACCGGAATGAATTTCGACTACCAACACTGACAATATCCTGCTCATATATTCCTCCTGTTTTGTCTGTTTCCTTACAATGTTCTTCTAATAATCAAACTACCAGAGAATCAAAATATGTCAAATCAAAGTGGCGGGCGACCGAAGGTCGTCCGCCACTTTGATTTTTATACTAATTTCTCTTTCAAAAATTCAATTAAGTTTTTTATATCTATTCTCTCCTGTTTTCCTGTATCTCTATCTCTCACCGTCACGGAATTATCTTTTTCAATAGTGTCAAAATCTATCGTTACGCAAAACGGCGTGCCTATTTCATCTTGCCTTCTATATCTTTTGCCGATATTGCCGTTATCATCAAACTCCACTGCTCCGAATTCTTTTTTCAAATCTTTATAAATTTCTCTCGCTTTCTCCACAAGTTGCGGTTTATTCTTCAGAAGCGGAAATACCGCAACTTTCACCGGCGCAATATTAGGGACGATTTTCAGATAAATTCTCTTTTCTCCACCGAGCTCATCTTCTGTATAAGCATCGGAAAGCACAGCAAGCACAGATCTATCAAGGCCTAGTGAGGGTTCTATGCAGTGAGGCGTGATTTTCTCTTTTTTCTCTTCATCAAGATATATCAAATCGACTCCGCTACTCTTCGAATGCCTACCGAGATCATAATCTGTCCTGTATGCAAGACCATAAAGCTCGCTTGTGCCAAAAGGAAAATCAAATTCAAAATCTATAGTGCGTTTGGAATAAAAAGCTCTGTCTGCATCTGGTATTTCATGTTCATGCACATGCTCTGCTCTCAAACCTATCTCTTTTGTCCAATCAAGCATTTCTTTTCTAAAATGCTCAAAGGTCTCCTGCCATGCTTCTGGCTTTATCAAATATTCTATCTCCATCTGTTCAAACTCTCTTGAGCGGAAAGTAAAATCTCTTGGAGCTATTTCATTTCTAAATGCTTTACCAACCTGCGCCATACCAAAAGGAAGCTTTGGATGAAAAGAATCTACAATATTTTTATAATTTACAAACATGCCTTGAGCCGTTTCTGGTCTCAAATATGACACTGAATTCTCATCTTGAAGTGCGCCGACATTGGTCTTGAAAAGCATATTAAACTGCCTCTCCTCACCCATCTCCCCGCCACAGTCAGGGCATTTTCCGCCTGAGGCGGACCCGCCTTTGGTGGGCTTTTCTAACTGGTCTGTACGAAATCTCTTCTTGCATTTCTTGCACTCAGAAAGCGGGTCAGAAAAGTTGCCCACGTGGCCGGTGGCTTTCCAGACATTTTGATTCATAAGGATAGAAGCATCTACACCATACATATCTTCTCTATCAGTAACAAACTTCTTCCACCAGGCATCGCGGATATTATTTTTCAAAGCTACACCAAGTGGCCCATAGTCCCAAGTACCGGCAAGTCCGCCGTATATTTCTGAGCCCTGAAAAATAAAACCTCTTCTTTTACAAAGAGAAATAATATTTTCCATCTTTACACCTCCTTCTGTTTTTTCTTTTTTTGCCATATTGTTTCTATAATAACCAAAAATGTATTTTTCGCAAATTATTTCACCACCTTACCAGAATCTGAAGAATATTCCGGGTCACTCTTTGTGCCTGTCGTAACTGTCGCTCCATCTGCCCCAACTATAGTATTCGTAAATGTGTCAGTACCACTAAGCTCCACATTTTCTATAAGAGAAGGTTCACTTCCTACCTGACTCAAGCTTGGCGTTATAGAAACATTAAACGAAACTTCTCGTGAAGGAGATGTAAATCCCGCCCCAGCACCAATGTTTCCTATATTCCATATCACTCGCCCACTCTCTTGATCAAAAGATATATCTTCAGAAGATGGACTCGTCAGATTGTTCCATTTGATATAGTTTGGAAGTTGTCCTGTTACTTTCACACCACCAACGTCATTCAAAGAGTCCGTAACTGTCCAAATAATAGTATAAGTTGTCTCTTGTTCAGCTTTCGGCGGGATAGGACCACTGTTTTCAAAAGGCCCCATCGATCTATACCCATTTGATACGATTCTTATGTCTGAGATTATTTTTACCCTCTTTGAATCAGAATACAGGAGCTCTTGTGGGACGCTCGCCCCCTGCACTCTCTTGCCTATTACACTTACATCCATGTAAATATCTGGGTTGGTAAAAGCAGATCCTGTCTTTGTCTGAGAGCTAAAAGAAGAGAAATTAAAAGATAATTCCCCCCCTGCCCCAGGAGCAATAGACGCCAGTGATTCATTTGATGTTTTATCAAAAGTAATTAAATTATCAAGAGAATTATAAAAACCGTTTTGAACTTGAATGCTCGATTTATTCAATATGCCCCCTCTTAGCTTTATCTGAACAGAGACATCATATACTTGGCTTGGAAGATTGTTCTGCCAATAGATGTCTGCACGTGTTTGCTGACCGCTTTGTATTGCTACTTCTCGAGCATTGTTTCCATTTATGGCAAGATTTATACCAATAAACGGTTTCTTGATTGAAACAGTACTTGAATACGCAGAAAATATAGTACCTATACTTCTCGTATCCAACTTGTCTGGCGTCCCTACAGTAAACTTAAATACTCTCTGTTCACCATCTTGGCCCTGAACCTTTCCAGATATCTTTACTATCCTTTTTTCACCTGGAGAAAGATCGCCAATATTCCAAACACTACTATCAAGTGAAGATGCTTGTGGAGAAGCAGATATAAAATCAAAACCAAAAGGATAGTCTGCCTTGAGCATCAAGTTTTTTATCACACTGAGAGAATTTGAGGAAATTTCAACATTAAAATCAAGCTTTTGATTTGAATTTATCTCATCAACACCGGTAACTTTCAAATTTACAGGAGCAGAACTTACGAGCACTGTGTATGTCTTTTCTTTATAGAAAATCGCATTTGAACCAGGGACTCTGTATTCAACAGTAAGTTTTATATCTCTTTGTGTATTTTCTTCACCAAAAATAACAGCTTTTATCAACCGCCTCTCGCTCTTACCGACATTTATATCGCCGAGAACTTCGCTGTATCTTGTGAGTGGAGTTGAAAGATCATCGGGGCTTCTCGTACCGTCTGGATATGCGATTTTTAAATCGACAACCTGAAGATTTACATTATTTTTGTTTTGAACTTCAATATCAAGAGGTAAGGTATCACCACCGGCGACAGAGACAGGGCCTCTTATCAGAATATCTATATTGTCCCCAGATATTAGATTACCACCAGCAAAAAATTTAAATGTGGCAAAACCAGCCGCCAGTACAAAGAAAATAAAGGTACCGAGAAGAATCTTAGTAAAAGGAAATTTAAAGTCTGACTCTTTATTCAGATCAGTGTTAGACCAATCAGTACTGACTCTTTCTATTCTTGGCTTCAAATCATGCCTTCTCTTGGCGACTACAGCGTCTACGTTTTGAGAATAAAGAGCTTCTTTTACCTCCTCTATCTTGTCTTTTTTATTTTCATCTTGCTCAAACATAAAGAAAATTGTTCACTTAATATTATACCATATCAAAGGTGGGTTTCCTTGAGTGCCCTGTTTATTTCTGACACAGCTATTTTGTTCTTGGATGAAAAGTCAGAAAGTATTTCAGGAGTTAAATTCGTACCTTCTGCAAAACTAGTCAACCCTTCGGCTTTTTTTATGTATCCAAGGAAATGCATTATCCTCAAAACTGTCAGAGTTTCGACACTCTTCAACTCATCTGGAGAAAGGTCGGCATCTCGGCATAAAATATAAGCAGATTCTACACATTCAAAAAGTCTTTCATTTTTTTCTTCACCGTGAACGAGGCGTAAGAGTAGAGCAGATGCATTGAAAAGCACAGTGAGCTTGCCTTTATTTTTTATAACACCATTTTGCACTATCGCCTCGGCGTTTGTAATACGCCAAAGGTCTTTGCCTTTTACCACAGAAACTTTCGTCAGTGAAAAGACCTGCAAATGCCCCTTAAGTTTTGATTTTGCTAGTCGTACGCCTTGAGCCGTCGCTTTTATAAAACCCAAATCTCGTGTAAGCAAAAAATACAAGCGATTCGCCTCCCCCATCGGTATACTTCGGACGATTATGGCCTCGGTGGTGTAGATATGGTGCATGATTGATTTTTAAGGAATGATAATGACTATATAAAATCATCACCCCGTGAAATGCCGACATTGACGGCGTATTTCACTGGGGTTGTATAAATAATAACACAACAAAAAGAAAAGGCGTTGCCATGCATATAGCACAGCAACGCCTGTAATCATATGACCGATCTCAAACCTTCTTCACCGCAAGGAATGAATGAGTTAGACCAATACCCAGTTTAGTTGCGACAAAATCAATTGGATACAGGCTAGGGCTCATATCTGGGTTATTCCCCACAACCGCAGTAACAACATTAATAGGGCTTACCGTGTTCTCAGGAGGAAGCACAATGACTCTCCTCCCGACGCCATCGATTTTGGGGAAGTGGTACCTCATCAGATCGGTGCTATTTAACCAAATCCCAAAAGAACAAAACTGTCTCAACGATGGTGCCTTGTATCCCATACTTCGAATCGTGCTAAGTGTGAGTCCAAATGGCATGTCTTTCCAGAAGCGAATAATCCCAAATGTCGCCTCTTTACTACCATCATCAGATTCTTCGCAAAGAATCTTTCTTACCCCAGAAACATTCATACAGTGCATACTAACACTCATACTAGTGTTCCGTCCCACAGCGAACAGTGCATCCACATCATATTCGGGAGTGTCAATTTGCACAGTCTCAATAGACGGTGGGGTTTTCTCAACCATCTGAAGGGCAATACTGCTGAAGATTTCGTCCTGTTGATCCTGTGTTAAAGATCCAACAAGGAGTAAAACCTCTGGTGGAAGATTATTTCTCTCAAATGCTCTGACAAGGCAAGAGATGACATCTGCTCCACAACCATTTCCAAGCCTCATGGCTTCAAACAATGCCCTCTGACCACCGATTCTGATTATTTTCTGATACGTGGACATAGCTCGCTCCTTTCTTATGTACCAACCCCTCACCCAAGCGTCGTGCTCGAGCCCCAGGTCGGATTTGTAGTGAACTTGCCCAAAGAAACATTACTCCCGAAGAGTTTCAAAGTCAAACACAAAAGGGCGTCCCCCACCCGTGCACAGGTGGTGGACGCCTCTTTGCTTTGTATTTGTTCTGTACTTGGCTATACGATAGCCAAGTAGATTAATTTATCTTAATCGTCATCTTCATTCCCTCTATCACCACTTCCTTTCCATCTTTTACTTCCCCAAATTTTATATCTTTCAGCCCTGTGACTTTTTTTATTTCAGCCGAATATTTTTCCAAAATCTTCTTGCCAACTTCATCTGTATCTACAACAAGCCCGACAATATCATTAGGATTCAATTTACTTTCTTTTCTCAATTCTTGTATCGAGCGGACAATATCTCTCATCATTCCTTCTTCTTTTAGCTCTGGGGTAATATTCGTATCAAGTTCGAAGGGTGCTCCATCTTGTGATATGTTTTCATCTAGAACAACTTCTTTAACATTTACTTCGTCTCTTATTATAGGAGATACTTCATCCCAGAAATTAGGTTTTTTTAAAGAGTGTTTAATTGTTAGTCTAGCCAGAGGCTGGCGAACTTTTATTCCAAGCTCTGCACGTTTCATTAATGCCATATTGACATAGCTTCTCGCCAGGCTCATCGTGGCGAGAATATCTTTCTCTTCTTGAGAAAGCTCCACCACATACTCCTCCGGCCAGCTGTCCAAATGCACACTGAGCTTTTCACCGCCGATTTTTTTATACAAATCTTCCGCCAAAAACGGCATCGATGGTGCAATAAGCTTCGACAATGTAAGTATCACTTCTTTCGTGGTCGCTATTGCCGAATCTCGGTCTGCTAAATCATCTGACTTGAATCTATCGCGTGATCTCCTCAAATACCACGTCGAAAGGTCTTCCACAAAATCATTTATCGGCCAAGTGGCTCTATCAAGCTCGTATTTTTCGGTAGAATTCGTCATTTGCAAAGCTGTCTCTTTCAATCTCGCCAAAACCCATTTATCCAAGATATTTTTTGTCTCTTGTTTTTCGCTTTTCGTTTTTCGTTTTTCGTTTTCTGTGTACATCTCATAGAAAGAATAAACATTTTGCAATCTCATTATCACTTTCTTCACCACTTCATCCACGCCTTTGTCCGAAAAATACAAATCCTGCGCCTTTATAACCGGCGAGGAAAGTAAATAATATCTCATGGCATCGGCACTGTATTTGTCCACAAGAAGCATCGGAGCTGTATAATTCTTTAATCTCTTGGCCATCTTTTGACCATCCTCTGCAAGCACAATACCGTTTACCACCACATTTTTATATGAAGCTTCGCCAAAAAGCGCGACAGAAAGCACGAGCATAGAGTAAAACCATCCTCTTGTCTGATCAAGACCTTCAGCGATGAAATCTGCTGGATATCCAATACCCTTTTCCGGATTAAACTTTTTCAAATCACCAAATGGATAATGCGATTCTGCATAAGGCATCGAGCCCGACTCAAACCAGCAATCAAAAACTTCCGGTATGCGACGCATTTTGTCTCCGCAAGCGCAAGCCATTTCCAATTCATCTATAAACGGTCTGTGCAAATCCAATTCATGATTCCTATTGTGCGGAATCGGGGCAAATTGCAATTCTTTCACTTCACCATTGTATACAAAAGGCTTGCCTGCTTCTCTTACCGCCATCAATTCTTTTGGTGTCATACCCACCGCTCCACCAAACATAAGCCAAATAGGAGTATTATGGGAAACTATCAAGATTTTCTTTCCTTCATGCTTCTGATTTATTTCATATAAGAAATCCGTCATCCTCTTTTTGACTGCCATATAATTCTCTCCCCCTTCCGGTGTTTTCCAAAACTTCGCTTCACGCGATTCGAAAAATGCCTGATATTCCGCATCCGGTTTACCGTCAAGCACTCCCACAAATATTTCATGTAGACGAGAGTCATAAACAATTTTATCTTTTGAATATCCAATACCGTCGGCGATGATCTCTGCAGTTTCTTTTGTTCTCAAAAATGGAGAGCAATATATAATATCGATATCGGTCTTAGATTTCTTCAGATTTTCTCCCGCTTCCTTCGCCTGTTCTCTGCCATTGTCCGTAAGATGATGCTGGGTCTTTGGATTTGAACTCAAAATTCCCAAGACATTGCTTTCCGCCTCGCCGTGTCTTACAACAAAAAATCTATTATCTCTTGTCGTTTTCTTTTTTATATCATCTATCGAGCCGACAAATATTTTACCTTCGCATTTATTACATCTCCATACAGGGAGCGGTGCGCCCCAGAATCTTGAACGAGAGATTGCCCAGTCGCGAGCGCCTTCAAGCCATTTGCCGAATCTCCCCTCACCGATTTCGGGTGGAACCCACTTTATTTCCTGATTAGCTTTTATCAAATCACTTTTTATCTTTGTAACTTCCACAAACCAAGAGCTCGAAGCGTAATTTATGAGCGGAGTGTCGCATCTATAGCAATGCGGATATGAATGCGTGAATTTTTCTTTCGAGAAAATCGTCCCCGCTTTTGCAAGATATTTTATAATTTCAATATCGGCTTTTTGCGGATCTTCTTTTGGTTTCACTTGTCCGGAAAAATCTTTGACTTCATGCTTAAATGCACCGTCCATACCAACATGCTGAATAAAGGGAAGTTTCTTTTCCCTACCAAGATTCATATCGTCTTCACCAAAAGCTGGAGCAATGTGCACGATACCCGTGCCGTCTTCTGTCGTCACAAAATCCGCTCCGTAAACTTTGAAACCGTTTTCTTTATTTTTTAATTTATCATTATTGTAATAATCAAAAAGAGGTTTGTAAGATTTGCCGACAAGTTTTTTACCAGAAACTTTTTCTAGTATCTCGTAAGGTTCTTTGATTATTCCAAGCCTGGATTCCGCGAGAATATAATTCTCCTCACCCATTTTTATCTTCACATATTCTATATCTGGATTCACCGCCAAAGCGACATTTCCCGGCAAAGTCCAAGGGGTGGTCGTCCAAGCCAAAAAGAAGGTTTGGGGCTCGTCTAGAAGCTCAAATTTGGCCGTCACAGAGATGTCGGTGATATCCTTGTATCCTTGACTGACTTCAAAATTCGACAGTGTTGTACCGCATTGTGGGCAGAGATGCATAGATTTAAAACCCTCGTAAACTAGCCCTTTTTCTTGTAGTTTTTTGAAAGCCCACCAAACACTTTCTGTGTATGAAGAATCCATCGTCCTGTAATCATTTTCCATATCCACAAAACGCCCCATTCTCGGAACAATTTTCTTCCAATCATTTACATAAGTAAAAACTTTTGATCGCGCAAGATCATTAAATTTCTCCAAACCAAAATCTTCAATATCTTTTCTTGATTTGAGGCCGATTTCTTCCTGAACAATATTTTCCACCGGCAATCCGTGGCAATCCCAACCCCAACGCCTCGGCACGTGGTATCCGCGCATAGTTTTATATCTACCGACAAAGTCTTTCATCGTGCCGGCAAGAATATGTCCAAAATGTGGAAGACCTGTGGCAAATGGAGGTCCGTCATAGAAAACATACTCGCCTTTCGGCGCTTCTTTTTCCAGAGTCTTTTCGAAAATTTTATTTTCCTGCCAGAATTTCAGGACTTCTTCTTCTTTCAATGCGAGCTTAGATTTATCACTAGCCTTTTGAGCTTTATCTTCGCCCATCGCTTTATTCACTTTCATGAATAAGATTGTAGCAGATTTTTATATAAAAAAACAGCGCTTCCCTGGCGGGAAGCGCTTTGAAGGTAGATATTACTCTATCTTCTGATCTTTCTTTGGCGGAACACCCCAGTGGATGTGGCACCAAGAGAAATGTCTCTGCAGACTGCTCCTTTACCAATACGTTCTTGGAGTTGCCTCTTGAGAACACCTCTTTCTTTAAGAGACATAAATGTCGATTTCCGTCTTTTCCCTATACCCTTCATTTTCACCTCCTTATTCCGAGATACACTGACGAGGGATTTTATGAACACTCGGCGATTCCAGATGCTGGCACTTACCTGCACGCTGGCTGGTCGTCCTAGGATTCAGTGGATGTGGTCGGAAAAAAGCATTTACAAATCCAGACCCTTTCCTGGCTTTCACCCACTTTCTGAATTCCTTGGTTCCACCGGGTGGAAACGGCTTTCGTCGCTTATTCACTCCCACTCTCCTCCAAGACAGGATTCTTCGGCATCGGAAACGCCCCTCCAGCGACCACGCCCAAATGAGGGTGGTCTTCTGGGGAATCTGCGACTTCCTCACAGACCGGCTCTTTCCCCAAGCCAAGCAATTTCATTAGCCTGTTCGTTGTAGGTCCATATTGTTTCGGCATTATTTCTCCTATTGTTTGGTTGTTTTTGTACAAATCTGTTCCTAAAAGATATTAACCCGAGAAGATATTTGTGTCAATAGTTCCGTAATATTTCAATAGCTTGTCATTCCCGTGGAAACGGGAATCCAGTTCTGGCTTCTGGATCCCAGATCTAGTCTGGGATGACAGAAAAGAAATATGACTACATCTTCTCCGGTGCCTTTATACCTAGCAGATTAAGACCATTTTTCAAAACCACAGTAAACGCTTCCGTAAGCGCCACTTTATAAGAAGAGTTTTTGTCTTCTTTATCTACTATCTTCCCTTTCGCATAAAAACCATTGAAAGACGAAGCAAGCTGTATCAAATATGTAGCAATATGATTTGGCGCATAGTCCTTCCCCGCCCTTTCCACTATTTCAGGAAATCTATAAAGCATTTTTTCTAACTCAAATATTTCGTGTCCCCTTTCTTTCGTATTTCCGGAAATTCTTTCATCCTTCGCTTTTCTCAAAACAGATTTCGCTCTGGCATATGAATATTGCAAGTATGGCCCGGAGTCCCCTTCAAAAGAAATCGATTTATCGAAATCAAAAATAATATCTTTTCCGGTCACCTGTTTTAATATTGAATATTTGAGAGCTCCAACCGAGACTTCTTCAGAGACTTTCTCTCTTTCTTTCTCTGACATTTCTCTCCCTTTCATCTTTTCTTTGATTGTATCCTTGATTTTATCAATCAGAGATACTGCAGTCACAACCTGACCCGTCCTTGAAGACATCTTGCCGGTCGGTAGTCTAAGCATGCCGTGAGACAAATGTACTGTCTTTACGGCCAATTCTGGGAAGACAAGACTCATTGCTTTCAATAAGACTTTGAAATATTCATTAATCTCATTGCCTGTTATGACAATTGATTTATCGTATTTAGTTTTATCATATTTAATCTTTGCAAGGCCCAACTCTTTTGCCTCATAAGTTGGAAGTCCTTCTTTGTTTATAAATACACGAGTATGTAAACCGTAATTCTCCCCTCTAAAAATTATCGCTCCGTCGCTCTTTTCAAAAACTTTCCCTATATTTTTTTCGACGATTTCTTTCCCAAAAGGACCAGTCTCACTTTCGAAGAATTTATTATCAAAACTTGTCCCTAGAATTTTATATATGTCTTCAAAGTATTCTAAACTAATCTTTCTACCCCATTTATATACTTTATTTGCTAAAGGGTCAGATCCATCATAGATATTCTTGTTTATCTTTAAAATATCTGCTTTCGCAGCTAAGTCCCCTTCGTAAGCTTCTGCACCATACACATACGCCTCACCTAGAGATGAGGCTGAGTATTTTTTATCTGAGAATAATTTATCGATGTCTGGTTGCAAGACAATGATTCCATAAATAGCTTTGGCCACATGCAAACCCACATCACCCTGATAACAGGCACGCTTTACGTTTGCCCCGTTTGCTTCAATTATTCTTGAGACAGCCTCACCGATAGAATTACTCATCAAGTGACCAATATGAAATTCTTTAAAGGGGTTTGGGTCAGTATACTCAACTACGATTTTCTGACTTCTCAGATCTTTATTTTTTCCGAACTTCTCACCAGATTTCAAAATCTCTTTCACACTATCCGTAAAAAAGTTTTTGGAGAGATAGAAATTTATAAAGCCCGGGTCGGCAACTTCTATTTTTTCTATTTCGGCGGGTTTCCTTTCCAAAATCTCGGCTTTGATCTTTTCGGCAAACTCACGCGGATTTTCTGCCACAGCTTTGGCAAGTATCATGGCAATATTTGAAGAATAATCCCCATGCGAAATATCTTCCGGATGTTCCAGGTTAATTTTTGGTATCTTGCTTTCCTCTATTTGAAGCTCCCAAAGAGCCGTCTTTATAGCATTTTCCAATATATCGCGAATCATATGGGTTAATAATACGCTATTTTCCATAAAAATCCAGAATATCATCGTCGGGGCTGTTGTAGTATAATTGTAGTATTAATAACTAATCAAAATACTATGCAAACAAAAACAACAGCAAAGGATTTTTTCTTATATTTGGGAATTATGATCGGACTTTATGTCAGCTCTGTAACATTTATTATGCTAATGTTTCAAATTATCAACAAACTCTTCCCTATTGCCGGAGACTATACTGGTGGAATAGAGGGATCGATACGAGTAGCGATGGCAGCACTTATAATATTCTTTCCGGCATTCTTGTACTTATTGAGACTTGCAAATAAAGATTTGGTTAAGCTTTCAGAAAAAAAAGATTTGTGGGTAAGGAAGTGGCTTATATTTCTAACACTCTTCGTCTCTGGCTTGGCTATAGCGATAGACCTCGTCACTTTGATTTACAGATTTCTCGGTGCGGAAGACTTGTCTTTGAGATTCTTCTTGAAAGTGGCGGTCGTGCTTATAGTCGCTATAGCGATTTTCAAATATTGTCTGTCGGATTTCAAAAGAGAATCATTTGAACTTACGAGAAAAGTGAAAATATCTTTTTCTGTGGTCTCTCTGGTAGTACTTGCCGGAATAGTCGGTGGGATATTCATAATCGGCTCGCCAAATGCTCAAAGAGCGAAAAATATGGATGATAGGAGGGTAAATGATTTGATGACAATTCAAAGCCAGATAGTGAATGTTCAGTGGCAAAATAAAGGGACGGTACCGGCAAACTTGGCTGTATTAAATGATCCGATAAGCAATTTTATAGCACCAAAAGATCCAGAGACAAATACTGATTATGAGTACAAAATGCTATCAAAAAATAGCTTTGAACTATGCGCGACCTTCAAGACAAAGAGTGATGCGACCAAAGCAACCGTACCCGTGTATTCTGGAAGTGCGACCAATGAAAATTGGCAACATGATGCCGGAAGATTCTGCTTTACAAGGGTGATAGACCCCGAGCTTTATAAAGGAGTGCCGGTTTGGCAGAAGAATTAGGGATAAATTAAAAATGGATAATAAAACAGGGCGGATTTTCCTCCGAGGAAAATCCGCCCTTTGTTGAATCAACTCAATCCAGTTTTTTCGGCCGACAAAGTCGAAGAAGACAAGGAGTATTATGTAGAGAATGAAAACTACTTCCACATATATGACCACGACTTATGGACAAAACCTTGTTCCCTAAACCTGGTTGTCTATCTTCCGGTGTGTTGGAGTAATAAAACACATCTTCTATAAAACCCTTGGTCCTACCCTCCAACCCCCTGTGGAGTTCATTGATTGTCGGAACTCTCCAACACCGTTCGGGAGGTAATACCTCGTTTGACAAAACAACCATTCTAGCGACCTCTTTTTCACCTCCGTGAATCTGGAAGTCAGCTGGAGCCCATTCAAGGGGAATGTACATCATTTCTCCCGCCCAACACGGTTCCCCACGGTTGAACTTCTTTAACTCTTCACCAATCTCCTTGCCATTTTGACCGAGGAGGTTTGCGATCAACTGCTTAAGCAGTCCAAGAAATTCTTGGAGCGCCTCACTGAGCATATTTTGCATGGTCAGTTTTCCTTTCCTTTTCTATTTTCTGTCTACTACTACATGCTAGAGGGCTACCTTATCGCCATAGCAAATTCAAAGTGCTCTGCATAAGGTATACGCCCAGAGTGATGAAAAGTCAAACACAAAAGGCGGGGCGCGAAGCGCCCCGCCTTTTGTGTTTTTATCTTACTTACTAAAAGCCGACTTCCCCGCCACATACCCCGTCGTCCAGCAAAGCTGAAGTGAGAATCCACCAGACGGTCTATCGAAATCCAAAATATCTCCGGCAAAAAATAAATTGTCGTAAAGCTTGGAACCCATTGTCTTGAAATCCACTTCGGAGAGGTCAAGTCCACCACTTGTGATAATCGCTTTATCAAAACCAAGCAGACCTTCCACTCGCAATTCAAATTTCTTGAGTTTTTCTATAAGAGCGAATCTTTCTTCTCTAAAAATTGAATGCATTTCTATTTCTCCGTCTATTTTTAGTAAATTCAGAATCTTTAGGAATATTTTTTGTGGCACCTCGTCCAAAATTAAGTTTTTTATCTTTTTATTTGAGTGTTCTTCAAAAAGCTTTTTGAATTTCTCATGCATTTCATCAAGACCTACACCAGGATAGAAATCTATAGCGATTTTCACTCCGCTCTCCAACTTGGAAGCCTGGCTTCCAAGTGAATTATAATTGAGTAATTCACCGACATCTTTGCTCATATTCAAAATCGTGGGGCCGGAAAGGCCTGTGTGAGTAAAAAGCACTCGTCCTTTTTTATTTATAACTTTCTTGTCCGCTTGAAAAACAGAAATTCCGACATTTTCCAAAGTAATTCCAGAGAAATCTCCGATCCAATTTTCTTTTATCTTTATCGGTACAAGAGATGGGTTTGACTCTGCAACTTTGTGACCGATTTCTGTAAGCCACTTAAATCCATCGCCAGTAGAGCCAGTTTCTGGATGTGATTTGCCACCAGAGGCGAGAATAAAGCTCTTTGCTTTTATCTCTTCCCCACTTTTCAATACAACAGATGTGATTTTTCCTTTTGTCTTTTTCAATCCGTCAACTTCAGCAGAAAGTCTGAACTCCACGCCATTATTTCTCGCATATCTTATAAGAGTTTCAAGGACGTCAAGCGAATTGCCGCTCTCCGGAAAAACACGGAAGCCGGGCTCAACTTTTGTCTTCAAACCAAGATTATTGAAAAACTTAATTGTCTTTTCCACACCAAAAACAGAAAATGGAGAATATAGAAAATCGCCTTTCTTTCCGTATTTGGAAACAAATTCGCGATGATTTGGATTGGCATTTGTCATATTGCATCTGCCACCGCCCGATATCAAAAGTTTTTTGCCAAGCTCTTCGTTTTTCTCAATCAAAAGCACTTTAGCGCCATTTGCACCTGCCACGCCGGCAGACATAAGCCCCGCAGGTCCTCCGCCGATTACAACAACATCATATTGCCTAGTGCTTTTAGAGACTTTCTTTACCATGAGAAGAGATTAGCATAAAAAGGGAAAATTCACATCAAAAAGCCCCGCCAATCAGAATTGGCGGGGCTTTTCTTTTTCTATTTTAAAACTTTTATGACAAATGTTTTGAAACGAGCTTTGTCATCTCAAACATATTCACCACTGCCTTTCCGCCGAAAACTTTCTTCAAAGCTGCGTCGGCATTGATATTTCTCTTATTCTTTGGATCCTGAAGATTGTTTTTCTTTATATAAACCCAAAGACCTTTTACAACTTCCGATCTTGGCATCGGACCATTTCCCACAACGGCGGCTAGCTCGGCGCTAACTGTCATTGGCTTCATAAATGCTGATGTTTTTTCTGCCATATTTTTTACCCGTTTCCGCCTAGGGCGAATTGGGCTTAATTAACTAATAACGCTACCCCGCTAGTATAACATAAATCTCCCCTAGGAACATCACGCAAAATCAATAGTCGATTATAGCCTTCTTTTCAAGATAATCTCAAAATGTTACACGGGAATCAGAAACTAAACCAATAGTATGTAGATATAACAAGATCTATACCCAAAAATATTATCAGAGACAACAAGATAAAAACGGTATTTATCACGTAAATATACTTAGCAAGAGTAATCCTTCTAATAAATAAAGCGAGTTTAAAACTTAAAAAAGGTACAAAGATAAATAAGTAAGAAAGAAGTAACCATGTTATATATTCGCTTGAACTGTTACTTTGAAAAAATCCGTACGGGAACAGAAAAAAACTCCCATAAAATACACACCAATAAAGTGTATAGACTAAAATTATAAATGCTGTCTTACCCCACCATGTATCTGTATGAAAAAAGTTACGAATAGATTGCATTTTCTATTTAATTATTATATTTATAATATCTTTTTAATAAATAAAAACAAGTGTGACCAAAATCCTTTGAAGAGATTGGTAATAGTAGATTTGATATTAACTCCAGAATTTGCCACTGATGCCGTAAAATTCATGCCTGAAGATGTTGCTTTAATAGTCAATGCAGGTGTTGATGAGGAAATCGATACTTGTGAGATTCTCAAGATAGTTTTTTGCTTTGTCGTCTTTGTAGTAGGTGGTAAAACAGACAAATCTTGTAAAGAAGATGAGGAAACCAACTGAGTGTTCTGAATAAATGACGTAGTGGATTGGCTTAATTGATTTGAGACTTGGTCTTCAGATCGGACAATCGCATTGTCTGAAGCAATCACGGGTGTAGAAGTGGCCGATGATGCTTCAGTGTCATCGGTAACTAAATTCTTTCTTGAGCCCCTTCTCGCTGTTGGCGTCGGAATCTTAATCTCTTGGATTAACTCTGTATTCCCTACATTATCTGTTGAGAAAAATAATACAGTCTTACCACTTGCATTAAATGGTTCTGTATATGGTATCCAGCTCTTTCCATCAAGAGAATACTCTACGCTAAGCACACCAGTATTGTCATCTACTGACATGAGAGAAACTGTCCCGTTTGCAGATATAGAACTTGTAGTTTCCGGCGGTAATAAGTCAGAAATGCTATAAGTGCTACTCGCCACAGTCTCTACCGATGGAGAAGATGCCGTTTCAAAAAGCCCGTCATTGTTTTCATCTTCTTGAATTATATACTCGGTACTCGTAGATGAAATATATATTTGAGAATTTGAAGAAATGTCTTTGATAGGAACTCTATGCCAATATGTCTTTCTAACTTTTGTATCATTGCTACCGATTTCCTCTACTGACAAATCATAGCTAGGAACATTCTCTATCGGTTTTATAAGTATCCGATAATTTTGAGTATTGTCTGGAAGAAAAGCAAAAGTATTATCGGAGATTCTGTCATAACTTACCCCAGAAATATTGTATTCAATATCTCCTGTGTCAGTCGGACCAGTATGATTCCCGACATTATCATAAATATCCAAGACTACGGAGCTGTGAGTAGATATAACACGGCCTGTGATATCACAAAAGCCTGTACTTGTAGAAATATTTGAAAGTATTGATGTATCGTCGCCGGTTAATATTGAGAAAATGGTTTCAGGCACACCAGATGTTGATGGTAATTCTGAATGAATAGCCTCTTTTACATAATAATTATGATCACCAAATGGACCTACAGCAGAATATAGAGGCACCGTACCATCACCATTTACATAGTCTATATTATAGTCGTCCACGGTTTCCTGCCAAAGAGATGTCCAAGTCTTTTTCTTCTTTGCCGTAATGCTCCCAATAGTTTTGGTCAGGCCGCAACCAGAAAAGTTATAAACGTCAGTGTCCTTCAAGTCGAAATTATCAATATCTTCATGCAAATCTTCTGCCTGAAGAAAGAGCGCAGAATTTATACCGTGACTAATCATAAAATCTTTTGTCTCATCATAATCCAACCATTTGCTAGAGCCTGATGTAGTATCGTATATATATTCGTTTGGTACAGAATTACCCTTACTTGAATCCCCATCTACATAGGCTCGGCTTGGTAATAAGTCAAAGACGGAGGGGAAATTTTGAGAAATAAATTTTAACCTTGGTTGGCTAAGTAAGTGTACATTACCAGAAATGATACTCATCCCCATATCATCTCCATACATCAAAGCTTTAAAAGCCTTCGGCGAGCCAAGGTGTGGGGTGCCAATAAAAAATATTTTATCAACTTTATCCGCACCATTGTCTGCCACATATTTTTGAGTCACAAGCCCGCCCATGGAGTGAGCGATGATTTCCACTCTGGATGAACCCGTTTCAGAAATTACCTCGTCTATTTTCTCTTTTAATAATATCGCACTTTCAGCATTACTTTTTCGCCAATCGTAAGGAAAAACAAAAAGGTCTGTGCCTTCAACATATCCGTCAGAAGTCAAAGTGGAAATCAATCCATCAAATGTATTGGAAACAGTTCTCCCTACAAGATCAACCTTTCTCAAAATATCCCCTACCTTCATCGGGAAAGCTGGATTTTCAGTACCATCAGAATTAAATGAAAGGTCATTTAAAAATTCATCAAAAAAAGAAAGTATAAGCTTGCTAATATTCGGCCAGATTTGTGAATTATCATCATAGTCTTTAGAAAGCTGTGTACCCATAATCCCCGGAATAATAATCACTGGGTTTCTTTTCTTACTCGGATCAACTGTAAGCCATGGCTTATATTCGACGTTCTTTGATATCTGATTTGCCGTACCAGAAGCATTTGTAAGTAAATTAAATGGTCCGGAAACATCTCCCCACCAATTTCCAACAGCTTTTATCGGGGCTGTCGGCACCTCAACCCATATCTGATAATAACCTGTTCTACCTATATACGTATCAAAGTATGAAGCATCGTTATAAATCCCGTATAAAGTATTATCTTTTATAATACTATTTTCTATATCAATATTTGCATTTGCACCAAAATTTTCTATACCATTATTATTTCCGGATATCTCACTACCAGATATCTTTATAATAGAATTGTCGGAAGTAAGAATACCGTCCCCAAGAAAATTCTTAATCTCTGTGTTCTCTATATTTGCTTCTACTTTCCCAAAAATTTCTACAGCTGTAGTATTACCATCACTTATTACAGAATTGGCGATATTTAAAGTCGTCGTTGCGTATTCATAGTCTCCGCTAAAAATATTAAAAACCCCGCCATAAGCAGAACCGGCTAAGATATTTTTCACAGATGAGTCAGAAAAACTCAAACTACTACCGTTAAATATCTCAATAACCAAATCCGCAGTAATATTATTAAAACTAGAACTAGCGATGTTGATGGAGCTGTTATTAAAGGCGTATACTACTGCCGAATTACTGTTATTTAATACACCCTCTATTCTTGAATTATACATGTTCATTGAGCTATCTTCAGAAATACCAAATACTTCCTCTGTGTTTTCTATATCTGTACTCACTATACTTATGGAGCTGTTGTTAGAGACTTCAAATAAATTACGAACGTTTTCTATATCTGAGTTACTTATCTCTACAAAACCGTTGTCATAAATCTCAGTGGTATTATATCCATCAATATTTTTTATTGTTGAGTTATATATCTTTATAGAACTACTCCTTAAAATACAAAAAGCCTCTTTGCTGATATCTTCTAAACTCGAATTTGAAAAAACTAAAGAACTTCCCTCATATATACCAAACCCGTATCCGCTTATATTTTTTACATTAGATGATTCTATTGATACCGTGCTAGTTGAAATAGCTGTAATGGCATCCCTAGAAAGATTTAGAATGTTGCTATTTTTTATAGAAACAGTGCTCTCGCTTAAGCTTAGCCCGTCAACACAATCTGTAATTGTCACTGATTCGAGTAATCCTGTCCCGGAATCACTTTCCAAGGCTAGATTGGCATAAGATATTTTGGTATTGTTTATTTCATAACTTCCCCCATCTAGAACTTTGATACCTCCCCAGCTCGAATACATAGGTGTCCAATCTGAATCATACCCATCTGTATCTCCCCCAACAGAATCGTCATACAGAGATGTAAAATAAATCTCTTCACCGAGTGCACCATTTGCAACTATTTTCCCTGAAATATTTAAATCACTATAATCCTCAAACTTAATAACTGTTCCGGGCTCGATTGTCAGGGTTGCTCCACTATCAATAAAAATATCCTTATAAATGACGTACGGACTATTATCTCTAGTCCAAATGGTATCTTCTGAAATATGATAATCATCCGCATCATCACCAAGAGAGATGTCAGTTTGTGCAAAAACTCTATTAAAAGGAAATAAAAAAGACAGGAAGAATAATCCTGCAAAAAGTAAAGAACAAATTTTAAAATTTCTCATTCAAAAAAATAATTATGCAACTTTATAAAAAATTCTGCTACATAATAGCATCCATTTTATAAACAAAAAAATACTTCAGTTGTTGATAACTGAAATATTTTTCTTATCCCTGCTCTTTATTTTATTTCTTCAGTGTCAAATCTATCTTCTTCGCCAACTTCACCATATCTTTTTCCTTCGCTCCCCTTGTGGTCTCACCGGCGGTGCCAAGGCGAATACCGGAAGGGTCCATTGGGCTTCTGGTTTCGTTTGGAATAGTGTTTTTGTTTACAATTATTCCAGCCTTTTCAAGCTTGTCGCTAGCTTCTGCTCCACTCATCCCCTTTCCACCCATCCAAGTGTCCATAAGTATCAAGTGGCTATCTGTTCCACCAGAAATAATCTTCCAGCCAAGCTTTTTCAACTCATCGGCAAGAACTTTTGCATTTTTCACTACTTGCTTTGCGTATTTTTTGAACGTCGGTGCTGATGCTTCTTTCAAAGCTACTGCCACAGCGGCGATTTGATTCATGTGTGGACCACCTTGAAGGCCTGGGAAAACAGCTTTGTCTATCAAATCTCCAAAAGATATTTCATTACCTTTTGCGCTTGTCTGTGTTTTGTCGCGTCTTGCAAAGATAAGAGCGCTTCTAGGCCCACGGAGGGTTTTGTGCACTGTCGTCGTCACCACATCTGCATATTCAAATGGCGACGGATATGCGCCACCGGCAACAAGTCCAGCAAAGTGCGACATATCTACCATAAGTATTGCGTGAGATGCATCGGCGATTTCTCTAAACTTTTTGAAATCAACAATCCTTGGATATGCTGTGTAGCCGGCGATTATCATATTTGGCTTTTCAGCAATTGCCAGCTTTTTTAGTGCGTCATAATCTAGGACTTCCGTATCTTTATTTACGCCATAAGGGACTTGAGTCCAGATTTTCCCAGTAGCAGAGACTTTATGACCATGTGTAAGGTGGCCTCCGTGATCAAGCGACATCCCCATCACCTTTCCTCCCTTTGGTACAAGTGCAAGGTATACAGCTAGGTTTGCTGGTGAGCCCGAAAGTGGTTGAACATTTACATGCCATTTTTCTCCCGCTAAGCCGAAAAGTTTTAATGCCCTTTCTTTGCAAAGCTCCTCCACCTTATCCGTAAAGGTCTGTCCTTTGTAATATCTCTTCCCAGGATACCCTTCCGAATATTTATTTGTAAACTTTGAGCCAAGCGCTTCGAGAACATCCTCCGAAACATAATTTTCAGATGCAATCAGAGAAATTGTCTTTTCTTGCCTCGCCTCTTCCGCCTTTATGAGCTTTTCAATTTGTTTGTCTTTCATAATACTTAAATGGGTCAATCTCGATAAGTGATACTGTCAATTCTAAATTAAATAACAATTAATAACAAGCTTGTTTTTTGTGATATAAACGATATGATAAACATGGACTAAATTGGTCCTTTAAAAGTAAAGAGGATTAAGACATATGAAGACATACAATAATGTATTAAAACAAATTCTGGAAAATGGCATTGACCGAAAAGGAAGAAACGCCGTAACCAGAGCTTGTTTTGCGATTCAGATGCGATTCAACATGGAAGAAGGCTTCCCGGCAGTAACTACCAAACAACTAGCGTTTAACGCCGTTAAGGGTGAGCTGCTCTGGTTCTTGGAAGGAAGTGGTAGTGATGAACGTCTGAAAGAAATAATGGGCAAAGATCGCACAATCTGGACGGATAATGCCGAAGCCCCTTATTGGAAGCCGAAAGCAAAATTCCCCGGAGATCTTGGGAGAGTATACGGTGTCCAATGGAGAACTTGGAAAAAACCTGACGGCACGACGGTAGACCAGATTGAAAATCTCATAAACAAACTCAAGACCGACCCAAATGACCGACGGCTTATCGTTACGGCTTGGAATCCAGGAGAGCTTGATGAGATGGCACTGCCACCTTGTCATATGATTTTCCAATTCTTCGCTGCTGACGGCAAATTGTCCTTGCATATGACCCAACGTAGTTGCGATATGTTCTTGGGGGTTCCATTCAATATTGCTTCTTATGCTTTGCTACTAGCGATGGTGGCACAAGTGGTTGGCATGACACCTCATGAGTGTGTTCTCACCCTCAATGACGCGCATATCTATCATGAGCATTTTGATGCAGTAAAAGAACAGCTCTCTCGTGAACCGATGAAGCTTCCAAAGCTCTGGCTCAATCCGGAAGTGAAAAATATTGATAAATTCACAATGGATGACATTAAGCTGGTTGACTATGAGCATCATCCGACAATCAAGGCAAAAATGATTGTCTAACCATAAAGGGAAATATGATATCAATCATCGTTGCGATAGCTAAAAATGGGGTCATCGGAAAAGGAGACGATCTGCCTTGGAAGCTTTCTGATGACCTCAAGCATTTCGCCAAGGTTACTAAAGGTCACACTGTAATCATGGGACGAAAGACCTATGAGTCCATAGTGAAGAGGTTGGGACATGCATTGCCAAACAGAAGGAACATTGTTGTCACCTCACAGGTAGATTTCAAAGCTCCGAGTTGTATGGTTGTCCGTTCAGTGAAAGAAGCCTTGAGCAAGTTACCTTTGGAAGATGAGGCTTTTGTTACTGGTGGAGGTGAGATTTACAGGCAATTTCTACCATTAGCAAATAAGTTGTATATTACTGAAGTCGATGTTGAGTGTGATGGTGATGTCTTTTTTCCTCCCTATTCGAAAGACGGTTGGAAATTGATATCGTCAGAACATCACAATAAAGACGAAAAGAATTCGTACGACTTTACTTTCCTAGAGCTTGTCCGAAAATAAAATGATCGACCAATAACAAAAAGGGCACCCCCGCGGATGCCCTTTTCTTTTGGTATTTATTTTCCAAAAGATTTATCCAATACTGACTTGAAGTCCTCCCAAACTTTTTCAATCGGCTGGCTAGCGTCTATCACTGCATGGGGTACGTGCTCGATGAATTCCTTGTATCCCGCTCGTAGAGCGTTATGAAAATCAATCTTTCGCGCTTCAAAATGGTTCAACTCCTCACCACCTTGATTATTCTTGCGTGCCAAACCAATAACCGGATCGATATCAAAATACACATACAAGTCCGGCTTGAGATCACCTAGATAAAAATCGCGCATTTGCCAGAAAAGATTCTCCAATTCCCTTGCTCCTTGAGCCACTATTTGATAAGCAAATGTAGACGAATCAAAACGATCTGAAACCACAGTCTTCCCCGCGTCCAAAGCTGGAGAGATTGTATTTTTCAAATGATCCGCTCGAGCTGCCCAAAACAGACCAAACATAGTCTTAGCATCCGCCTGTCCTGCATTTGGAGACTTCAAAATCAAATTGCGAATCTCCTCAGCATAGGGTGATCCCCCTGGTTCACGAGTAAGCACGAGGTTCTCTCCCAGTAAACTTTGCAACTTTTTGAGTTGCGATGTCTTACCAGCCCCTTCTCCACTATCAACCACTATGAATAATCCTTTTTTCATCCTATCTCCTTTTGAAATTGTTAAGATCACTAATCTAGCTAAACATTATCAGATTAAAAAAACATTAGCAATCTTTAAAATTATTTGGAAAGTTTTATAATCAAATCATCTAAATTTTTAAACAAATCATCTATAGAGCCCTCATTTATAATCGTAAAATCAGCCCTAGATATTGGCCCCGCTTGATGAAGTTTCTCTATCTGTGAATAATCTCTTGAAATTACTTCTTCCATTTTAAGAGGCCTGTGTAAACGCGTTGATAATCTTTCTATTCTAATTTCCGGTGAAGAATATATGGCAAGTGTCTTAAAAGCATCTCCAAATTCTTTCTTCATCTCAAGATATTCTTCCCAACTATACAAACTTTCAACGATAACGCTCGATTGTCTAAAAAGTTCCTTGACTTTTGACATATTTACAACGGCCATTGCTGCCATCCCATATTTTTCTCTTAACTCCTCTCTAATTTTCTTTTCGTTTCCTTCATTTATTGGAAGTCCTTGTCTTTTCAATTCATCAAAAGTCCCCTGACCAAAATATACTTTTGGCCAACTGGTTTTCTTCATTAAATATTCAACGACTTCTGTCTTGCCGGCTCCTGGAAGTCCGACTACTGCTAAAATAATTTTCTTCATAGTTATTTCATATTCGTATAAGTCACCATCTCTTCATTAATCAGTGTGTATTCTACACCTGCTTCTTTGAAAATATCTTTCGTCCTTTCTCCAGCATGATAATCTTTGGCTGCTAACACCTTTTTTATGCCAGCATTTATTATCATCTTTGCGCAAGCGTAGCACGGTGTCATCTTTACATACAAAGTCGCCCCCTCCGTACTCATCCCAAAACGAGCCGCTTGTACTATGGCATTTTGCTCTGCATGAGCGGTCCTTATACAATGTTTTGATTGAGTGCCGTCTTCTTGGACAACTGTATGCATCTCATGTCCCACCTCATCACAATGTTTGCATCCGGCTGGAGCTCCAGCGTACCCTGTCGCAATAATTTTCTTATCTTTGACGATAATACAGCCGGCCCTGCCCCTGTCACAGGTTCCCCTCTCTCCTATTGCATCCATTATTTTCAAGAAATATTCGTCCCAAGATGGTCTTTTGTGAGTGGTATTTTCCATAGACTTAATTTTACTCCAGAAAAAGAAAAAGCAAAGAGTAGACAAGGAGAAAAAAACAATGCAAAAGGCGGCGCACGAAGTGCGCCGCCTTTTGCATTTCTTATTTCACTTCCACCCACGCATACTTTTTTGCTAAAAAGTTGTCTGGGCCCTCCTTACAGGAGCAGTATACCTTTCACATTTTGAATACAAAACGTTCAAGGTCTTTCATTTGGGTCCCATCCCAAATCTCAACCTCGGCTCGTCAGCCTCCGGCCGGTTGAGGTTAAAACAAAAAGTGCGTTCAGAACGCACTTTTTTGCTATTTAACCTCAATTCCTTACAGGAACAGTACACCTTTTGGATACTTTATTTCGTAATACTCATAAACTATCTCAAAAGGTCCGTTGAAGTCAAAAGAAAACCGCGTTTAGACGCGGTTTTCTCTTAATTATTTGACTTCAACGCCCATAGATCTTGCTGCGCCTTCTACCATTTTCATGGCGGCGTTTATATCATTTGCATTCATATCTACCATTTTCTTCTCTGCGATGGCTTTTACTTGAGCTTTTGTCATGGTTCCAACCTTCTTTGTATTTGGCTTACCTGAACCCTTTTCCTGTCCGATTGCCTTCAGTATCATACTGGCTGTCGGAGGAGTTTTCAGTATAAAATCGTAGGTTCTATCTTCATAAACTGTGATAACAACAGGAAGTATTTCACCGATATTTGCTTTTGTTGCGGTATTAAATTTGTTTACGAAATCTCCGATATTTATACCTGCCTGACCAAGAGCTGGACCGATTGGTGGAGCTGGTGTAGCTTTACCTGCCGGTATCTGAAGTTTTAATTTTTTTGATATTTTCTTTGCCATAATTTTTTATTAGTTTGCTTGAGGCCTGGTTAAAATACCAGAAAGCACCTCAAAAGTAAAGCTATGCCTTTCTTATCTGCAATAAATCAAGCTCGACAGATGTCTCTCTTCCGAACATAAGGACCATCACTCTTGCTTTACCCTTTTCACCATCTATCTCACTTATTTTACCTTCAAGCTCTTTAAACGGACCGTCTACAATCTTCACTGAATCTCCTTTTACAAAGTTTACATCGTGAGTAACTGTGTGTGATTCCATCCTTCCAAGCAAAAAGTCTATTTCCTTCTGAGTAAGCGGAACAGGATATACACCAGCGCCGACAAACCCTGTAACTCTCGGTGTATTTCTAACGACGAACCAAGAATCATCTGTAACGATCATATCTACGAGAATATATCCGGGATATATCTTTTCTTCATCTTCCACTCTCTTATTACCTTTTATTTTTATTTTCTTTTCGATAGGGACAATGACATTGAAAATCTTTTCCTGCATATTCAAGGATTCAATTCTTTGCTTCAAGTTTCTGGCAACGGCATTCTCATATCCAGCGTAAGTGTGAATAGCATACCAATGTCTTCCCTCTTGTATTGTTTGTTTTGCCATTTCTTTATATAAATATCCTTAGTATATTTGTAAAAATGTAGTCAAAAAATCCAAGACTGGCTGCGACTGCAACAGAAATAAAGATTACAAGAATAGTAAACATAAAAGCCTGTTTTCTTGTCGGCCAACTTACATGTTGCATTTCCCCCTTAGTTTCCAATATATAATTTGATAATCTAGACATATTTTTATTTTAATTTCTTTAAAAAACCACCCTTTCGGGCTTGAATACATAATACCATAGTACACAGGTAAAAAGCAAGGGGCGTCCGCCTATGGCGGACGCCCCTTGTCTCTAGCCATTTTATACTCCTTTACTTTATCTCGTAAGTAATACTTACATTCGAAGTAATAGTATTCTCTCCCGCCGGCAATACTGCTTCTGACACATCTTTTGCCATCATAGGCGCCGCGCTCATCACCGCTCTGTCATAATATATCGGATAATTTCCCGATTCAGAAAATGCCGTAACTTTTACAAGCTTTACTCCAAGCCCTTTTGCGATTTTCTCTGCATCGGCGCGAGCATCCGCTATCGCCAAATCTCTTGCTTGCTTTGTTATCTCATCTTGCTTATCAACAGAGAAATTCAATCCGCTCATATCTTTGATCCCAAATTCTCCTAGACCAGAGACGATCTTCCCTGCTTTTGTGAGATCTCTTATTTTGATCTCTATGCCTTGTGAGACACTATATCCTGCGACGACTCTCTTGCCTGAATAACAATTTGGATAAATACTGCAATCCAAAATCTGATTGGCTTTGTTTACGTATTCATATCTAGGATAAATATTGTAGCTTGTAGTCTTTAAGTCTTTCTCATCCACACCTTGCGCTTTGACATAAGTTAAGACTTTAGCGACAGTTTTGTTTACAGTATCTTGAGCGATACCAACATCTAGATTTTCTTCAGTTACTGTAAAAGATACAGTGGCAATATCTGGCTTTACGACAACTTCACCTTTACCTGAAACTACTATAGTACTCACATCTTTATTGTCTAAACCCCTCCATCCATGTCCACCACAAATAGCTCTACCGATAAAGATAACTACTGCGATTAAGATAATGACCCCTAAGACTTTGTGCCATTTTCCTGCTGGACACCAGCCAAATTTCTGACACATCTTACATTCACATTTATTTTCTTGATTTTCCATATTTTTATTATTAAAGATTAACCTGAGAAACTTTTCCTGGGCCTACCAGAAATATTTCACTAATTTGCCAACACAATTATTATATCACCTACCCAATCAGACGGGCAATTCTTAAAAAGATTACAGTATGTTCTCAAACAAGGAGATGACCGTCATCGGCCCTACTCCTCCTGGAACAGGGCTTATGGCACTCACTATTTTAGATACATTTTCAAAATCTACATCTCCGCAAATACCATTTTTCATTTTATTTATCCCAACGTCTATTATTACTTGCTCTTCTCTTACAAAATCTCTTTTTATAAATTCTGCTTTGCCCACAGCTACTACTAAAATATCTGCTGACTTTGTCTCTTCCTTCAGATCTTTTGTTTTACTGTGACAAATGGTCACTGTCGCATCTCTATTAAGAAAAACATTGGCTATAGACCTACCGGCGATAAGAGATCTGCCTACCACTACAACTTTCTTACCTGCAATTTCAATTTCGTAGAAATCCAAAAGCGAAATAATCCCCTTTGCTGTCGCTGGTACTATCGCAGTCTTATCATTTACGAAAAACTTTTTAATATTTGCCGATGTAAGCCCATCAGCATCTTTTTCGGGTCTTATTGTGTCTATGATTTTTACAGCATTAAAATTTACAGGTAATGGCATTTGAACAATAATTCCCGACACATTTTCATCCGCATTCTTTTGATTTATCTTAGAAATAATCTCACCCTCAGAAGCGGTATTTTCGAGCTGAATATACTCCACATCAAAGCCAATCTTCTCTCCAAAGATTTTCTTTTGCTTTATATAAACACTCGATCTCTCATCATTACCTACTTGAAAGATAACAAGCTTTGGCTTCTTGCCCATTTTCGCAATTTTCTCTTTCAGCTTTTCCGAAAGAAAATCTCTAACCTTTTTTCCATCTAATATTTTTATCATTTTATTTAAATATCTTAGACTCGTTGAAGTCGTATCTTTTAGACTTGCGAGATGTCGTTTTTTTGGAGACTCTCGGAGCACGACTGGTGCGAGAGGGAGCAAATTTTTAGCAAAAAATTATGCGTGCTCCAAAAAGGCGACATCTCGCAAGTCTTCTAAACATTATTCCACCTTGCAAATATACCACAAGGCAAAAGGCGACCAGATTTCCCCTCCTCTATAGTAAGCTCGCCATATTCCATCTCCCCACCAAATCCCTGAACAACATGCGCTAAAGCATTTTTGTATGCTGCTGAAGAATATCCTGAAGCATAGCCGTTTATCAAAAAGAAAAGCGGTTTGTCGGAAAGGATTTTCGCACAATTGTCCAAAAGATCCAAGAAATTTTCTTCAATCTTCCAAAGCTCGCCTTTTCCTCCCCTGCCAAAAGATGGCGGGTCCATAATTATCCCATCATATTTATTGCCTCTCTTCATTTCCCTTATGACAAATTTCCTTGCATCATCTAGAATCCACCTCACCGGCTTTTTATCCAAACCAGAAAGCTCGGCATTTTCTTTTGCCCAAGAGATAGCAGAAGTCGAACCATCTACATGCACCACTTCCGCTCCAGCAGAAAGGCAGGCGAGAGTTGCTCCACCAGTGTATCCAAAAAGATTCAAAACTTTCACAGATCTCCCAGCTTTTTTTATAATTTCGCTTGTCCAATCCCAATTTGGCTTTTGTTCAGGGAAAACTCCTGTATGCTTAAAAGCTGTCGGTTTAATATTAAATTTCAAATCGCCAAATGCTATCTGCCATTCGCCCAGCATGTCCTTTTCTTTTTTCCAACCTTTTTTGTCGGGATTTGCATAGAAAAATGCGTTGGCACCTTTCCAATCGCTTTCTGGCAAAAGTTTTTTCCAAAGTGCCTGTGGATCCGGCCTGCGCAAAACATACTTGCCATATCTCTCAAGTTTTTCGCCATTCCCGCTGTCTATAAGCTCGTAATCCTTGCTCACCTCTGTCTTTAATATTGAAAATCTGTGTTCCATTGGAATTACAATAACACAGTTTTGATAAATAAGAAAGTGTACTACATATTAAAAATCTAATATTTTTGATATAATACCAATATGAAAAATGACTCTCTGAGTCCAATTATTAGATTTGGACTAATACTATTTGGAGCAATATTTATACTGGGTGTAATTAGATCATTAAAAATAAATAATCTTGAATCCATGTTTAAGATATGGGTATCGATACTCATAATCTTAGGAATTATTCTTGTGCTGTTTATTAGTAAGAAAGACAAATAGTACATCAGGAAACATCAAAAACTCTTCCTGAATTTTCTAAAAGTTGTAATCGCACCCTTTCTGGATCTTCCCCGCGGATTTCAGCGATTTTTTTATAAACTTCCACTACATAGGCCGGCTCATTGCGCTCTCCCCTGTGTGGGATAGGCGTAGCAAAAGGAGAATCCGTCTCGGCGTGGATTTTATCAAGCAGAATTGTTTTTATAACTTTATCAAAGTCTCTGACATAGGTGATAATGCCGGGGAAAGAAATTGTAAAACCGAGGTCAATAAAATTCTCGGCGGTTTTGAGATTTGAAGTGAAGAAATGCAGATTGCCAAAAACTTTTCCTTCATATTTTTTGAGAATTTCATAAGTGTCGTCGTAAGCCTCACGAATATGAAGCATTAAAGGTTTTTTGTATTTGATGGCAAATAAAATATGTTTTTCAAATTCGGCTTTTTGGCGAGATTTTTCTGCTTCTGTCTTCCTTATTCCGCGATTATCTGCGTCCAGTCCGCGTGGTTCCGCGTAGTCGAGACCACACTCACCTATCGCCACCACTTTCGGACTTTTTACGAGCTTTTCATATTCTTTTTCATCAAATACTTCGCCAGAATTATCATCTGGATGTGCACCAATGCAAGCCCAGACATTTCCATTTGCTTCAGCAATTTTCACCGCTTCTTTTGAACTTTCCAAACCTGTGCCGATAGTAATAGTCGCCACACCGGCATTTTTCATCCTTTCCAAAACAGCATCCCTGTCGGTGCCATAGCTTTCAAAATCTAAATGTGAGTGAATGTCTATGTACTTCATTTCCATTTTCGTTATTTAATGTTTATAGGCGAGCGAAATAGTATTCTTTTTGGAGACTCTCGGAGCACGACTGGTGCGAGAGGGAGCAAATTTTTAGCAAAAAATTATGCGTGCTCCAAAAAGGATACTATTGAGCGAGCCACTACTCTACCCGTAAGAACAACGGTTTCTCCGGATTTTTATCTTCTTTTATCAAAGTTAAAATCGCTTTTGAGGTTTCCGGCATTATTGGCAAAAGTTTAAGGGTAATTCCTCTCAAATGTGTGAGAAGATACACCAAATCTTTTTCTCCTCCAACTTTATCTGTCTTTATCTTTGCAAAAGGTTTTTCTTTTTGAATATATCCGTCAAGTGATTTTATATCCGCCCAGATTTCATCGCAATAATTTTTGATTTCAAATTTCTCAAGAAAATCTACTTTCATATCCGAAGACCAGAATTCAGAAGCTGTATCACCCACTTTCACGCCATTTACCGTCGCCATTTTCATAATCCTACTCACCAGATTCCCCAAACCATTTGCAAGATTGGCATTGTAAGCTTCTTTGAAAGATTCAGCAGACATCGGGCCATCTTCAAAAGTATTTATTTCTCTTGCGACAAAATATCGCAGTGCATCTGTGCCGTATTTTTGTATTAGCTCTACCGGACCGACGACATTGCCGATACTTTTGCTCATCTTCACTCCACCAGGGCCAGTAACAAAGCCATCTATCACGACCGTCTTTGAATTCGGCAAACCACAAGCCATAAGCATTGCTTGCCACATTGCAGACTGCTGGCGAAGATTGTCTTTTCCACAGTATTGCACCATACCGCCGGTATTTACATGCCATTTCTCATACTTCTTCATATCGCTCGGCCAGCCGATCGCCGAAACATAGTTTACAAGTGCATCAAACCAGACATACATTGTGTGTTCGCTATCTCCCGGCACTTCTATACCCCATGGCATTTTGCTCTTTAATCTTGAAATACTGAAATCCTGCAAACCTCTTTTCACAAAAGCTTTTATCTCATTGAATCTAAAATCTGGAATCACAAAATCCGGATTCTTCTCATAATATGCCAAGAGTTTTTCGCCAAATGCGGAAAATCTAAAAAAGTAATTCTCTTCGTCGCGGATTTCAAGAGTGAGATTCGGATGATCAGGGCATTTGCCGTCTGTAAGGTCGGAATCTGTCTTTTCAAGCTCGCAACCGACGCAATATTTCGTTTGATAATTCTTTTTATAAATATAGCCATTCTTATCGCAAACTTTCCAAAAATCTTCGGCTGTTTTTATATGATTCTCGTCTGTCGTCCTTATGAAATTGCGAGTAATACCCTCTTCTTCTGTAAGTCCAAGAAGTTTTATAAGCTCTTTGAATTTGCCGGTGTAGAAATCGACAAATTCTTGTGGTGTCTGCCCAGCTTCTTTTGCTTTTTGAAAAATCTTTTGGCCATGCTCATCTGTGCCGGTATTAAAAAACACCTCATACCCCGTGAGCTTTTTGTAGCGAGCGATAATATCCGCACGCACCATTTCAAGAGCATGCCCCATATGCGCTTCGGCATTTACATACGGCAGAGTAGTAGTTATGTAGAAGTAGCCTTTGGCTCTTATAGTTCGACTTCGCTCGGACATCGTGCCCACATCAGAATGTGGTCGTGCCGCTCCTCGCTCGTCGAAATAGAATAATTTTTTCCCTTTCATTAGCTTTGATTTTCTGAGATTTGTTCTCTACTCTTCCAAAAGAGATGCTTCCTCCTTTCTAGATCATCTACAAATTCCATTATGGTTGAGACAATCGGAACAGAAAGGATTATACCTATAAAACCAGCAAGCTTGGCACCAATAATAAGCGAAAGTATAACAAGTATCGGGGAGACTCCGACGATTTTCTTCACAACAAGAGGGTAAATGAGATGATTTTCAAATTGTTGAATAATTATATAAAGTCCAGTAGTTATCAAAGCAAGCGTTACTCCCCCACCTACAAATGCTGTCATAATACCTGGTATAGCAGAAAGTACTGGACCAAAGACCGGGATAATTTCAAGAAGTCCGGCGAGAACAGCAAGCAAAAGAGCGTTTTTTACTCCAAGAACCATAAGACCAAGATACACGAGTACAGCCACGAGAATCCCAAGAAGCATTTGTCCCTGCATCCAATAACCGATCTTTGTCTGCGATCTCTTCCATAAATCTACAATATATTTTTCGTGTCTTACCGGACTTATTAGTCCTAAGAATTTTGCCACACCATCTTCTTGCACAGCGAGATAAAATGAAAGTACTATTATCAATGTAAATGACAGGAGTCCTCCGAACACTGTGCTTACCATTTTTATCAAGCCGTCTGATACATTTGAGGCAATATCTTGTATGCTCCTTATCAAATCACCGAGACCAAAAGAGGCCGATTTTGAGACGGATTCTAAGGTTGATTTGATCTGATCGTTTGTTGCGTTCTTTGCCAGTTGTTGAGGGTTATTTATTGCATTAGAAATATCCTGTACAGCTTTTTGTGAGGTTGTAACATTGCCTTGATCAATATTTAAGGGATTCCAAAGTGATGTTGTCTCAAGGTATTGAGGTATTGATGAAAGAAAACTCGAAGCCTCACTCAATATTGAAGGAATAAAGAAATAAAAGAGACCAGCGAAAATTCCAAAAAGGCCGAGGTAAGTAACAATAGCGGCTGGGATACGAGAAAGTTTATACTTACGAAACCATTTTATAAGAGGCTCTATACCGGAAGCGATCACGACAGACACCAAGACAACGAGTACGATGTCTTTTATATAGTACAGAAACCATAAACCAAGTATTATCAAAAGGCCTTTAAATATTGATCCCGGAGTTATGTTGATTGTTAATCCTTTATTGTCTGTTTCCATAGTATTAAATAGATGATAACACGATAAAAACTTTTTGAAAAGAAAGAGATTTTTTTCGACTTTTACTGCTCAAGTTCACGCCAGCCCGTGATTTCAAGGCTATTGGAAGACCCTGTAGAGAAATTTGGATTTAGAAGTGCACTATCATAAGTAATCACCACCCCCGTGCCAGATATGATTGTCTTATAAGCCGTAATCTGACTTGCTTTTGCACTGTTACCAAGATTTACAGTACCTTTTTGTGCATTGATTATTATATTGTCTCCAGAGCCAGCGATATTTACTGCATATTCCCCATTGCAAGAAGGGCCAGCGGGGCAATCGCTTGTAGTTACAAACATAATATAGCTTCCGTCTTGTCCGGAACCCTTGACCAGGTTTTCATTAGGAATTGAAATCCTACCATCACTGATGATGATTCCACTATTTGAACCGTAAGACGTCGCTAGTTGTAAACTCGCATTACCAGTCATAGTTATATTACCAATTACCCAGAGAGTGCCAGAAACAATGACTGTACCGGTTCCACTGATATTCAAATCTCCGTTTATTTTCTTTGCCGTACTGATAGTGGTAGTACCAAAACTTACATTTAGAGAATTAAGTGTCCCCCCCGCCAAAGATATCGCTTTCCAATCTGCGACATTTGTATCAGAGATAGGAAAATTGGAAGAGATCGGATCTGGATAGGTTATGTCACAGTTCTTATTGTTCGCCGGTATAGAACCAATCTGGCATCTCATGAAATCTCCAGAATTCACGTAGGTTATGGTGTGAGCTTGTGCTCCGCCAGAAATACTTAATCTATTATTTTGATTTTTCCCAATTATTTTTCCAAAACTTCCACCTAAAAATATCTTAAAATAAGAATCATAATTAGTGTCTCCCCAAGACTGCCCCAATCTGCCGATCTTTGCTGTCCCGCTATTATAAGAATTATCCAAATTTGCACCGATAATATAATAGCTTTTCGAAGGATTACTTTGAACGTTCAGAACTATCCAATATGTATTGCCAACAATCAGAGAGGGGTTTGTAGAAAAAGATACTTCCACCCAACTATAGTCTGTGGTGATAGAAGATGAATCTGTAATAGAAGATAGAAGTATGTCATTGGAATTATCACTAGGGACACCGGAAGAATCTTTAATTATTTCTACTGTTATATCTCCAGGGTTACCTACCTTTTTTATAAAAAGATTTATTTGGGTCAGAGGTGACGATGAAGAAACTATAAAACTCTGTGCTAGATCTTGTGTTCTCTCTGAATCGCCAAATATTATCGAATTCACTGGAGAAGTCGGGTTTATATTCTGCTGATCTACAAAGAGGTTTGGACTATTTGCAACCATTGTTATGCCATTTATTTCTGCATTTGAATTACTTGAAATAATACCTCCATTTGAATAAACATCTCCATTTATTATTCCGTTATTACTAAAGACAAGGCCTCCTAGTCCCGCCTGCAGGGCATAAACAAATGGAATACCGGCACCTTTCTTGATCTTTGTCTCTATATATTTATTATACCCATTTTGATTTGAGACTGTGGATATAGTCATACCTTCTGTAGAGCCACTGGATCCAGATACTGTGGTAATAGCACTAAAATCACCAAGATTAAACGTCTCATTGGGCTGAACAGAAGAATCTGAATATGACTTCACTCTATATACAATGTCTTCAGTACTGGATTCAGACAGATAATAACTTTGCTTTGAATTCCATAGATTAGAGACTGTTCTTGCCTGTTTAATAGTCGGATTTGTCAGACCAGAAATAATAATGAAAGATACTGACATAAAAAGTATCGTCATAAGAAGCATTACTTGTCCTTTTTTTCTATTTATTTTTCTTTTTTTAAGGAAAGACATTTTAATATGAACCCCTTAATATTACTGTGGAATAAAAATCTTCGGTCTTTACAAAATCTTTACCATTATTTTCCAATGTCATTTCTATTTTCACAGCGGAAGAAACAGGGGTGATAATAGGGATAAATTTGAGATTTGAGACCTTAATATTATTTGATGTCAGTGGTCCAAAAAGTGTATTAATCGAAGAAGAAGCGTTTATCATCAAAATATTTGATTGTAAGTAAAACCTTATTATTTCTGGATTACCAGAGGAATCTTTAGAATTAATCTGTAATATTCCATTTGTAACATTCAAGGAGCTGTTTACTAAGTCTATACTTTCTGCATTTCTGATTTCTCTTGTCATCTTTTCAAGACTAGTGATTGCTGAGTCTTTAATACTGTTTGATGCAAAAGATTGCTTATTTGACTTAACGACAGTGATAATAGATTGAACGAGAACTGCCGTTATGACTGTCATGATAGCTACATAGACAATCATCTCAGCTAGAGCGAATCCTGTATTGTTTTTTAAAGAAGACTCTCTCATAATTAATTCAATATATTAGTTATGTATGTTGAGATGGATTTTGTAGTCGTACTTCCTTTGTCTTGCCAAGAAACAGAAACTGTCAGTAATTTCGTATTTGGGTCATCTACACCACCGCTAGAAATTTGGTGATATCCATCTGCATTTCTAGAGACGCTATTTATTGTAAAGCTACTATCAAAATCTCCTGAAAATTCTGGAGCACGAGAAAGTTTCTCCGAAGTTATTTGCCATACTGAAGTGGTGGTACTAAATGAGAGAAAGTATGGAATATTCGATGTTAAGGAAGAAATATTAGACCAGCCGGCATCCCGCACTGTTTTCACTGCCTCTATCCCCTCCTCAGCAAGATAAGCGGCCTTGGTAAACTTAAGGTTTGAACCAGCGCTTGAGAGATAAAGATTACATGCTGTTATAAGCGTAGTAAGAATTACCGAAAAAATGAAGACAGCGACCAAAACCTCCACGAGACCTATTCCTTTTTTAAAATTAGTCTTTTTCACTTTAATTTAAATCTATAACACCGGTCTTATATATTATTATGGTCTTGCTTTGTAATAGATCACCCTCTAAAGACATCATTATTGTTCCACTAGCACTCGTCTCGCCTGTAACTTTATTAAAAATAACTTCATCCCCAAAAATATTACTTGAAATATTTACCGAACTGCCAAGATCATACTGTTTATTATCCG
This sequence comes from Candidatus Paceibacterota bacterium, assembly GCA_041663045.1. Taxonomy (NCBI): domain Bacteria; kingdom Bacillati; phylum Minisyncoccota; species Minisyncoccota bacterium. Next base: position 94,799 of record JBAZRH010000002.1, read on the forward strand.
TACCAAGAGAATTTCTAAATAAGACTACTGAATTTTGATTGATATGTACACCGTAGTTTGAAAAATCTTTTGAAGATATTGCCAAGGATCTTGCCTCACTTAGAATAGAAAAAATATTTAATGCACTTCTATCCAAAGACTGTCTCTCTCCAAGAGAAAAGAAAGAGAATACAACAACCGAACAAATCAAAACCAGAATCCCAATAACAATAGACGTCTCAACAAAAGTAAAACCTCTTTTAAGTGACATCGTATGAATCATATCTTATATTGAGTCCATAACGGAGTAGATCGGAGTGATCATAGCAAGTGCAAAGAAGCCGACAGCAACACCGATTATTACCATAAGGATTGGTTCTATTATTGTCGACATATCTTTGGTCTTTTGATCCACAGAATCTTCATAAAATGATGCAACCTCTGTAAGCATCGCTGGTAATCGCCCCGTCTCCTCTCCAACACTCATCATTTCTCCCACGAAAATGGGACAGACTTTTGTATTGGCTAAAAATACACTTGAAATCATTTCTCCTTTTTCTACTTTTATCTTTGCCTCTGTTAAAATATCCTTAAAGTACGAATTCTGTACCACATCACCAACTATAAGTATTGAATCGGCAAAGGGTACGCCGGATGAAAGAAGCGATGAAAGCGTCCTTGCGACTCTTGCGGCGTTTGTTTCTCTTACAAGCTCACCGATAAAAGGAATTCTCAATAATAATCCGTCTATTACTCTCTTCCCTTTCTTTGAAATTGAGAAAATATAACCAAATATACCTATTATAATTATTATAAAGAATGAAATAATTATATTGTTTTTCAAGAAATCGCTAGCAGAGATAAGAATTCTAGTCAAAAGAGGAAGTTCTGACTTCATGTCTTTAAAAGTCGCTGTTATACTAGGCACTACAAAGATAAGCATCAGGGCACCGATTATAATCATGATTGAGATAATAACGGTTGGATATATCATTGCTCCCTTGATTTTGCTCTTCAATTTATACATTCCGTCCATTTGATTCGCCACAATATTGAGAGATTCAGCCAACTTTCCACTCTCTTCGCCTGCTTTAACCATAGAGATAAAGAGCCCAGAGAATGTGTCTGGGTATGTCTTTAATGACTCACTGAGAGTTTTACCTTTCTTTATATCAAGGCCGATAGAGATAGTAATATTTCTGAGTTTGGGATTCTTAATTTGTTTTTCCAAAACAGCAAGGGCACGAGCAAGTGGTAACCCCGCCCCTACCATTGCGCCCAAGTTCTTCGCAAAAATTATACGTTGAAGTGTAGGTACACTACCAAAAGAACCGAGGACTTTTTCAAGAAAAATACTATTCTTACTGATTCCTTGTGCCGTGACTAAAGTATCACCATCAGACTTGAGATCTGCGTATAAGGTAAATTTGTCTGCTGAATCTCGCGTTCCCTCATATCTTTCTCCATTTTGTTTAATTGCTTTAAATTTAAATTTCATATTTTTACTCTGTGACAACCCTCAATACTTCTTCAATGGTGGTAAAACCTTGCACTGCCTTGAAGATCCCGTCTTCAAGCATTGTTATCATCCCCTCTTTCTTGGCTTGTACTTCTATCTCTTGAGAAGTTGCCCCTCTCATGGCAAGTTCTCGTATAGTCGGTGTCATCTTGAGTACTTCATGAATACCGATTCTTCCAGAATATCCGTCTTTAGAATCTACAGATTCTCTTGGTTTATAAAAACTAATCTTGCTCCAACCATCATCTTTACCCACAATCCCTTCCTTTCTTAAAAGCTCAAGAACTCTGTCTAGATCTACCACTTTTGCAAGAGATTCAATTCCCGATTTTGTTAAGAGGACTTTTTCTTTATTTTTATTTAGTCTTCTGACAAGTCTCTGGGCCAAAATAATATTAACAGTAGAGACGAGTAAGAATGGCTCTATTTTCATATCTATAAGGCGCGGTATTGCACCGGCAGCACTATTGGTGTGTAAAGTCGATAAAACCAAATGTCCTGTAAGTGCTGCATTTACAGCGAGGGACGCTGTTTCATTGTCACGTATCTCACCTACCATTATTATGTCTGGATCCTGTCTCACAAGAGAACGCAAACCGTTTGCAAAAGTAAAACCGATTTCTGGTTTAACCTGTGTTTGATTGACTCTTGGCATTTGATATTCGATCGGATCTTCGATCGTAGAGATATTTACATTTGCGGTATTTAAAATCTCTAGAATCGTATAGAGAGTTGTCGTCTTACCAGAACCTGTTGGACCAGTCGTAAGTATCATTCCATTTGCTTGTCTTGTAGCACCATGAACTCTCTCAAGTGCTTCACCATGGAGACCCATGGATTCGAGCGAAAAACCTCCAGCACTTTCCCTCAATAATCTCATTACTGTTTTCTCACCAAAATATGTGGGTATAATAGAAACTCTGAAAGAAACATTTTCACCATTAAGTTCAATCTTGAACCTTCCGTCTTGAGGCAAACGTTTTTCATCAAGCTTTAGATTTGCGAGAACTTTTATCCTGGCTGTAATACTAGTAGAAGCATTTTTAGGCAAAACCATTGCGTCATGGAGAAGCCCGTCTATTCTATATCTGACAAGCATCTCGTTTTCCATACATTCCATATGAATATCGGAAGCATTTTGTAAAATAGCATGTTTAAGTAAAGTATCTACAATACGTACAACTGGTAAATCTTCTGCCATTTTCTTTAATGAGTCCTCTATAGAGTTTGTAGACAAAGATGATTCACTAAGAGCCTTAAGTGCTTGAATATCTTTCTGAATAATATCACCAAACTCCGCTTTTAGACTTTTCTGATACTGAATAACCGCACTTTTTATGGATTCCGTATCGGTAAGTCTCGGTAAGATCTTGAGACCCACCTTCTTCTTTATAAATTCAACAGCAGCAAGATCTTGAGTATCAAGCATTGCTACCTCAAGAGAGTCTATATTTTTCCTAAAAGCTACAATATTGTGTTTCCTAGCTATAGGCTCAGGGACAAGGGACAGGGTATCTAAATCTATTTTTTGATTTTTTAGATCAACAAACGGTATACCAAAAATATAGGCTTGTGCTCTCCTTAAATCATCTTCCGATATCTTACCTCTACTTACAAAAATCTTCTCTGGAGTTTCGTTTGAATTTGTTTTTTTTATCTCCTTTTCAACCTCATCGTATTCTGACCGGCTTATAAGCCCAGCGTCTATGAGAAACTCTTTTAATTGTTTTGGGTCTGACTTCATCTTAGGATGTTTTATTCCAATAAATTATACCATAGAAATAAAATATTGGTTGTGGAAAAGAGATGCCCCACACCTGCATACAGGTGTGGGGCATCTCTTTTATTTTACAATCATATACTATCTACTGTTCTTGTACGTTTCCTCCAGATACAATATTGGTTGAAGTACTGCATGTGCCTTGAAGGGGTCTTCCGGCTGAATTCTTTCCGAATACGGTTACACTAGCATTCTTTAGACCAACCGTAGTATAGATCTTTGATAGAACCGCGGTATTCCCCGTTAATCCATCTGAACCTGTCCAACGAATACTTGTACTAGCTACAATACCAAGCTCGCTATTAGGATCGGATGGGATTGTGACAATCCAGTTTAAAGGTTTATTCACATAGGTAATGTTCCCAGAAGCTGGAGCAAAAGCACATGTAAATGTTGATGTGGCTAATTCATTTATTGTATCCCAAACGTCTACATAACAATTCGCTGATGTGTCTCTATAATATGGATCGACACCAGAATTGGCTGATATTGTCACATTTTTCCTTATAGGATCAGGGTTTGAGTTAGTATAGGTGGTAGTGGATTGTGCAGGGACATCTGCTGTAGTAATACCTGAACTTGGAGTAGTGCTCCCCATCCAACTAAAGTTATAAGGTTCGACGCCTCCTGCTATCGGAGCAACCCAGACCACCCTGCCAGCAGCTGCGTTCAAGACTGGTATATCGTTTTGTGTAGCATAACAAGAAGCTATCATGTTTGGAGTGCAGTCATAGGTAGCTGTTGCGACTTTCAGTGGTGATATTGCAGAATGGCTGACCGCATTGAAAGCCTGAACTGCATATTTATGAACCGAACCTGGTTCGACAACATCTCTGTATGTGGTACTTGTAGTTGTGGCTGAATTTTCAACATCACCACTTACCGGATTGTATCTATAAATAGTATAGTAAGCGGCATGGGGTATAGAGAGCCAAGAGACATCTATTTTTCCACCACATTGTCCAGGTACAGTAGAAGCATAGGCGCTTGCATTTACATCTGAAGTTATAGGACACATCGGTGCGGCATTTGCTGTTGCAGGACTTGATGGAGCAGAGCTTCCGCATAAGCTAATGGCACTCACTCTGTATGAATGCGATGAGTCTAATGCAACAGAAGTGTCGTTGTAGGAAAGAGTAGCCGAAGAAACTGTTGCTAGAGGATTTGTAGAACCATCTTTGTAGATCTTATACCCTCCTGATGCATTTGAAACTGCCGACCAAGAGACCATTAAACCACCCTCACAAGTAGAGCTAGCAACAACAGACACTGCAGGAACTGGTATGGAAGGACAATTCACAGTATAACTTTCATGTCCTGTCAGACTAGCCCAGTTACTATGATCAAAGTTATCTACGGTTGCTGAATAATTTGCATTATAATCCCCTGGGGTAGCCGATGGATTGAAGGTAACATCTAAAGCATTGTACATTGCATTAGAACTGTATTGATTCCTACTAACTGTCTTAGTCTGACCGGCAACATTCAAAGTAAAAGCCATGCCCCTATTACCACAAGCATTTGCATACGCTCTCACCTGAAGAGTTCTGGCTGTACCAGGATCTGCAGCAACTGGTGTCACTTGCGAAAAAACTCCATAAATACTTCCATCTCCACCGTGATTATATGTGTCAATATTAGCCGCCTTTACACCGCTCGCATATATAAACACGATCGCCAAGATTAATACAAATATAAGAGTAAATAATATTGTGATTTTTCTATTCGGTGATTTTCTTGCTAAGAAGATTACTATAATAGCTATAATTATAAGAAGTATCAGACTTATATTCTTTGCGTTAAAGAAGCCTGCCCAATCTGACTCATTTTGTAGCTTAGAGAAATCCTTAGATAGAATTGCATTATATCTCGCAAGAACCTTATCACCTTTGTATGCTACTGCTTCTACCCTTATGCCTTTAGCCTGTTCTGTCGCTGTAATATTTACAATCTTTTTATCACCAATGTTGAAATCCGTTTTGTCTGTATACTCGCCAACTAAGACGTTTTTCTGATTAAATACTTTTAGATCAAAATCTGCCGGGGTACTCGTCGCTACCCTGCCATTCATAATATCAAACGGAGCCCCAGAATAATTTATAGTGATTATGACAGAACTGCCCTTATCTACAGATTCAGCACTGCTTGTAACGCTATTAATGGTGACGATATCACCGTTTACAATATATCTAAAGTCAATTGTTGGAGCCACTTTTTCTCCAGAAGAATTTACCAGATCTAATTTACCAACATAAACCTTTGGATCAAATCCAAAAGTCGGTAAATCTATATTTAAAGTTAAATCTGATTTTGATTTTACAGTTATCTTTGGTTCATCAAATTGTTTGAGTAATCCTCCAACCTCTGACCTATTGTATATACTTATCTTAGGAGTTGCTTCGATCGTTGTACCTGAATCGTTTCTAAAGACGGTGTTTAGATAAACTTTTTCCCCTTCGTAAACCATCGGACCATCCTGTAATCCAAACTTATCTTTACCAACGCCGATATATGAACTGCTAAACTTCAAGAATCCCGTGCCACCAGTGACTTTTACCATTGAGTCTGCCCAACCGAGACCCGTGCCATTTTGCATCGTAGCATGAATCTGAATACCTAATCCTGTTCCACTTGCGCCACTCGGCAATTTATATGAAAAACTTACTTTTCTGTTTTCATTGGCTGAAAGATTAAAAGGACCTATCATAACCGAGTGATCATATTGTATTTGTGGAATGGTATTCTTATAATCACCCATCAAAAAAGTCATGTAGTAGATATTTGGAACAACAGAATTTTCTGTATTAACCAAAGAAAATGAGCCGTGAACATCTTCGCCGGCTTTATATTCGGATTTATCTAACAAAAGATCTCTGACATAAACACCAGGTAGACTAACAATTTGTGCATTTGTTATCGATGGTAATACTACAAGGGACAATAGGAGTGAAAATACCGCTAATAATTTTTTCATATCTTTAAATAAAAAATAAAGGACTAATAAATGAGAGTTATCTCATCTAGTATTATACCAGAAGAGAGGGTGGCTCGGGAGTACCCTCGCCACCACGATAGTGGATAACCTATATTTCTACATTTGGTGCGGCGGGTAGAAGTATATTTGTGGTTGTGCTCAGACCGCCAATAAATGGTGTATTGTTTTCGAGTAATCCAGATATAACAACAGAGATGGTATGCAATCCAACAGTGGTAAATATTATAGGCGAGCTGGAGCTTGTTGTAGTCTCTCCACCATTCCAGGAATACATGAGTGACTCTTGATCTAAGTTAACTGGAGTGCCATTGTTGTCTCCTCTCGTTATACCGGTCCTAGTATCTACAGAAACATCGAATGATTGATTAACATATAAAATTGGAGAAGAAAAGCTTAAAATAGCTCCGTTTATCGGCGTAGCACTTGACCAAACATTTACTGAACAACTAGGGTTCTTCGAGATTTCTTGTACTCCGTATCCAGACATTATTTTTAAATAGACCGTCTTCATTTCAGGATCTTCATTTGGATTAAGATTAAAATTATGGTAATTTGGGATATCTACAGTTCGAGAATCCTCTCCATTTAATCTTGAATCAGTTTCGTCTATCCACAAATATCGGTAATCTCCGTCACCACCGCTTATAGGGAATTCTGTAGTTGGCGAAGCTTTCCATGTCATATCAGTAGAGCTACTTATATTGTCCACCTTTGTATTATGCACATACGCACCACAACCTCCACCGACAATCGACGGAAGACAACTTATAGAAGAATGTTTTGATGAGGAAAAACTTGAAACACTGGAAGAGCTTACACTATTCACAGCTTGAATCGCATAAGTATGTGAATCAGTAGGGACAAGACCTGTGTCTGTTGTCGATGTACCGAAAACTGCTTTCAAAGGAGTTACAATATTGCCATCTTTGTAGAGTTTATAATATTCCGCATATTCCACTTCGGGCCAAGAAATATCCATACTCTCGCACTCACCTATGTCGATCGATGCATTTACAGTTGGAATAGCTGGAGTGCTTGTGATATTGCATGTATTTGTATAATTTACAGATACTGTATTCGATATCGAATCTGAACAACCAGATATATTTTTGGCAATTACTTTATATGTATAAGTTGAACCGGCGGACACTCCGTTATCAGTGTATGTAATCGCATCCGACGAAATATTAACATTGTCTACGGTAGCTATCAGTGAATTATCCCTGTAAATTTCAAATGTCTGACTTGGCGGAGCCGGAGAATAGTATACAGGTCTCCAGCTCAACCCTACCCCTCCATGGCATGTCACATTTGGAGTAGCGGAAAGGCTGATTGCGTTCGTAGACGGCAAAGTGGCGACAACACGGTACGAAGGTGAGCCGAAAGTTTGAGTAGTATCAGTGTATGAATATGCGTTTAAGCTAGAGTTGTAATAAGGATTGACGTCATTCCATATACCGACAACGTATTCAAAACCAGCAAGCGATACTCTATAAGCATAATAAGCTACAGCATTTGATAATTTATACCAAGAAAAATCAGTGCCGGAAGAGTTTGGTGTACCGACATAGACCGGAGAAATAATCTGCGTCGGATGAATTGCGGGACAAGCGACGGTGTAATTTTGATGGGCACTCAAATCTGCTCGATTAGTATCATAAGGGCTACTAATCGATGCATTGAAAGATAAACTATAATTACCTGCTGTGGTTGGTGAGGTGAAAGGACCTAAAGAATAATTTGAAAAGGTCATCGGAATATTATAATCAGGACAATAATACATCCAATCACCGTTAGACCATACCCGATTTCCAGAAGTCACAATATTCGTGTCATCGGTACACCTAACACCATCCCTTGAAAGACTTGTGCTGTATGAACCGGAAGTTAGTGTAAAGGTCTTCGAGTGATTGCTACAGGCATTGGCCGTAGCTGAAACCTGAAGATAGAATTGCTGACCAGGATAAAGCGTACCGACTGGTGAATTTACGAATACGCTATATATAGAACCGTCTCCACCCGTTGTATAACTGTCTATTACATAGGCATCTGACTTATTTATGTTAACAAAAAGGGTAAGGCAGATTATAAGGATGGCACAGAAAGAAGAAGCAGAAATTAAAAAAGCTTGTTTATTCAAAAAATTAGATTTGACAAGAAATTTCATTGGGTGTATTATACCACTACTGAAGTTCGCTGGAAAGCGAACTCGTTTTTTTAGAAAAATTTAATAGTATAATGAAAATAAAATGTTAGATCTTAAAGTGATAAACTCTGTTATAGAACAGATGGAACAAGAAAGGGGAATACCTAAAGCAAAGATGCTTGAGGCTATTGAAATGGCCCTTGCTACTGCCTACAAAAAAGAATACGGTAAGAAAGGACAAATAATAAAATCAAAGTTAGATATAAATAGCGGAAAAGCCGAGTTCGTGCAGGTTAAAATGGTTGTAGACAAAGATGCCGTCGTGATGAGAGAAGAAAAGAAGGATGAGAAAAAAGAGAAAGAAGACAAGAGGAGAAAAGGTTTTGATAAAGATGATGGAGAGAAAATAGAAATCAACGAAGAAACTGGAGAAAAGATAATCTATTATAATCCTGAACATCATATATTTCTTGAAGATGCTAAGAAGATTAAGAGGGATGCCAAAATTGGTGATGAGCTTATCTTCCCTCTTGAAGAGAAGTCAGATTACGGAAGAATCGCCGCACAAACCGCAAAACAAGTCATCATACAAAAAATCAGAGAGGCTGAAAAAGTTTCTGTTTTCAACGAATATGGAGAAAAAGAAGGCCAAATAGTCACAGGTACCGTACAAAGAGCGGAGAGAGGAAATATTTTCGTAGATATGGGTAGAGCTACAGCTATTTTACCTTTCGAGGAACAAATACCTGGTGAAAAATACATTCCTGGTGAAAGAATAAGGGGGTATCTATACAGAGTGGAAGAAACACCAAAAGGAATTTTCTTGAGATTATCAAGATCACATCCGAAATTCTTGGAAGAATTGTTTAAAACAGAAACACCGGAACTTGGCGCAGGCACTGTGGAGATAAAAGCTATTGCAAGAGAAGCCGGCTCAAGATCAAAGATCGCTGTCGCCTCAAAAGACGAACATATTGATCCTGTCGGTTCACTTGTAGGACAAAGGGGTGTCAGAGTTTCTACTGTTATGTCGGAACTTGGCGGAGAAAAAATAGATATTATTGAGTGGTCAGATGATGCAAAGAAATTTATTGAAGACGCCCTCTCACCGGCTCGGGTACTTAGTGTTTCAATAAATGAAGCAGAGAAGAAAACCACAGTAGAGGTTGCTGCCGATCAGCAGTCTCTCGCTATCGGAAAAGGAGGACAAAATGTCCGCCTTGCTGCTAAACTCACTGGTTGGAAAATAGACATAGTCGCGGTTGAGGGAGAATACGTCGAGGCCGAAGAAACAAAAGAAGAAAAGTAAGGACGAAATCCATAAAAGGTGGGGCGCGAAGCGCCCCACCTTTTATTATCTCTTGTTTGACTTTATTAATATATGGAATATAATTTAACTGTAAAAATCCTGATTATAAGACTTAAATCTAAATAAGACTATGAAAAAAATATTGGTAGTGATAACAATTTCACTAATTTTAAGTGGCTACGCCATGATAAGTAACGCTTCTACAATATCGTCAAATGAAACTTCTAGAGAAAATATAAAGAAAGCAATAGACGATGCGGTTAATAAAATGAAAGCTGTTCAAGAAAAGAGAAATAACCTTGAGCAAAGAGTTGAAAAGATAATAGAGACAGCTCAAGATAAATTTATCAGGAATTTTGACGTTGCAATTATAAACTTAAACAGACTGTCAGCAAAAACTAGTGCGGTTATCACAAGAATTAGTGATTCTGGTAAAGATATAGAGGTTGAAAAATCACTTCTTGCATCATCTACAGTAACAATCGCAAAAGCAAAGACAGAATATGACACACTCAAAAATCTAGTATCGCAAACCGCCACAATCACACGAAAAGAAAAGAGAGTTGTTTTAGATTCCGTGAAGATACAAAGCGAGAAGACCAAGGAAGCGATAAAGGCGGCTCATGCAAGTATAGTAAATGTAATAAAGTCGCTTAAAATGAATCTTGCAAATGAAAGAGATGGGGCTGAGCAAAATGAATCGACTTCAAATTCTACATCAACAAACAATCAATAACTTCATTAAAAGACAATAAGATAATAATATGGATGTAAACAATACAAATAAAAATGGTTCGGGGGCGATAATAGGAGCTATAATCGTGATCGTTGTCCTTATCGCTGGGGGGTTCTACTTCTACACCCAGAGAATAAACAAGCAGAGACAATTTGAAGCGATGAAAAATACGGTTACGCAATCTACTTCTGTAACAAAGGATATAGATTCTTTACTCATCGAGGCCTCGTCGACAGATCTAAATAATCTAGGCGATGGAATAGAAAATCTATAAAAGCTCGCTCGTATCACCATTTTTCATCAGTGTGCCTTCACCCCAAAGAAAATCATAGTCGCTGTTCTATACGAAAAATCAAGAACTCGCTGTATCAGAATACAGCTCAAACAACTTGATTTTTCTAAACAGCTCCTTGATTTTACTTGGGGTTCTCGGCAATGATGAAAAATGGTGATATTCGCTCGCTTACAGATTCCCCCACAGCAAAAATATTTATAAATCCTCGCTCGCTAACTTTTTTGCTTTTTTTCCGATTTTCAGCTACACTCATTTTTAATATGAATAAGAAAATATATAAAATCGTAGATACAAAAAAGCTTCCGGATTGCGAAGTTGAGATAACAGCAGAGATTTCAGCCGAAAATCTTGAAAGCTATAAAGCAAAAGCCTTCAAGAAAATACAAGAAGTCGCTGAATTACCCGGCTTTAGAAAAGGCAAGGTCCCTGAAGCCATGCTCAAGGAAAAGATCGGCGAGATCGGCATCTTGGAAGACGCTGGTGAGATGGCTATAAACGACTGCGCCATAGAGATAATCGCCGAGTCAAAAGTCTCTCTTCTTGGTAGTCCAAATATTACAATATCAAAAATCGCTATCGGTGCCCCGCTTGAATTCAAGATAAAAGTCTCCACAATGCCGGAAGTAAAACTTGCCGACTATAAGAAAATCGCCAAAAAAGAAAATTCAAAAGAAGAAAAGATTGAAGAAGTTACAGAAAAGCAGATAAATGACACGATTGAGGAGATAAGAAAAATGTATGCCGAGCAGAATCATTCACATAAGCCGGGCGAGGAACACAAGGAAGGCGAAAATCTCCCCCTCCCCGAAATAAATGACGAATTCGTAAAAAAACTTGGCGATTTCAAAGATGTTGCAGATTTCAAAGTAAAGCTCAAAGAAAATATCGCCAAAGAAAAGGAATTTAAGGCAAAAGACAAAAAGCGATTGACGATAGTTGAGAAAGTTATAGAAGACTCAAAGATAGAAATGCCGAAAGCTCTCGTGGAAAATGAGCTTTTCAAAATGCAGGCGCAATTTGAAGATGATATTTCAAAAATGGGTTTGAAACCGGAAGATTATTTGAAACATATTAAGAAAACTTGGGATGATTTGAAAAAAGAATGGCGACCGGATGCCGAAAAAAGAGCAAAATTGCAAATAGTTTTGCATCAGATTGCTACGAATGAAAAGCTTGAGGCCGACAAAGATATGGTAGAAAAAGAGACGAAGCATCTCGTAGAATATTATAAAGGTGCCGATCCAGAGAGAACCCGAGCCTATGTTGAAATGCAATTAATAAACGCTAAAGTCTGGAAATTTCTTGAGGAAGCCAAATAGCTTGTAGCTAGCCTGCCCCGAGATTCATTCTGATGAATTTTTCGGGGGGAGTTTCTTGAATCCGTAAAATAAAAGCTCCCTCATATCACCATTTTTCATCAGTGTGCCTTCACCCCAAAGAAAATCATAGTCGCTGTTCTATACGAAAAATCAAGAACTCGCCACATCAGAATGTGTCTCAAACAACTTGATTTTTCTAAACAGCTCTTTGATTTTACTTGGGGTTCTCGGCAATGATGAAAAATGGTGATATTCGCTCGCTTACGGCAGAAATTTCCGTCTTTGCGAGTTAATCCGAAGCAATCCAGTCTCAATCCCCCAGTATTTTATCTATCTGCCTTTTTATCCCCTCTCCATTACAATACTTAAGCATACCCAAATAAGATTGGACGGCCTGTTTAAAATACTTTTCATCAACCAAACCTTTATCAAAATCCTCCTTTAATTTAACTAGCTTATTCAAAACCCTTTTCTTCGTCTTCGTCCTCAAAACCCTATAATGCGGAAGAGAAACATACCCTAGAAAATCCGTCCCTGAGATAATCTTACGCAAACTTATTTTTCTAGGATGTAGCTCTACCAAGAGTTTTTCTCTGAAAAAATCTTGTATTCCTACAAGGCAACTTTTCAAAAACTCAAGATTATCAGCTAAAATAACAAAATCATCGCAATATCTAATATAATATCTGGCCTTAAGTCTATGTTTTATAAACTGATCTAATTCGTTTAGATAGATATTTGAAAAAAGCTGGCTTGTAACATTACCAAGTGGCAAACCTTTGCCTTTTTCCTTTTCAAAAGAGCCGACAATCTTCTGAATTAAGTTCAATAAATCTCTATCCCCCACTTTTTTGCATATCAAATCCAGAAGTATTTTGTGGTCTATATTGTCAAAAAATTTTCTTATATCGCATTTCAATACATATCCGCTTCTCGTATAATTCCCAGAAACTTTCCTCGCAAACTCCTCAAATCTTTTAACCCCCGCATGCGTTCCCTTCATCTCTCGTGAAGAATATGAATCAAAAATAAAAATAGGATTGAAAATCTGATATAATGCCTGATGCACGGCTTGATATAAAACCATATCCCTTATATCCGCCTTGTGTATTTCGCGAAGTTTTGGATCGCAAACTTTGAAAGCAAAGTATGGTCTGGGCTTCCACTGAAAAGTGGACAGCTCGCTATGCAAAGAAAAAATATTTTCTTCAAGATTCAATTCAAAATCAGCCACTTCTTTTTTTGACCTTTTGCCCTTAGAAAACTTCCGCCAAGCCTTTAATAAATTTTTAATAGATATTACATCACAAAAACTACAACTATGACGCCCCCCCCCCGCACGTGTTCGCAAAACTCCCATTATTCATAATATAAGAATACTACACAAAGATTTATATGTCTTTGGCCAAAAGCTCTCAAAAAGAGATAAACTTGGTATTCACGCAATCATTGAAAGAGTTTGTATGGATATTTTATCGTTATCCATAGAATCAGCTTATAAAAAAGAAGCTTTGAAAATACCTCCATTGGTATTACTTAGGATAAAAGTCGGTCTCCTGCAAAATCTTATACGAACAGAAAATGAGCTTAAAATTTTGGATGACGAGACATATTTGCGATTTTCTGCGCAAATAGTGGAAATATCAAAAATGGCTAGTGGGTGGATAAACTATATGAACGCAAAACCTGCCTAAGGCAGGTTTTGCGAGAAATTTCCTCACGCGCACCCATGTTGTCGTTCTCGTAGTCGGCGTTGTTCCAGTTGAACCTGACATTGCGATTGTTCGGGTTCCAGTTGCCGTAAGCCACCTTGCCGTCCGAAAGGGTATTTTGATATTTTCCGTCCGTATCACCGAAAGTCTTTTACAAGACCTTCTGAGTTTTCCCGCGGTAGAGCGAGCATAGTATAAAAAATATCAAGCAATTTCTTTTTGTTGGCAAACCGTCATCTCTGTTTTAACAAAGCCGGCTTAACAGCCATTTTTATTATATAAAAAAACCGGCACAAAGCAACTTTCATTGCTTTGTGCCGGAGTAAGGGTGAAGGGAGAGAGAATTAAGGTTTAAGGGGAACCTCAATTGCCTCACGCGCACCCATGCCGTCGATCTCGCCGCCGGCGTTGATCCAGTGGAACCTGACATTGCGATCGGACGGGTTCCAGTAGCCGTAAGCCACCTCGCCGTCCGAAAGGCGTTCCGTCGGGAACCATGTCCAAGTCTCCGGATCAAGGTACTGATTCGTGGCTTCGTAGTATTGTCCGAATGCCAGAGCGTATACCTTGAGGGGAAGCCAGAGACGACCGGTTTTCACCAGAGTGTTTGGTGACTTGCCCATTGTATTCTTCGTTGGACGCGGATTGCGTTCAATGAGGAACAGTCTGGGTTTGTCGGAAGCTTCGTGATATTTATACTTATTCACGTCCACTTCTTCGTACGCCTTGGACAGACCGTATTTCTGCAGGCTGTTCACGGCTTGACGGTTGTCCACGCCGGATGGTTGGAGAATCGCGATGACTTCCTTCCACGGCAGGACTTCCGGCAAAGCAAACATCTCTGCGATATTCGCTTTGTAGCCGAAGAGCTTATCTGCTTGGTGTTCGGCGAGACCGATGGCGAAGGAGAGGTTGTTGCCGACCGCGACTTGTGTCGCAATATCAACAAACTTCCCTTCAATCGCCAACTGAAGATGCTTACTAAGCATCTCCGGATCATACGGATACCCGCCCCGTTGAAGATACAGTTGACGCTGAATCTCCGCGAACTGGTTTCCGAGCTTGACCGACATTTCGCCTGTGACAATTGTTGCCATGACGAATTCCTTTCTTATCTTTATTCTTTTCTGTTGGGCTCAAGCGGTATGCCTTTGCCACAGAGGAAAATTTTGAGTTTTGATTCTTTTCAAAATTTTCCTCTGTGGCAAACTTCTTTTTCTCACTTTTTCACCTTATTCCTCTTTTAAAGGTACTTTTTTAGTCCACGGGTATTATACACCCTTTGAGTCTTTATGTCAAGCTGAAATAGGCGTTTTTGATAAAATACGGCTAATTTGCTAGGTTTTATACTTTTGCGAAGTAACATAAAGTGGCCCGTAAATAAGACTGGATCCCCGCATCCGCGAGGATGACAGACAGAGGCGGGGTTTGCCGAAGGCAAACCCCGCCTCTTGTATTTCCTTTATAACTTTATAAACTTTCGACTTTAAACTAACCCCTTCATCTCCTTCCAATTATCCCCCACCGAGGCATCCACCTTGCATACCACACCAAGAGTTTTCTCTTTTGGCACGAGAGTTTCCATTATTTCTTTTATCTTTGGAACTATTTTTTCTATGATTTTACTGTCCGCTTCATAGACAAGCTCATCATGCACTTGGAGAATCAGCTTCACTTTTTCCGTGAGACTTTCTTTTTTCAAATATTCATCTACTTTAGACATTGCAAGCTTCACAATATCCGCTTCTGTCCCCTGTATCGGAGCATTTATCGCCATCCTTTCTGCCATCGCTCGGATAAAAGGAAGCTTTGAACGCAATCCTTCAAAATATCTTCTCCTGCCAAAAAGAGTTTCAGTATATCCTTTTCTTTCGGCATCGGCTTTTGTATTTTCCAAATATTTTGCAAGACCATTGAACTTATTAAAATATTCGTCGAGATATTTCTGCGCTTCTTCACGAGTGGAGCCGAGATTTGCTTTTAGTGCATTCACACCCATGCCATACATTATTCCGAAGTTGATCACTTTGGCTTTTCTCCTCATATCTTTATCTACCTTGTCTGCCGATACACCAAAAACTTCAGAGGCTACAACAGTATGCACATCCTCCCCCTTTCTGAAAATTTCCAAAAGCTTTTCATCGCCCGAGAGAAAAGCGGCGATACGAAGCTCCACCTGCGAATAGTCAAAAGCAAGAAGTTTGAAACCTTTTTCGGCAATAAAAGCTTTTCTGATATTTCTGCCAAGCTCGCTCGAGTTGGGGATATTTTGCAAATTCGGATCTGAAGATGCGAGTCGCCCCGTGGTAGTCCCCGCCTGCAAAAACTTCGCATGAAGCCTGTTATTTGAATCCAAAAGCGTCGGTATGACATCTATATATGTAGAAAGGAGTTTCTGTAATTCTCTATATTCAAAAATCAGCGGAATAATAGGGTGCATATCTCGCATTTTCTCAAGCTCACTTTCCTTTGTGGAAAGTGCACCAGTCCCCGTCTTTTTCTGATTCTTCGGCTTAAGCCCGAGCTTTACAAAAAGTATTTCACCAAGCTGTTTTGGTGAATTCACATTAAACTCCCCGCCGGCATATTCTACGATTTTCTTTTCCAGACCAGAAAGTGTTTTGTGATAATCTGTCGAAAGCTTTTTTAGCTCGTCTGCATCAATCTTAACCCCATTCTTCTGCATTTCATCTATGACAGAGATTATCGGCTTTTCTATTTCTTCCCAAACTTTCACCAATTCCTTTTTTTGCAATTCTTCTTTGATAATTTTCTCTGCACTTACCAAATCCTTTGCTTTTGTAAAATTATAAATATCTTCAAGAGCTGGATTCGTAATATTAGAATTCAATAGCCAAAGCTGTACGCCAAGCTCTTTTAATTTCTCTTCATCTGCTTTATCCATCACTTTTTCCACCATCCCTCCCGTTAGCTCCCCCTCCAACTTGGAGGCGTCGCCTCCAAGTGATCCGAAATCCATCCCGCCCTGCCCTTCGCTCTTCAAGATATTTGCCAATCTCGGGCCGAGAGTTCTGAATTCCAGATCACTCCAGACAGCCGAGATTTTATCAAAATCGACATTTGCACTCCATGTCTTTTCGGGAATCTTAAAGTCGATCGGTGCATCGCGTCTGATAGTCCCGAGCATTTTGGAAAAGTTCGCTTCTTCTTCACCATCTGTAAGTAGACCGACAATTCTCTCTTTTATTCCAGCTTCGATAAAGGCTGTCTTGCCCTTCTTCAGCTTTTTATAAATATCTTCAATACTGCCGAATTTCTGTATCAAATCGCTTGCCGTTTTCTCACCAATACCTTTTATTCCGATAATATTGTCGGACGGATCGCCTCTCAAACCTTTATAATCCGGCAAAAGCTCTGGCCCAAAACCGAATCTTGCTCTCACAGCTTTTTCATCATAAATAATCGTATCTTTAATCCCCTTTTTCAAAGTATAGACTCGCACTTTTTCAAGAGAGACGAGCTGAAGCGTATCCATATCTCCGGATGCGATCACAATATCCAAATCTTTTATTTTTTTTGCTTTCTCCGTAATAGTGCCGATCATATCATCCGCCTCAAAACCTTCTTTTGAATAGACTGGGATATTTAATGCATTGAAGATGTCGTAAGATTTTTTTAGTTGCGAGACAAGCTCTTCATCTGCCTTTGCTCTGCCGGCTTTGTATTCTTTGTATGCTTCATGGCGATATGTCGGCTTTGGCAGATCATAACAGGCTACGATATAATCTGGTTTCAAATCAGAGATAATCTTCAAAAGCATTGTGGAAAGACCATAGAGAGCGCCTGTTGGCTCGCCTTTGCTTGTGGCAAATTCAGGAAGCGCATGATATGCACGGTGAATGATAGCGTGAACATCAAGGAGTACCAGTTTTTTATTTTTTTCTTTTTTCGCAGGCATCTACCTTAAGCTTTATCTAATTTGTGATATCTTGGTATTTAAAGCGTTTATTTCCCGCTCTTTATCAGCGATTGCAGATCTTAATCTATCAACTTCTCCAACCAATGTTTTATCTTCCATTTCTGAATTATCTCTTTGTCTTTCTTTTGCAATTAAATCAGATTTTAATCTCTCTAGATCTTTATTTTTTGTCAAAAATAAATTGCCCACTGTCTTATCTGGCATAATCTTCCTACTATTTTCTGCCTCCTCACTTCTGTATTCTGCTTCCAGTCTTTCTATCTCTGATTCCTCTGTCGCCAAGTCTCTTTCTTTATCTGTTATATCTCTCTTTAACCTCTCAAACTCCGATCTAGCCATACTCAATTCTCTCTCTAAATCTGCAATACGTTTAGCTACAGCACTAGACTGTATTTCTTCACGATTAAGCTCTAG
This sequence comes from Candidatus Paceibacterota bacterium, assembly GCA_041663045.1. Classification (NCBI taxonomy): domain Bacteria; kingdom Bacillati; phylum Minisyncoccota; species Minisyncoccota bacterium. Next base: position 112,943 of record JBAZRH010000002.1, read on the forward strand.
TTCCTCTCTCTGCCTTTCATTTTTAGCTGATTCAACTTTCCTTCTGACCTTATCAAGATCAGCTTTTGGCACACCGACATTTCTTACTTGTGAGGTTGCTTTTGATTTCAAAGATAAAATCTCACTCTCTCCCCTGTTTATCTCTGTTTCTAATTCCAAAATACCTCGCTTGAATAAAGCGATATTGTTTCGCAGACCATTTAGCTTCGTCTCTCTGTTCCTTAAATCTAATTTGAGACGTTCTAATTCTTGTTTTCTATTACCAACCTGTAAAGACAAGGTGCTCTTATCCCTCTGTATCTGAGCCTTTCTAATATTTTCACTATCCCTTCTAGCTTCTTCGGCTAGTCTTCTTTTATCAAAAGGATTGTCGTTTGGAAGAGTTTTTCTATTGTCGTTTAACATACAAATATTATATCAGATTATATTTCTATTTCTCTTTCACTTTCTGAAATAGATTTGAAAAATATCTTTAAGTGATTTTCTGGTAATATGTCTAAAATTCGCTCTGGCCACTCTATAAAAATAAGGTTTTGAGGATTTCTAGATATATCTTTCCAATTGAGAGCAAGCATCTCTCTCGATGAATCTAGGCGATATGCATCTATGTGTATAAGACTCGAAAACTTTCCACTTCCTGTAGTGTATCTCTTTTCAATAACAAATGTCGGGCTTGTGACTATTTCATTAACGCCCAATATTCTCGCTAATGCTTGAGTGAATGTTGTCTTCCCAGAACCAAGATCTCCATATAAACCAACGATCATAGCACTATCCCCATAGGAAAGTGAGATTTTATCTAAGAAATCTTTGGCTATTTTCTCTGTCTCCGCAAGACTTTTACTAACAATTCTCATCTATTGATTTTATCATAAAATCCCGTTAGAAGCAGTCAGTCTTAATTGATACGACTTCTAGACGGGAAAAAGAAATGGCGCGCTTTGCTTCCGCAAAGCGCGCCTCCAACACAAAAACTCATTCAGTGGTATAGATACAGCCCATCGCTGATCACCAACTTATATACTTGATAGCTATTGTCTACAACAGCAAATTCTTCGTGGACCTTTACCAGCTGACCCCCCTGATCTTCTAACCACCAAACGGTGATAGTAATGTTCTCGCCATCAAAGACCTGATAGTCATTTAGTGGTATTCTGTCACCGGGCTGATAGAGCAGGTATTCTGCTTTACCTTTAAAGACACCGCATACATAGCCCGACTGATTATCAATATCAACACTGACGGGAGCACTATGTCTGTAAGAATTATAGTACTCTGGATTGTCCCTCTCTCGATCACCATCACTGTTGCAACCGGTGAACACTACCAGACTACAAATCCCCATAACGACCAACAGAATCAACTTTTTCATAATTTCCTTTCCGAGCTTTTGCTCGTTTGTGTAAAATACACAATTCCCTATCTACTCCCATTATACCAAGTCAATTATGGCTTGTCAACCATGAAAACAGACAAAAGAAAACCCCATCCTGCCGAAGCAAGATGGAGTTCTGTGTGTAGTTTTCACTCACTGCACGATGATACTGTCTGTGTCTGGTTGGTACGGGTTATCCCGCGCTACAAAACTGAAGACTCGGTGGTAAGAGCTGTTCTGCAAGGAAACCCTTATTGGGTCACTTCCATACACAACGGTAATCTTACCGTTTACCGCCCGCACCACTTCGAGAGTGTATGACATCTCTGTGCCATAACCCAAGAAAATCGGATACCGATTGCATGTCTCCCCTGGGGCGATGTACCCGATCACGACACCACTTTCCTTAACCCGAAGCATGTGCGTCGAGTAGTTGTTGAGTGACACCGTATCAGTCCCCGGCATGAAATAGGTCGCACACCCCGAACCAAAACCAATTACTACCACGACAACGAGCAAACTTATAAGCTTTTTCATTTTATTCTCCTTTCATTGAGTTAAATGAAGCTTTTCTTATCCTCTGCTATTATACACCCATATAGACTTTCTGTCAAGCACATAATTTCGTCACTGTAAACTTGGAGAAAAAGCCCTTAAAATGGTATTATATTCCCATATGGTAGACTTTGATGAAGAAAAGCAAAAAAAGCGTCTGGAGGAGATGCGAAAAATAGAAGAAGAGGATGTCTCCAAAATTCTAGCTAGCAAATATGGTCTCAACTATCTTGATCTTGGTCCTATTGCTATCAATTCTGACGCCCTAAGAATAGTCGGTGAGGAAGAAGCTCGTGTGGCGAATCTCGCCGTCTTTGATGCGGTAGCAAAAAAGATCCAGGTGGCTGTCCTCTCCCCACAGAATGAAAAAACTCAGGCTCTTGTAAAGATACTTGAAAATGACGGATACTATCCCACCCTACATATGACTTCAAAAGCGAGCTTGGAGAAAGCATGGTCAAGATATAAAGATCTTTCTTATGCATCGGAAAGCAAAGCCGGCACTTTTGATATTTCAAATGATCAGGTAGTCGCTCTCATGGACAAGATAAAAAAGATTATAGATGTAAAAAATCTCACGGGTGAACTTACCGGAATAAAACAAGCTTATAGAGTCTCAAAAATCATGGAGATAATGCTAGCTGGCGCGCTTGCACTCGGGGCGTCCGACGTTCATATAGAACCAGAAGAAATAGATGTGAGAATGAGATTTAGACTAGATGGTGTGCTTATAGATGTCCTCAGTTTCGATCTTGCAACGTACACACTTCTCCTCTCAAGAATTAAATTACTTTCTGGACTCAAACTTAATATAAAATCGGAAGCTCAAGACGGTCGCTTTAGCGTAAAAGTGAAAGACTTGGAAATAGAAATCAGAACTTCTATACTTCCAGGTGCATACAATGAATCTATAGTAATGCGATTACTTAATCCGAAATCTATTTCTGTTCCTCTTGAAGAGCTTGGTATTGAAAAACGCACCCTGGATGTCCTTATAGGACAAATCCAAAAGCCAGATGGCATGCTCCTTATTACAGGTCCGACAGGTTCCGGTAAAACAACAACGCTTTATGCCTTCATGAGAAAAATAAATTCTCAAGATATAAAGATCATTACAATTGAAGACCCGATTGAATATCACTTAGCCGGTATTGTGCAAACTCAAGTTGAGGAAGACAAGGGTTATACCTTCCTTGCTGGCCTTCGCTCTGCACTAAGACAAGATCCTGACGTAATAATGGTTGGAGAAATTAGAGATGCGGAAACCGCTGGTACCGCTATAAATGCTGCCCTCACTGGTCACTTGGTTTTCTCTACCCTTCACACAAATAGCGCCGCAGGAGCTTTCCCTAGACTTATAGATCTAGCAGTAAATCCTAAAATCATCTCCTCGGCCATAAATGTCGCTATGGCTCAAAGGCTTATTCGCCGACTTTGCCCTGTCTGTAGGCAAGAAAGACTAGCAAATGAAAAAGAAAAAGAAATAATTGCCCGTACAGTAGCTGGGATAAACGACAAGACATATCTAGAAGGTATACAAACAGAAAAAGTTTACGACGCGAAAGGTTGCGAAAAGTGTAATGGTACCGGGTACAAAGGACGAGTTGCTATTTGCGAGGCAATACTCACAACAAAAGCCGTAGAAGAAATTATCACTGGTAATCCAAGTGACAGAGACATTAAAATCGCAGCAAAACCACAGAATATTTTGGACATGGAAGAAGATGGCGTTCTAAAAATCCTTCGTGGAGTTAGTACTTTTGATGAACTGTCTAGAGTCATCGATCTTGAAGAAAGAACTTAGTTGTGTCTTAAGTTTTTTGGCACTTGCAAAAGTTTTAAACGAGAATAATATAGAAAACAGAAAACCTCGCACGAGGCGAGGCTGATAGTTCAAGACATAAATCTCTAAACAATACTTTAAACCTGGCGGTAAAAAGTTAAATTAGTCTTTAAGGATAACCTCAGCAGTATTTCCGAAGAAATAAACCAAAACGTCCTTGAAAAAAAACTCGTAAGCTCGTAGAGCATAATTGTTTAGAGATTTACAACTTGAACTTTCAAATTACAGAATAGTGGCAGGAAAAAAGCCTGTCATTCAGGCTCTATGGACAGTATAGCATAAATAAGTATTATGTCAAGCAAAAATGAAGATAAAATCGCAAATTCTGAAAAAAGCCAGGATATTAGTCGTAAAAATGGTGATGTAAATTTTCTTGATCAAACACTTAGACCCAATAAATGGGAAGACTATATCGGTCAGAAAAACATCAAAGAAAACCTTAAAATTCTCCTTACTGCTGCTTCACAGAGGAAACATCCTCCTGAACATCTACTTTTTTATGGTCCTCCCGGGCTCGGAAAGACCACTCTCGCCCACCTTATAGCACACGAAACACGCGCACAACTCAAAGCAACCTCTGGGCCTGCGATTGAAAAGGTTGGTGACCTCGCATCTATACTTACAAACCTCTCACCAGGTGATATCCTCTTTATAGATGAGATTCACCGTCTCAACAAAGCAATAGAGGAGGTGCTATACCCAGCCATGGAGTCCGGATCGCTTGATATTATTATAGGCAAGGGTCCGAGTGCTCGCACAATACAGCTTGAGCTTCCGCCTTTCACTTTGATTGCCGCAACTACTCGTATTGCTTTGTTGTCCGCCCCTCTTCGCTCACGTTTTTCTGGCGGGGTTTTCAAACTTGAATTCTATACAAACGAAGAGATAGAAAAGATCATAGAAAGATCGGCAAAAATCTTAAAAGTGGAAATAGAGAAAGAAGCCAAGCAAGAAATCGCCAAGAGAAGCCGTTTTACACCCAGAACTGCCAACTACCTCCTAAAAAGAGGCCGTGATTTAGCACAAGTCAAAGGACAAAAGCTTACAAATGAAATGGTGAGAGAAGCTCTTATGATGCTAGGAATAGATGATGTAGGACTAAACACTTCAGATAGAGCCATGCTTTCTGTAATAGAAGAAAAATTTAATGGCGGGCCAGTGGGACTCAATACTTTGGCGGCTGCACTTTCAGAAGAACAAGCCACGATAGAAGATGTCTACGAACCATATCTTTTACAACTCGGTTTTATAGAACGCACCCCGCGAGGAAGGATTATTACTGACAGGGCGAGGAAGCATTTAAATATTAAAAAATCTTCTAAACTTTTGTAGACTCCCTCATATTTCCTTTTTGGAGCACACATAGCCTCGTCCTGCGACTCGGCTTGTTCCCTCTCGCCAAAAATTTTTCATCAGAATGAAAAACCATGCATTTTTGGCTCCGAGAGTCTCCAAAAAAGAAAATACTCGGTCGTAGACTTGCAGATATGAAAGAGTAGAATGTAAAAACTTATCCACAGCTCGCCCTATTTGCAAAATTTTTTAAAAATTAGACAATATACAAAAATACCTCTGAAGAGGGGTAAAAATAGTTATAAATTTAAGTATTCTTAATTATTATGGCAAGAAGGAAAAAAATAGATGAAGAAGAAAAAGTTGTAGGAAATGAGCCGGAGGAAACTGATGGGAAAACTACAGCAGCACTTTCTGATGGAGTATTAGAAGCTTTTGATGATGAATCCCCTACGGGGCTTGAAGATGAAGATAAACTCCTTGAAGAAGAGGAAGAAGATGATGAAGAATTGAGTGAGTTAGACTTCAGAACTTCAGACGATTGGTAAAAAGAAAGACTCGAGCATACGGCTCGAGTCTTTTGTTGACACCTTAGTGATGCCTTGATTGTGGTTGAAAATAAACTGGATGAAATGGCACGTGAATCCCTTGCGTGTTTCTAGCCACAAGAGTCATCGTTCCACAACCCAGCCGATGTAATCCTACAATCGTCCAGACAGTCTTTCTGTCGCGAGGGCATAAATGTACATCGCCAACACCGATACCACAAATAGTACCTTCGCTAACCATGCCCTTCGGCGGTTCCATAACTGAAGTTGTCATCTTTATAATCTCCTTAAATTTGTACGGTCTGGATAGGTATCTTACACGAGAAATCTTGTATGTCAACTATTTGGACCTCCCTTTGTGGCAAAATATGTAAGACCGACAGCAATAGCATCAAATTCATCGTCGTATTTTATATCTTTATTTATTTTTATGAGGCGCTTGACCATCTCTGTCACCTGCCCCTTTTCACTCTTGCCATACCCTGTCACCGCTACCTTTATTGAGACTGGCGAAAATTCTTTTACTTCAAGACCATTTTTTGAAGCTTCATAAAGCATCACTCCCCTTGCTTCGGAAACATGCATAGCCGTCTTTGCATTTGTCTTAAAAAATAAGTTTTCAATGGCCATCGTACTTGGCTTGTGCTTTTTTATTACTTTTTCGATTTCTGTGCCGATAAGTCTGAGACGTTCTTCGTGTGCAATTTTCGCAGATGTCTTAAAACACTCCGAAAAGATAAGCTCCTCCTTCGGCCCATTTTTATCTATCACAGCCACTCCCATTCTTTCGTATCCAGGATCTATCGCTATTATTCTCATAAGTTAATTATAGCTAAACTAAAAGAGAAAAGCGAAAAGATTAAGACAAAAGCGGTACGGAGCAAATCCTCCGTACCGCTTTATTCAGTCCTTCTTATAGATTTTGAAGAGCTTTAAAAACGTGAAATGATAAACATAGTAAAGACCTGTGTTTATAATTCCCCATAAAATAGCCGTCCACACTGGTCCAAACCGATTAATCAAGGGGACTACTCCAATATAAAAGAACAACGCGGTGCAGCTGACGACAAAGATTCTATAAAGAATACCGCTTGCAAAAACCAAACCGTTTCTGATTTTTATCAGTTTCATACAGACTCTCCTTCTTGTTTAAGTGCGTTTAAGATGCTTCTGATTAAAAATATACCATACAGAAAACATAATACAATAGATTAATATATATGCTTATTATCTAACAAATACTTAATAATTTTATCAACAGATTCTTCTATATTTAGTTCTTCTGTGTTAATTGTTAAATGAGGGTTCTCTGGGATCTCATATGGGTCCGATATCCCCGTAAAATTTCTAATTTCACCTGCGATAGCTTTCTTATAAAGACCTTTTGCATCTCTCTTTATACAAGTGTCTAGAGAAGCATTTATAAAAATCTCGATAAAAGACCCTGAAATGTTACGGACAATGTCTCTCTGATGAGAATATGGTGTTATAAAAGACGCAATAACTAATATTTTGTGCTTTTCCAAAATAGAACTAATAAATGCTGCTGTCTTTATATTAAAATCACGATCTGCTTTATTAAAGCCCAAATTATTGCCGAAATAATTTCTAAAGATATCTCCGTCTAGTCTCTGAACTTTCAATCCTCCCTTACTTAAGATTTCAAAAAGACGGTCAGCGATTGTGCTTTTTCCAGAACTTGGTAAACCAGTAAGCCATAACACGGCCTTTTTATTATGTAACTTTTTCTTATATTTTATCTGTTTCTTATTCATTTTTCTTTTTTATCCAATATAATACACGCTCCTATAGTATTGTGTGTAATATCATCTATTATGATACAACTCCCTGTATTCTTATTTTTCTCATAGCTATCAAAGAAAACGTCAGAATTTAGCTCTAGAGTAACCCTCGCTATATCGTTTTGTCTTATGAATTTAACCGTTTTAATATGACTATTATTCTTAATATCAACAATATAGTCGATTTTCTTAATCATTCCCCTAACTTCCTTTGTGTTATTTTTTAAAATAAAACCATTACCTTTCTTTATATCCTTTTCATCAAACCAAAATAATATTACATCTAAAATACTTGCTTGCTTGATGGAGTCCTTCGTACCTATAAACATATCCCCACGACTAATATCGATTTTGTCAGCTACAGATATCAATACTGACTGTCTTTTAAAACATCTCTTTACTTTATCAAATCCAACGTAGATATTTTTAATACGAGTCCTTTTCATGGACGGAACAATTACAATCTCATCTCCACTTCCTAGTTCCCCACCCTCCACCTTTCCAGCATAACCCCTAAACCCAGACTCATTTAAAACGTACTGCACCGGCATGCGAAAATCTTTTGGTCTTATTTCTGAATCTAAAGTGAAAGTATCCAAATAATTTATTAGAGTCTTCCCTTTATACCACTTCAGATTATTCCCTCTATTTACGACCATATCACCATACTTTGCAGATATTGGTATATAAATACAATTGAAGATTTTCAATCTTTTTGAATATCTTTCCAAATCGTCTTTGACTCTTTCAAAGACTTCTTTCTTATAGCCAACCAAATCCATCTTATTTATTGTAAAAATAATGTTCTTAACGCCCATCATACTTGCAATAAAAAAATGTCTCTTTGATTGAATAGAAATGCCTAAAGTAACATCAACTATAATAATAACGGCATCTGCCCTCGATACACCGGTGATCATATTCCTAGTATATTGTTCATGACCTGGGACATCTACCAGCAAAAACTTTCTGTCAGCATGGGTAAAATGTCTGTATGCAACATCGATAGTGATACCTTGTTCTCTTTCTGCTTCGAGACCATCTGTAAGGTATGCCAGATTATCTATTGCTGAATCCTTGTTTTTATATTTTTTAAGATCCTTCAAGACATCTTGATAAATAGAGTCACAATCATATAAAAGCCTACCTATTAATGTGGACTTTCCATCATCAACGCTTCCCGCTGTCGAAATAATTACAAGTTCTTTGTGTTCCATAAAATATCTTTAAAAATAACCCTGCTTCTTTTTATATTCCATACTAGAGCTATTGTCTATAGCTCGAGTTTGTCTTTCGGAAAAATGAGTAAGTCGGATTTCCTCAATAATCTCATCTAAATTAGTGGCCTTAGATAGCACTGCCCCTGTAGATGGAGAGCATCCAAGAGTTCTAAAACGACTCCAATCTTTGATTATCTTTTCACCCTTTTTTGGTATATTAAATTCATCCACACGAACTAGAACCCCATTTCTTATTAACATCCTCCTCTTCTCAGCAAAATACAAAGGAACGATTTTAATATTTTCTTGTTTGATATAATTCCAAATATCCAACTCTGTCCAATTTGATAAAGGAAAAACTCTCATAGTCTCCCCTTTCTTGATTTTCGTATTGTACAAACTCCACAATTCTGGTCTTTGATTTTTAGGATCCCAAACTCCATTTGCGTTTCTATGAGAAAAAATTCTTTCTTTTGCTCTAGATTTCTCTTCATCTCTCCTCGCTCCCCCAAAAGCCACATCAAAATCGTGCTCCTTGAGAGCGTCTAAAAGGGCTTTGGTCTTTTTGTGATAAATATATTCGTCGGTATTGGCTTCATCCGGCTTAAAGGACATCGCCTGTTCAGATTCGTTTTTATAAACGATGAGGTCAAGAGCGAGTTCTTTTTTTATCTTAGATCTAAACTTAATCATCTCCTGAAATTTAAAACCTGTATCGATATGTAATAGAGGAAAAGGTATTTTTCCAGGGAAAAAGGCTTTCCTTATTAGATGTAGCAGAACTGAAGAATCTTTGCCAATAGAGTAAAGCATTACTGGATTTTTAAAAGAAGCCACAGTTTCTCTGATTATATGTATGCTATCAGCCTCTAAGTCTTTTAGGTGATTTTTCACTACCATATATTCAACAATATAGACCATTTACCCACACATATCAAGCTAGAATGAAAAGCTGGACTTATTCAAAATAATAACTTAATATTGAAATACAATTATAACTAAAAACACTTTGATTACGTCAAATAATATTAAATCCTTATACCAGAAAATAAAGAGCATCCTAGGTCTTAGTCTATCACTAGCAAAGGCTCGTTTTAAGGTTAGAAATGAAGGTAGTTTCTTGGGAATATTTTGGTATTTGCTAGAACCACTCTCTTTTTTGATAATACTAATATTTATTCGTGCATCAGTCTTACAGAACCCTATAGAGAAATATCCGGCATATCTTTTCCTTGGACTAATAATCTTTAACTTCTTCGCCTCTGTGACAAGCTTCTCTGTCAAAGTCATACAGAGTAACTCTGGTTTTATAAAATCACTTAAGATAGACAAGGAACCCTTTGTAATCTCTGGAGTATTACAATTTATTTTCTCACATGTCTTTGAACTAATCATTCTGGCGCTACTGTTAATATACCTAGAGACAAATCTTTTATGGCTGATATTTTATCCAATAATTTTCAGTGTCTTCTGCCTGTTTGTTATAGGGATTTCTTTCACCCTTTCTGTTTGTGGAGTGTATATAAATGATTTAAGCAATATTTGGCCAATATTGACTAGACTACTATGGTTTATGACACCTATATTTTACTCCGCTAGCGAAATTGGAATAATGCATACTATAAACACCTACAATCCAATCTACTATATGATAAAAATATCCAGGGAACTAATAATATATAATAGGTTTCCTCCTATAAATGACATATTGATATTGTCCTTATCCAGTCTGTTAGTCTTTTCGATTGGTTTGTTTATATTTGAGAAGAATAAAAGTAAACTGGCAGAGAGAATATGAAAAGAATAGAGGTAAAAAATGTTTCAAAAATCTTCCATACAAGCTTCAAAAAAGACGAGAGCGCACTTTCGCATATTATAAACTTTATAAAAGGAAACCGGGATAAAAAAGATATCGTTGTGTTGGAAAACATATCTTTCGATGTTAATTCGGGAGAGATTTTGGGAATAATAGGTAGAAATGGTTCTGGAAAAAGCACTTTACTCAGATTAATAGCAGAAGTATACGAACCGAATAGTGGTAAAATAATGACTTCTGGAAAAGTAATATATTTGACAGGTTTAGGGCAAGGAACATCTTCAAAGTTAACAATGAGAGAAAATATATATCTCATGGGTTCAGTTATGGGGCTGTCACAAAGAGATATAAAAAATAAATTTGAAGACATAGTTGCTTTCTCCGGTCTTAGAGATTTTGTAGATATGAAAGTCTATCAATTCTCAAGGGGTATGATCTCTCGTTTAAACTTTTCTACTATAATACACTGTGTCAGACATCATAATCCTGATATCTTATTGCTCGATGAGGTATTGTCTGGTGGTGGAGATATAGAGTTTCAAGAGAAAGCAATTGAAAAGATGGAAGAATTAATAAAGAGCGGAGCTACTGTGATAATGGTAAGTCACGGTCTAAACACAATAAAAGAATACTGCGACAAAGTTATTTGGCTGGAAAAAGGGAAAATACTAAAGGAGGGTCCCCCCGACGATATCGCCCGAGAATATATGCAGAAAACGATCGGTGCTGGAAAAAAAGAAAGATTCTTAGATCTGTAAATCTAGGATATTATCGTCCCCGACAATTCTTTTACATTGAATGATTTTTCTTAATCTCAAAGTCTCTCTTAAATTAGAGAAGTTCCATATAAAAGCATAAAACGGAGCGAATGCTATCCTTAGCTTTCCTAAAAATGATATATCTTCCCTCTTATTTATTAACTGCCCACCAAAAAAAGTTATAGATCGCACCAAGGTCAGCCCTAATGCTAGAAGTAAGTTTTTAAGTTCATAATTTTTTATAATTGTACATAAAGAATTTCTCTTGCAGAGATAGATTTTTTTTAATTCATATTTCTTCCAAGTAGCACTGCCTTTGTGGTATACGATGGCTTTATCCTCAAAGACAACCTTATAGCCAAGCAGGTTTGCTCTCCACCCCCAATCAAGATCTTCGTGGTAAGAAAAATATCGATCATCTAAATACCCTATCTCTTCTAATAAGCTTGCCTTGATAATGGCTGCACCAAAACAAGGGAATAAAACTTCTTTTCTCATTATGTTCACAGAATCTTTCTCCTTCCTAAAATTTATACTGGTTCCCTCTCCTATAAAATCGCAAGAGCCCCCCTGACTGTCTATTAGCTCTGGTCTATCATAAGAAAACATATTGGAGGAGACTGCAGCGATTTTGTCTTCGAGTCCTATTGAAAAGATTAGGTTTTTCAGCCATTCTTTATCTACTTTTGTATCATTGTTTAAAAAGGTAAGATACTTTGGCGAATAATCTTTTATAGCGTGCCTTATTGCAGAATTGACAGGCTCAGGGAATCCATAATTTTTGGTATTCAATAAAATATCTGTGTCCGGAAAATTATTTTCTACAAAACTCACACTGTTATCGGTAGACGCATTATCTATTAAGATTATTTTAAAATTCTTATATGACTGATTTTCTAGTGACTCAAAACACTCTGCTAAATGTTCTATACCATTATAGTTAATAATTATTACAACTGTTTCAATTCTCATATAAATTTTTGATTTGTTCTTTTATTTTAGAGATAAATTCTTCCTTGTTAAATATCTTAGAGCGTTTCATGCTCTCATATCTATATATATCTTGATTTCGGTCCAATTCACCTCTTATCCTTTCTATAGCATTCTTAAGATTACCTTCGTCTATATTATCAATAAGTATCCCCGTCACATTATTAATAACACTTTCTTTATACCCACCATCATTTGGCGCTATTACTGGTTTACCTGACGCCATCGCCTCTACTGCCGTCATGCCGAAATCTTCATCTTTCGCTGTAGTAATAAAACCCTTGCATTCAGAATATAATTCTGTAAGTTTCCTATCATCAGCCCAATTTATTATCTCTACATTAGCAGGTTTCGTCTTTTCTATATATTTTTTATACTTTTCAAATTGCCTAGCTCCTTTTTCATAGCTCCCTACAATAATCAACCTCTCATCTGGTAGTTTTGAGAAAGCTTTTGTTTGTAATTCTATCCTCTTATGAGTAATAAGTCTGTTTACAGAAAGCCAGTAATTTTTGCTTTGTCTACATCGGTATTTTGAAATATCCGTGGGAGGGAATATAATCACGGCGTCTTTGTTATAATACTTCTTAATGCGATTCTGTGTGTTTTTTGAATTACAGATTAAGATGTCCACGTATTTTGAATAGCTCAATGTTAACCTTCTATTTATCCAAACCCAAATATCATATATTGGTCTTTTCCACCAACTTAAAATTTCTTCCCTTATATAATCTTTAAACTGCCATAATTCATTTAGTGGAGAATGCACGTACCAAAGGTTAGGTTTATTATTTACAGCTCCAGACATCGCCCAGTCACCGGAAATTATAAAAAAATCATATTTACCTCTCAAATCGAGTCTTCTGAATTTCCAAAGAGCCAGCTGCTGTCTTAGTGGTGCATTTCTTGGTATTTTCCCTATAGATTTTATCCTCGGCAATACATCGGCAAATCCTGTCTTCTCGATTTTTCCACTATCAATATTGGTAGTATATAGATCGGCATTAAGCTCCCTCGCCAAGGTCAGAGATACCATTTCAGCACCGCCGATATTGTCCATAAAATTGTGAAATACAGCTATTTTCATTTTTCTTTAATACCAAGCGCACTAAGCATAAAGGCTGAGAAGAAAGTCTGAACACCTATAACAAAAAAAGTTAGAGCTATGATCGAGTTCTTTATTTCATTTAAAGATCCGAGCCCTGAAGCAATCCATTTAATAAAAATAAATATGTATATGAGGACACCAATCATTGCGATAAGAAAGCCCAGAAGACCAGTTCTTTCTATCGTGATTTTCTTAAACAACTTCTCTATAAAAGGATCCGGATCTCCGAGGTGGGTTATAGCATAGATTCTGGAAAACGCTGAGAAAAAGATCACCTGATATCCAAGGATTATCATTACAGAAAATAAAAACATTGGATGAACATAAAAGTTAACACCCAATAAACTCGGATTTCCAAAATAGAACAAAGTCATACCTATTAAACCACAAGCAAAGATAATAATTCCTGGTAAAAGGAAAAGTAATAGGGGCGAATACAATAAGATAAATCTTAAGTGTCTCCACCCATCTCTAAATGAACGGAGTTTAGAATCACCGATCCTTGCCCTATACTCTATACCGATCTCCCCTATCTTCATCCTCTTCTTAGCGACTTTTATAATCATCTCCGAAGCGAATTCCATACCTACGGTATATAAAGTGATCTTCTCTAAAGCTTCTCTCGAGATGGCTCTTACACCGCAATGCACATCTCTTACTCTGGCTCTGAAAAAAACTCTCACGAGAAAAGAAAGTAGTGGATTCCCTATTTTCCTATGAAGCCACGGCATGGTATCTCTGATATTTTTAGAAGAAAACCTGTCTCCTATCACCATATCAAAACCAGATTTCAATTTATCAACAAAACTCTTTAACAGTGAGAAATCATATGACCCATCCCCATCGGCCATAAAAATATATTTTCCGGAAGCATTATTGAAACCAGTTAAATATGCTGAGCCATAACCAACTCGCTCCTCTTTAATCAGAACTAAATCTTTAAGTTTCTCTTGATACTTTTTAACAATTTCAGCTGTCTTATCAAAAGAATTGTTATCAATCACAATCACCTCGACATCTAAGCCCTCTGCTTTTATGATATTGAAGACTTCATCTAGACAGAAACCGATAGATTTTTCTTCATTTAAACACGGTATTATTATGCTTATATCTCTCTCCGGTTTCATGATATAGTATGTATATGTTTTAAATTATTTTAGGGCTAATTGTAAGGATGGGACCACTTCTTATGATTTCGTCGTCTGGAAATAAATACGGTTGCATCTTAAGTCAGAACTCAGTATTATTTAGCCCAACGTACCTACACCCTATATTATACATCATCTAGTCAGGATTTTCTTTAATATAATTTAAAACATAACCAATAAATGAAAGAGGATAAGGACAAAATAATTAAATCTCTTGAAGCAGAGCTTAAGGAAGTCAACTTTCAAACTAATCTTTTGAGGAAGACATTTTCTTGGACTTTTTCACAAATAGTAGACAGGATAATACTAAGAATGTTTCCTGAAAATTCTTTCGTCAGATCTCAGTACTTGAAGTCTTTAGGTCATTTAAGGAATATTTCATATGCCGTCTACGGTTTCCTGTATCACAATCAGGCACATCTATCTGATAAAACAAGGCAAGAATTTGAGAGAAGGATCAAAAAGGCTTTTAGTTTAGGGCAAAGAGAAAAATATGAGAAGGCTTGGAATCTTATAAATTTCTCTGTAGATACAGTTTCGGATCGTTTTGGTAAAAGAGATATTAAAACTATAAACGCGGGCAATTACCCAGCAAAAACAAGGATTGCTATTATCGCAAACATTAGTTTGTATCAGTGTAAGTTTTACAGGGTTGATCAAAAAATACAACAACTTGAAAGAACAGGGATTCCTTATGACCTTTTTAATTTCTCAGAAGACATGACTTCGTTTTTCAACGTAATTTACCGCTATAGTTCTGTAATATTCTATAGAGTCCCTGCAACTTTCGACATTATTCGAGCCATAACTCTCTGTAAAGATATCGGCATTCCAACATTTTATGATATAGACGACTTAATATTTGATAATAAAAACTACCCTGATGAATATGCTAGTTACTGTGAATTAATAAGTAAAAAAGATTACAGTAATTTAAAGACTGGGACGGTTTATTTTAAAAAGGCCGTCTCTTTGTGTGATTATGGAATAGCCTCAACCATACCTCTATTAAAAGAGTTAGAGAAATATGTTTCGAAGAAAAAGGTATTTTTGCATAGGAATGGTCTAAGTTCTGAAATGATAGATTTAGTAAATCATCCAAAGATAGAGCACGACTCTACTGTCAGAATATTTTACGGAAGTGGGACAAAAGCAAATAAAGATGATTTCGAGAAACTATGTGGTAAAGCGCTAAAAAAATTGTTCGACAAATATGGCAATAAGATACAATTGACGATAGTCGGTTACACAAAAATCCCACCTATTCTTAAAAAATATAAAAATAAAATAAAAATTCTGGATGTGATACCTGAAATAGAGACTTATCTATCTTTCTTGCGAGATTTTGATATAAACATGGCGATGCTCAGACCCTCTACTTTTTCATCTTGCAAAAGTGAAATTAAATGGATGGAAGCTGGTATGTTTGGAATTCCTTCTGTTGTCAGTGCAACAGAAAATTACAAAGATATTATAAAAGATGGAATTGATGGTTTTATCGTCTCTAATGACGAAGAGTGGTTTAACGCGCTAGATAGACTTATATCAAACAAAAGTTTGAGAGTATCTGTCGGGAATAGAGCAAAGGAAAGGATTTTAAATGAATACGGATTAAAAAATCTATCACGCAATTTAAGAAAAATAATATCTAACCCACTAGACAATAACCCCGTAGCCAGAAAACGTCCCAAAATTATGATTGTAAATGTATTTTATCCACCAAATTCAGATGGCGGAGCTACTAAAGTCGTATATGAGAATGTAAATTATCTAAAGAATAAATATGGTAATGAATTCGATGTGGAGGTGATAAGCTCTTTTGATGGTAAGGACTATCCTTTTGATACTAAGATCTACGATCACGAAGGGGTTAGGGTCACATCGATAAATATTCCTGAAGATCATAATGTCGACTTTAGAATAACAAATTTAAGAGCGGCTAGAATCTTCTCTGACATTCTAGAGACTAGAAAACCAGACCTTATTCACTTCCACTGTATACAAAGATTAACAGCATCCATAATAAAACCAGTAATTGAGAGTAAAATACCATATATCATTACAACTCACGATAGTTTTTGGATATCAAAATATCAATTTTCACTAAATGAAAAAGATAGAATTAAACATTATGATTTTTTCAATGATACAAAAAATCTAACAGGATTTGATTATGATGGATACAGTAAATATCTTTTGATTAAAGAAGCACTAAAGAATGCCAGAAAGGTTATCGCCGTGTCAGAAAGTTTCGCAAAACTACACATTTCTCTTGGTATAAAGAATGTTATAGCCATACCAAACGGAATCTCAAAAATGCCAGAGATCAATAAAATCCCCTCAAAAAACGGTAAAGTCCGTCTAGCGCACATTGGGGGGCCACATCAGCACAAAGGGTTTTGGTTATTTAAGAAGGCGGTTGAAAAGACCAGTTTAAATAATATAGAGATAATTATAACGGACGGAACGATAAAAAGCGGTGGGGTTCGCCATGAGAAGTGGGGCAATGTACCCGTAAAGATACTCGGCCGTGTTCCTTTCGAGCAGGCACATAGATTATATGAGCAAATAGATGTCCTTGTGGCTCCTTCTATCTGGCCGGAAAGCTTCGGGCTTGTAAGTAGAGAAGCCCTAAATTACAATACTTGGGTTATAGCTTCTGACAGAGGCGCAATAGGAGATGATATAGAAATCGGTAAAAATGGTTTCGTGATTTCCGTAAACAGTAGTAAAAATCTAGAAAGAGTGTTAAAAGAAATAGATCTTGATCCTAAGAAGTATTCCGGACCGATTCTATCAAAACCAAGTATAAAAAATATAGATGAACAATCTGAGGAGATAGTTAGACTATATAAACAGATACTAAAATATGAATCGAACTAAGGACTCTGTCTGTGTTTAAATGTATTCTCCACCGATTTCATGATATAGTATTTATGTGTTTGGAATTATCCTTGGCTTAGTTATAACAACAATACCTTTTTCTTTAGTTTTACTCTTCAGGAATAAGCTCCTTGGATTTTTATATATTGTCACCTACCAGATTTTACTTCATCTCACATTGGCGATGTTGGTGCAGTCTCTGCAAGTATTTTCTTACTCCGTAGTTCTCACTATCCATTCTGTAATAGCCACCACAGTAGTAATCACTTTATTTATAAAAAGACAGAGTATAAGTAAGATAAAAATTAATTGGTTTTTTGTCTTAGCTCTACTTATAGTATTTTTTCAACTCTGGTCTGTGCACTACTCATACACCGGAACTATAAGCACGATCAACGGCTATAGAGAAACCGTAAACAATAAATATATCTATCCGTATTTTTCAGATGAGTGGGTAGAGATGTCCTTGGTGAAATACTCAATAGAAAATGAGAAGTTACCAATAGTAAATCCGTTAATAAACAAAGCTCGCTTTATAAGCCCGGTGCTCCCCTTCTTTTCTTTCTTATCTGAAGTCTTTTTGATATTAAAACTTGACCCGCTCACACAATTTCCCTTTCTATCAATCTTATCCGGCTTATCCATCTGCTCACTTATCTATCTTATCTTAAGAAAAATAGGTATAGGAACAGCCATATCACTCTTGATTTTCCTCTCAATACCATACATCACAAACGGCGCCAATCTCCCCGGTATTTGGTTTTTAATCCCATTAATAATGGGGATTATCCTATTCCTGTTAAGTGTTCTCTCTTTTATTTCAGAAAATAAAAAGCTGGCTTTGATTAACTCGATACTATCTGTTATCTTTTATCCCCCAATGATCGTCTTTTCTTTTCCGATTTTAATAATTATATTTCTTAGAAAAGAGGCTGGAAGAAATAACAGGTGGCTAATAATATCCGGAGTAATTCTATTTATAATATTAGCAAGTACTTCATATTTTATCTTTAAGGAAGGTACATGGGGCTATTTAATGTCACTTATCTTTAGAACAAATCTAGAAAGTGGAATACCACAATTTAATCCTTTAAACATAATTCCTTTATGGTTATTAATTCCTGCAATCCTGGGCATATTTACAGTTCTTAAAAAAAGACTGTGGATCATAATATGTCCAATATTGGTTGGAGCAATCTTCTGGTGCGTTTATCTATTCACACAAAAAGTGTTCATTATAGACTATCCTAGAGTCGTGGTTATAACCTCCTTACTTATATCAATACTGTCTGGAATGGGAATACGTTTAGTCGTAGACAAGATTAATAGTAAATGTTCCTGGCAAAAGAGAGTGCCGGATTTGATCTGGATGATTATTATAGTAAGTACTTTTGCCATTGCTTCACCTTACTATACGGCAAATTCTTCTTGGAAAAGACTAACCATGAATATAGGAGTTGGACAAAAAGAAATTCTTCCGGCTTCACCGTCAAATACATATCTTACAAATGACGACTTACGGCTTTTCCAAAACATAAAAAAGAAAAGGTTCATTTCAGTGCCATGGAAAGGTCTTGTAATAGGGGCAGCGACAGGTAATTATCCTATTGAATCAAAAGCCTCAATAATTACAAATAAGTTATATTCTTATAACGGTTTCATGTCTGGAAACTGCACAACTAAAATAAACACCTCTGATAAATTCAGAATTGATTATGTTTATTCAAGACCATTTTCCTGTGATTTTTTTGAAAA
The DNA here is from genome assembly GCA_041663045.1 of Candidatus Paceibacterota bacterium. Lineage (NCBI taxonomy): Bacteria > Bacillati > Minisyncoccota > Minisyncoccota bacterium. The sequence goes on from JBAZRH010000002.1 coordinate 132,037, forward strand.
AATCGGAGAAAGTGAAGAAGGGTTGATCTTGTACAAATTTAGTAATAAGAGATAAACCAAGCTTAGCCAATATTAAAATATACTGGGCTTGGCGTATTTTAATATTGTTTATCTCATACTACCCTCAAATCTAAGATGAGGAAAATCTCCAGAAACCTCAAGCCAAGTATCTGTAAAATTCCAAGCATTCATTGGCGCATTTAAAGAGCTATAGAAATATGAAAGCCCTCCGTTATCATCATTTATCTTCGTACAACCAGTATCACCTCCAGAGTAACAGTTTGTAGCGCCATCTCCAATGTTATCATACCAGTATGTATTAGTGATGGTTGCATCATAATTCGATATACCCCCAATACTACCAGAACAGTTGATAGCCCCTGTAGCAAAACTATTCTGGATAGTTTGAAAATGATGCCCCACCAATCCTCCGCAACCTTCTGCACTAATATCTGTACTTACTACACTTGTAGAGTAAGAATTTAGAAGAGTAAATGATTCACCCGGATACATACAGCCGATGAGACCTCCGGTTTGCACTGGCCCTGTCCCGTTATTATGAGCAGTTCCTGTAGAATAAGAGTTGCTTATCAAAATACTACTACCACCAACATCTCCGATTAACCCCCCTACAAATATTCCTTGTGTACTATTTGTTCCTCCATAGACATCCCCGGAAAAATAGGCCTGGTCAAGGGTAGAATTTGTCCCCAAATAACCGAGTAATCCTCCGGTTGTATTTCCACCACGAGAAACTCCGGTCGCATAGACTAAACTTAAAGTAGAGTTACTAATCACTCCACCGACAAGTGAGCCGGTATCGTGTTGTCCGGTTATATCGACGTTTTCAATACCGACTTTCGTGATGGTTGCACCTCCGACATACCCAAATAACCCTACACCATTAACTCCTGGTCTATTTATATACAAATTGGTTATTTTATAATAATCACCACTAAAAATACCTGCAAAAGGAGAAGCATAAGTACCAATTGGTTCAAATCCAGAACCACCATTCCAACTTACAGTATCCGAACAATCTATATCATTCGTTAAAATATAATTTGCTAATAAGTCAGTATTTATTGCTTGTAATTCTGTACAATTAGTTATTTGAGTAGTTAGTAAACAAATATAATCAGAAGAACTACATAAACCTGACTGACAGTCTGTTCCTTGGGTACAAGCCTCTCCTACGCCAGCAAGAGGTACATAACTCCCTGCCACCGCCAAATACGTCGTCCCTGTTTTTATATCAGAAGCAGAAAAGAGATTTGTAAGAGCAGAATATATCTGTGATATAGAGTGCATGGTGGCACCTACAACACTGCCTGTGGTAAGAGTGTGGGAGGAAGATGTGACTCTAATACCAGACCCTTGTGTAAGATTCCAAATATCTTCAAGAGAATAGCCCGTCACATCTGGTGATGTAAGCGGCGCGAGAGAAGAGGAAGAAGCAGAAAGAGAAGATGGTTTAGCCTCACCAGCTGTGGCACCGAGTTTGGTGATACCGTCGGCTAGATTAATAGGATCTACCAAATTGGCCAATAGAACATATAATTCTCCTATAGAATGTGAGGTAGTAGCTATAACTTCTGTAGTTGTAGATAAAACATGATCTCCTAAGGTAGCTGTGGTATTGTTTTGTATAAGATTATACAAATCAGAAAGTGTGTAAGAAGTTGGTCCAGGTGTAACAGCGGGAGAAGGGGTGAGAGAGCCAGCTATAACTACGACAGTGAGAATACCGAGGGAGAAGAGAGTATAAAGAAGTGTACGTTTAAATTTAGGCATTGGTATTATTATACATAAATATGGGAAAGAAGGGAAAGGGAAAAATGAAGATAAATACTTTATTAGCCATAAAAATCCAGTGGTGATTTTTATGGTATAATTTCACCCATATGTATCATCAAAAAATCAGACATCTTGTCCATTCAACGGGTAAAAAAGCCATGTATCATGGCAGAAGACATTGGAAAAGGATACTTCTTAGTTTTATCGCTATTGGCTTTGTATTTTTGGGCATCATAGCTATCTGGATATCTACATTTCAAATGCCAGATCTAAACTCTTTTGAGGCTAGAAAGGTTGCCCAGTCTACAAAAATATATGATCGCACTGGCAAAATCTTACTATATGATGTTCACGAAGGAACAAAAAGAACAGAAATACCTTTTGACAATATATCCAGAAATCTTAAAAATGCGACGGTGGCAATAGAAGATGCTGAATTTTATCAACATCGTGGTATCCAGCTCAAATCTATTTTCCGTGCAATACTTGCCAATATCACAGCTGGTGGATACAGCCAAGGCGGTTCCACTATCACCCAGCAAGTCGTGAAAAACTCTCTTCTCACCACAGAAAAAACAATTTCAAGAAAATTAAAAGAGTGGGTGCTTTCGCTTAAAATTGAAAGAATACTTACAAAGGAGCAGATCCTCTCTCTCTATTTAAATGAGGCTCCATACGGTGGAAATATTTATGGTGTTGAAGAAGCCTGTAGGACTTTTTTTGGAAAAAGCTCATCAGAAGTTTCACTTGCCGAAGCGGCATATATAGCAGCAATACCGAAAGCTCCAACGTATTATTCCCCTTCTGGACAAAATAAAGACAAGCTCAATGATAGGCAAAGACTTGTCCTATCAAAAATGCTTGAAAATAAATTCATCACTCAAGATGAATATGATTCTGCGAAGAAAGAGGTTGTCCAGTTTCAGCCCCCAGCGATATATGGAATACGCGCACCTCACTTTGTAGAATTTATAAAACAGTACTTAGTAGACAGGTATGGTGAAGAAGCGGTTCGGGAAAATGGTTACAAAGTAATCACAACATTAAATTATGATTTACAAACCAAAGCCGAAGATATAATCAAGAAAGACACGCCGGATATGTTAACAAAATTCAATGCTTCAAATGCGGCTGGTGTAGCTATAGACCCAAAGACTGGACAAATACTTGTTATGGTTGGTTCAAAAGATTATTTCGATAAAACAATAGATGGTAATTTCAATGTGGCCCTCGCCGAGAGACAGCCAGGGTCAACCTTTAAACCATTTGTCTATGCAACAGTCTTCAATAAAGGATATACTCCGGACACAGTAGTCTTTGATGTACAGACAGAATTTCAAAGCTCGTGCACGCCCCAAGGAGAACAAGCGACCTCGTCTATAAACAATTCTGTCTCTACGTCGTCTGCCGATGCTTGTTATATGCCTCAAAATTACGACGAACAATTTAAAGGTCCGATGAATCTCCGCTCCGCACTTGCGGAATCTAGAAATATCCCAGCTATCAAAGTTCTATACCTTGCTGGAATAAGGGATTCTATCGCTACGGCAAAATCAATGGGTATTACAAGTCTAAACGACCCAGACAGATACGGTCTCACTCTTGTACTTGGGGGTGGAGAAGTTTCTCTTCTTGAAGAAGTGAGCGCTTATGGAGTATTCGCAAACAATGGTGTCCGCCTTCCTTACACTGGTATTCTTTCTATTGAAGATTCCGTAGGAAATATTGTTGAACAATACACACCAAAACCGCAAACAGCGCTCAATGAAGAATCTGCATTAAAAATAAATGACATCCTTTCTGATGACGACGCAAAAATACCTGCGTACGGATATCACTCGGTAATGTATTATCCAGGGAGGAAGGTCGCTTCGAAAACAGGTACAACAAACGATTCTAAAGATGCCTGGATACTCGGCTATACACCTAGTGTAGTCTTCGGAATGTGGGCAGGAAACAATGACAATACACCAATGATAAAAAAGGTCGCAGGGCTTATCGTGTCCCCTACGTGGCATGAGATTATGAATGAGATATTAAAAACTGTACCAAACGAAACCTTCAAAAAACCTCAACCAGTAGATCAGACGATTAAACCTATTCTACGCGGGGTATGGCAAGGAGGTGAAACATATCTTATTGATAAGATCTCGGGAAAGCTTGCGACGGATCTAACACCACCAGAGACAAAAGTAGAAGTCGCTATACCAAATATACACTCAATACTTTATTGGATTGACAAGAATAACCCAACTGGCCCAGTGCCACTGTCTCCAGCAAATGATTCTCAATTTAATAACTGGGAGTTTGGAGTCCAGGAATGGTTAAAATATAATCTACCAGCATCTATAATAAAGCCCGCATCCTATGACGACGTTCACACCAACGCTAATAAACCAAAAATAAATATTCTGGTGCCAATTTTAAATTCAGTCTATAACGTAGACGACAGAGTTTCTGTTTACTCAACAATTAATTCAAGATATCCTATTTCAAGAGTTGATTTCTACTTAAACGACCTGTTTGTTGGCTCATCGACGGCTACACCGTTTTCTATTACGTTCGTCCCGTCATCTTTCGGTGTAAGCTCTGGAGATAATCAACTTAGAGTTGAAGTTACTGATTCTGTCTATAATAGAAGTGAAGCCATAACAAATTTGAAGATAAAATAAAGGCTCCCTCACCCCACTTTCTTCACTAATAGCTCCGCAGTCTTAAAATCATAGTCATTTCATATACGAAAAATCTCTAAGTCGCTTCGCTCCAGCAGTCAACGAGATTTTTCTATTCCATTCCTTGATTTTATAGACTGCTACGCTAGATCGTTCAGAAGGTGGGGATTCGGTCGCTCACAGACAAGTAAAATATTGTATAACTAATTAAAAACTTTAATTTTTTATAATACCTCCCTCACCTTCCCCTCCGCCTTTTTATTTAAAATTTCTAAAATCTTCGTCTTTTTAAGAAAAATTTCACTTTTTATAATAGGTCTTTCATTTATTCTAGCAATTCCAGCCTTGACGACCACATTTTTCGGATCTATTTTTATTTTACAAACATCATTCACTGCTTCAACAACAGAATTACGTAAAAAATCTCGCGAGAACGAGAGAATCTTAAACTTTTCCAGATATTTTGCGATATCAAACATTTTTATATATTTCTGTTTTTTGAACTAGTTAAAAGACCTAACGTAAAAAATTACTTCATCTGTCTAAACTCTTCTATTATATGCCCAAAGATATCACTCAATACTGCATCCCACTGAAAATAACCCTTCTTTTTTGCAATTATATTATCTATGCCAAAGCCGTGATATTTAAATCTTCCGAGTGTAACCTTTGGTATCTGTAATTCATGTAATAAAGGGGCGATTGAGTCCACAGCTTTCGCAAACTTAGCATCGAGAGTCTTTTCCTCGCTATATTCTGTAAAGTAATTGTACAAATAATCCGGAAGTGTCTCCTTTGCAAACTTATCTTCTAACCTCTCGTGTGATTCTGATTTTATATATGTAAGAACATCTCCGACTTTAGTTTCCCCTATATCGTGAATAGATAAAATAATTAAGACCCTGCCCAGATTTACTTTGTCTTTATTTTCAATAAATTGATGTAAATATGAAGCAATTATGGGTAAATGCCCAACATGTTCAATCAACGGCTCTCTTATCTCTTGGGAGTCATAGTTATATTTCTTTAATAATCCAGGGCTTATTATATTATTATATCTTTCCTCGGTTACTATTGACCTATATGTATTCGCATAATCTTTTTGGAGCTTGAGAAGGCCCTTAACTATCGCGGGGGTATCTTTTTTTTCTTTCATAAAGAATAATATAAGTAAATTACAAACAAAAACCTCAGTTTACTACTATCTGTTCATCGGCATCACAAGATATGTAAATGTTTTGTCTGACACACCGCGTATCACCAAAGGCTTATTAAGACCATTGAATGATAAAGAAACACTATCGGAGGCTATAGATGGTAAACAATCCACGATATATTTATAGTTAAAATTAACTTCAACCCCCTCTCCGCTTACCTTTGCCTCTATTTTATTTGTATTTTCCCCTATATTCACATTTTTCGTCCTAACTTGAATACCATCTCCCCCTGCCGGCACAGAAATATTCATCTGATTAAAATTATCAGAAAAGATATTTGATATTTTAAGTGAATTTACAAGATCTTGTTTCAAAACTATTACATCTGTTTTAAATTCTTTTGGTAAAATTTGTTTATAATCAGGAAAAGCACCGTCTATAACCCTTGAAACCAAGTAAACACCATCAAAAGTGAAAGAAATTTGATTTTTTGTTGAATTTATCTGTATTTCTTCATCAACATTGTCTATAATTTTCAAAATATCTGACGCATTCTTGAATGGAATGAGTACCACCGGCAAATCCACCACCTTTCTGGTCTTTATTTTCTTTTCAGCAAGCCTAAACGAGTCTGTCGCCACAAAAACAAGACTATCTTCCTCGGAATGTATATAAATACTTGATAACTCTGGTTTTACACTAGATGTGGATGAACTGTAGATAACCGACCTTATACCGCTTAATAAGTCTTTTGAACTTACTTTACATGTCTTTCCTTCGTCTATCATTGGCACTGTCGGAAAATCATCTACTGAAAAAGTCTTAATATTAGCCTCACTACTAGAAGAAGAAATTTTCAACAAGTTATCCACAGTTTCAAGCCTTAAATTTTTATCATCCGTAAGATTATTCAAAAAACTGCTTATAATCTGTGCTGGAATAGCTATCTTCCCTTCCTCCTCCACTTTAACCGGTATAGAGATCTCTAGTCCAAGATCAAGATTTGTCGATCTAATCACCAAAGTATTTCCTTTTGTCTCAAATAATAAACAAGAAAGAACAGGAAGTGTTATATTTTTACTAGCCACCTTCTCTGCTTTACTGACCGCCATATGAAGTTTTTCTTTTAGACATTCTATTTTCATAGTATTTATTTTTTTAACTAATAACTAATTATAATCATTATGTATGTTAACTTGTTTAAAACTTTTTTTACCTTTATTTATAAATATATATTAAGATTTAATTTTTATTTAACTGTTTACTATTCTATGATAACTTTTTACTTATTTTTTGTCTCAGACTTATCCATTCATTCTAAACAATTTATAATACATCTTATCCATAACTTATAAACAACTATTTCAACATTGAACGTATTTGATTTATCTCTTGTACTAGCTCCGTGTTGGTTTTTAGATCATTCTTTATTTTTTCATAAGAATGAATAACTGTGGAGTGATCTCTGTTGCCCACTTTTTCACCAATTGATGGGAAAGAAATATCGAAATCTTCTCTCAAAATATACATAATTACCTGTCTTGGCTTGATAATTTCCTTTTTTCTACCTTTTTCATAGATTTGTGACTCTTCTATATTATAAAATTCAGATATTGTTTTAATAATATCTTTTATCGAGATATTTTTCTTTGGTTTTGCTGTATTTTTAACCAAATCCTTAATTTCTGTGATGGTAAGTTCTCTGTTTCTGAGCTGCGACTGACAAAGGATAAGGTTCAGAATACCCTCTAATTCCCTTATATTTCCCTCAATAGACGAAGCCAGGTACTCAATAACATCGTTTGATAACACCATATTCATCAAAGAAGACTTTTTCTTGAATATTTGTATTCTAGATTCAAAATCAGGCTTATGAATTTCTACAATCATACCAGCGTTGAAGCGAGATTTAATACGGTCTTCTATGTCTGGTATAAAATTTGGATGTTTATCAGAAGAAAGTATGAGTTGTTTGCTATTTTCATGAAATCTGTTGAATAAATGGAAGAATTCCTCTTGAGATTTGTCTTTTTTAGATAAAAACTGTATATCGTCTATAATAAGAACATCAAATTTTTGATATTTTTCTTTGAAATGATTTATTGTGCCATTTGCAAGCGAGTTTAAATAATCATTTACGAATTTTTCGGAAGTCATATAATAAATTTTCTTTCCACCCTCCGCAGTCTTAATATGATTCCCTATTGCCTGTATAAGGTGTGTCTTGCCATGCCCAGTGCTTCCAAATATAAAAAGTGGATTGTATGTCGCCTGCTTCTTTATGATTGCTTGTGAAGCCGCGTGGGCGAGTTCGTTGAAAGGGCCGATAACGAAACTTTCAAAAGTGTACTTTGGATTCAAATTATCGTCTCTGTTTACATAAATATCATTTAAAGGAAGAGAATTACTTTGGGGAGCCTCTTTGATGGTGTTTTTAGGCTCATCTTTAGATACCAAATACTCAATATTTCTAATATTTTCCCCGAAGGTTCTAAGATTTTTTAAAATATCCTTATGATATTTGTTTATAAGCCAGTCTTTTACAAAAACATTTGGCACAGCCAAACAAACAACCCCATCTTCCTGTTTAATAATATGTGTATCTTTAAACCACATACTAAAGTTGGCTTTCGATAGAGTGAGCTCTATTTGTGCCAACACGTTATTCCAAAGGGTTTTATTATCTGACATAAAAAATTTAACAGAGTTAATTATAAGTTGCCGCAGCTGTTTATAGAAACTCATTTTTGTTTACAAGCTGTGTATAAGCGGTGGATATATAATAAACCAAGAAAATAATTTTACATCTTTACAAAAAAGTTTTTTTGGTTTATACTTCCCTACATGTCAGTCACATATCAACCAAAAAAGAAAAAGAGAGCGAAAGTCCATGGCTTTCTAGAAAGAAGCAGAAGTAATTATGGTAAGAGAGTTTTAAGAAAGAGAAGGCAGAAGGGTAGAAAGAAACTCACCGTTTAATCGACAATTCTGATTGTCGTCCCAGCGGAGGCTGAGAACCAATCATTATAATCTGAAAAAGGAGCTATGAAAGCTCCTTTTTAGTTGATACAATATAAAAATGTTAGCCAGAAAGTATAGAGCTACAAGGAAGGACATAGAAAATGCCATAAAAGGTGGTTTTACCGTGGATTCTGGTATTTTATATGCCAAAATCTCCAGAAAAGACACTGAAAAAGCAGGTTTTGCTATTGTTGTATCGAAAAAAGTGGAAAAGACCTCGGTTGGCAGGCATCTTATAAAAAGGAGGGTAAGCGATGTCCTTGAGAAGAATTTATCAAAATTAGGCTCGAATTTTAAAAAGACGGTAGTATTTTTTGCAAAAAAGCAGGAGAAAGTGCCAGAATATGCGGAAATTAAAAAGGGTGTGGAGGAAATTCTGTTAAAAGTCTTTTGATATTTAGTGACAACCCCAGCACCAAAAGTCATACGGACTTGTGCTTCGCCCATAAGGAAAGGGCTATTCGCCCACGCACTCGTCCTAGGGCGGTGCGGGGTTATGGAAAATATAGCCGCTTCGCTCGTTATTTTCCAATAAAAAACCGCGATTTCTTCACTTATCCTTCCCTTTCGGGGTTGGATAAGTGAGAAATCGCGGTTGATTGTCATTGTGCCGATTTACTTTTCGGCCTTGGCCGTGACAATCTTCGGATCAACGAGCCGTTGCAGAGCGAGTCCCATTTCGGCGAGCTTCGCCTTCGAGGGACAGATCATGATGTGAAAATGATTTGTGTCACGGGAGGCAGTTTGGGAGCTATTAGCCATATAAACCGCACCCCAATTACCGTCATCGAGACCCATTTTTCCCATGAAAGCGTCAGCCACGAACACAGTTTCACCGAGCAGTTTTGCTTGGTCTTGGGTGGCAAGGTCTTTCCACAGCATCGGTTCACCGCTCGACCCATTCACACCCCAGATGAGGTGGTAGCCGAGCACTTCGCCGTTTGGTCCTGTTGCTGCGCTTTTTCGCGAATCGGTCAGATAGCGCTGGTTTTTGGCTCCTACCGCTTGCGATACATTCAGTATCACAGCTTCCAATAACCCTGCCGGGATTGGTTTAATATCCATTTTCTTCTCCTTTTCCTGTATTTTTGTTGTTTTTCAAAAGGAAAGCCACAATAGCCTTCCCAACTCATTCGCCTACAAGTATAGCAAGTATATATTCGTCTGTCAAGCTCCCCCTAAGGGAGTGCCCTCCTTTCCTCTGTAAGCGAGCGAGACTTGTGATTTTTGAGCATTGCCGAGAACCGATATCTTTTATGTAGGCGAGCGAAGCCGAGCACTTTGAAATGTTTATCTGTCTTTAAGCGAACGAAATCATACCCTTTCTGGAAACTTGCGAGCGCGGCTGGCGCGAGCACGAGGAATTTTTTAGCAAAAAAATATCCGTGTTCCAGAAAGGGTATGGTTGAGTGAGCGGTTAAAACATTCAAAGTGCTCGGCGAGTGAGCCGTTTGTGTATTTACCCTTTTTCGGTTAGAATCATCTTGTGATACATTTTATATTTCAAAACTTCTTTTATGCACCGCTTTACAACGGTATGATACTTCTTCTCGACTATATCCCATGGATCAATGTCGGTGTAGCTGTCATACTATTTACCTGTATTGTAAAAGTTATTCTCTTCCCTCTTTCAAAGAAGTCTATCAAGACTCAGCTTGAGATGAAGAAAATCGAGCCAGAGCTCGCAGAAATAAAAGAGAAGTATAAAGATGACAAAAAGGTACAGGCCGAAAAGATAATGGCGATGTATAAAGAGCGAGGGATCAATCCTTTTTCCGGTATTTTACTTATGTTTCTCCAATTGCCCGTACTTATCGCCCTCTACTATATCTTTCTCCAAGGCGGACTTCCAAATATAGATCATTCGACACTTTATTCCTTTGTAAAAGCCCCGGAAAGTGTAAGTATGATGTTTTTTGGCATAGATGTCGGTGCAAAGAGTATTATTTTTGCCCTTCTTGCAGCACTCGCACAGTTTTTCCAAATGCAACTTACAATGCCGAAGACCGTAAAGCCAAAGGATGGAGATAAAAAGCCGACGGGATTCAAAGATGAGCTGGCAAAGAGTATGAATATGCAGATGAAATATGTCATGCCAATCATTATTTTTCTAGTTGCCAAGAGCTTCCCTGTTGTAGTATCTTTGTATTTGATAACAAGCAGTTTGTTTGCAATCGGTCAGGAACTTTATATGAAGAGACAGATGAATAAAAACACCGTTAAAGTATAAATATATGGATAATATAAAAATCAAGACTTTAATAGAAGGACTTTTAGGACAACTTGGCGTTAAGTTTGATGCCGTAGAAATAAAAGAAGATGGTCTTACGGGCAGGACAGTCTTTATTATAAAGAGCTCTGATTCCGGCCTACTTATCGGAGAAAGGGGCGAGACATTTCAAGCACTGTCGCATCTTATAAAGAGGATGGCAAGTAAAGGACCAGAAGAGTCTTCCATACAATTCGCTATTGATGTAAATGACTATCAGAGCAGTATGGTTGATAGATTGAAGCTTAAGGCTATTATGCTCGCAAACAGGGCAAAAGATTTGAAGAGTGATGTAGAAATGGAGCCAATGACTGCATATGAGAGACTCGTAATACACGGGGCTCTTACAGGAGAAGCAAATATAAAAACAGAATCAGCTGGAGAAGGGAAAGATAGAAGAGTAATTATAAAATATATAGCCTAGTCAGATAATAGAGGGGCACTCCGCCTTTTTTGTTTTTATATTCTAAGTCCCCAGAGACTCAAATCGTTTTTATTGGTAAATACGAGGTATTTGTCATCAGGACTTAGTTTAAGATCAACCGTATCTATTTCTGCGGAATCACTTCTACCAATCTCATAAAGCATATTCGTTGTCCCTTTCTCCACATCTATTTTCCAGATATTGTCTGAAAATGATGTAATCCCCTGATACCATGAGTCAGGATAGCTCCCAGTCGGAATATTTTTGGGTACAGCACAGTAAATTATATTATTGTCAGTGTTTGACCACACGCACTTATCTGAAAAGGTTGAAACTTGTAGACTCTTATCGTTATTATTTCTTATATCATAATGACTAAGTCTTATAGAACCACGTAGGCTTTCTGAATATATCATGCTGGTAGCATCCTTTCTGACAAGTACCGTAAGACCGTATTTGTTGCCGAGTATTCTATCAAAAGAGTTTGTATCTGTATTTAAAAAGAATGTATACCCGGCATTTTTAAATGTTGGCTTGGTAGTAAATGGTATTATTGAATTTTTCGGCCAAGAAATAATCCAACTAGATATTTGTGAATCGAAGGCTTGTTTTTTATTCATCCCGTCGATTGAGGAGATAACCCCGTAGCTTCCATTACCATCTGTTTTCTTGATAAGGGCAAAAGCTTTATCCCCTGCCGGGTTTATCACCACAGAGTCGGCATTCGGCGAGAGAAAACCCCCAATCATTTCACCCAGAAACTCATTTGAAGAGCTACTTGAGATTTTTATTTTACCGGAGAAACTCGAAATAGCGTTTGTATTTTCGTCCAGATATCTCATTATTAAATTACTACCATTTATCCCCCACACAGACTCCTGGATTTTCGGTATAGTTGTGTTTGTTATCCTCAGGACTTCTTTCGAGTCTGTTTTTGCTTCCTGAATGTTTCCTGTGGATCTATCCACAAATCTTATTTTAATAATACCGTCTTTTATAAAGATAGTCGCACCGGATACTGGAGAGGAATAGATTTGTCTTAGTTGTGGAACTTCACCAGCTGTTTGTTGTGATGGGGTGATCGTATTGTTACCAGTTCCTGTGTTGTCCGCGGTGGTCTTATTCCCAGGAGTGTTTCCGAAAGGTAGTGACGTGGTGCCGTCCGTAGTTACTGGAGCTTGACTTTGATTACCACCAGAAAAATAGAACCACAAAGATCCTATGATTAGTATGGCAACAATTGCAAGTGTTAAAATTATAGCGTTCTTCTTTTGCATATTTTTTATGGAGTATTAACTATCCGATTACCTGTAAAATCCACCAAAGCAGGATTGATCGTGTACAGTATTAACCAAGAAACAAGAGCTAAAGCTAATCCGTATAGAGCGTTTTCAATTTTTTCTTTACCATCCTCTTTTCCGGACCATGAGTCTGTTGTCATATAGAGAATTCCACCCCAAGAAATCATTACCACCGAAAGGACTACTGCGATGGCTATACCAAAGTTGAAAATATCTCTTAAAAAGTTGCTGAGATTTGAGGTCTGTATTTTTCCGTCTACTAGGCCGACTCCAAGTTGACTGAAAGCGCTTGGTTCGAGTGGTGTGTACCCCAACGGCTCGGCAGCAGTATGGATAACTGGACTAAGAGACAGTATTAGAAGTGTAAAAGACAGAAAGGTTATAAAGTGTGCGGATATCTTTGTTATTTTTTTACTCATATTATTTTCTTATTTAATATTATTCCCCAAATGTTACACTGAAGCCATTCCCTGCATATTGGAAAATCCTAGCAAGGTTTTCAATCTGGAGTGATATTGAGGCGACACCGCTTGTTCTACCGCTTTGTTTCAAGAGTAGCTCATTTTTATTACCTGGAACACTCACCGTACTCCCGTTTACAGACCATGAATATGTGGAGTCATTGCCTATTGCACTGTTTAAATTGAAGAAATACGGTTCTGCAACTACTTTTAACTCTTCCCTATTCCCGAGGAAGTAGTTGCTATTTATTGCTTTATTAAAAAGTATTCCATATAAAGGACTATTCTCATAGAAGATAATTTTGGGATCGCTCGGAAAGATATTTATAGATTGACTGGCTATAGGGTTTCCTCCTGAGTACGATATATCGAGACTTACATTTATATCTTTGATGGGGACGCTACCGTTTACGATGAGGACACTTTTACCCAATCCAGAAGAGTCTCCGAGGACTATGCCGTCTTTTATCCATTTGAAATTCAAATTATTTGCACCAACTTTTCTACCGTCTTTTATTATGTTTGGTATAGCGATTATCTTCACGCTTCCTTGGCTGACAAAATATGCCTTACCTTTATACAACGGCGGAATATATGAATTGGTCTCGAGAATAAGATCTACTTGCGTCGGGTTTATCTCAAGATTTCTTTCTATTTCCTCACCGTCAGGAGTTGATACCACGGCACGGACTTTTGTTATTTTACCACTATTGCCGGTCTGCGTATTTAACAGTTTCTCGCCCGTACCGCTTTTTCTCATTATGCCATCTACGTACCAGTAGATAGTAGATCTGTCTAAATCCACAGTGTCGCTAGACAAACTGATCGCAATGTCTTCATTTGGATTCGGATTTGAAGGAGATAGATTAAGCTCTATTGTAGAGATGTTATTTGCTGTTATTTGCTGTGCCAGGGAAGTATTTTCTGTCAACGAGAAAATTACTAAGAGGATTAGAACTATTGATAAACTTTTTCCTAGAAATCTGATCATTTCAAGATATATTATATCACAAAAGCTTTTTCTCCTATAAGTATGACCTTGTGTACAAGTATCACTTCCCTTGCAACATATTGAGCTCTTCTTTTGCTCTTTTTATAGACAAAAGTTGTGATGGATCTGATGTTATTATCTGGTCTTCTGTGTATGAGGATATAACCTTTATGGCAACATGTTTAAGACCAACGAAGAATATCCCCTCTCCTACGTCAGATTCAAGAAGTAAATATTTCTCTTCATCTGTAAGATTGAAAACTCTTTGGAGATTGTCTATTACTGTTGGTGATTGTTTAAGCAAGATCTGTATTGAGGAGTTTGCAACGATCGGCTGTCCATAAGGTGATTTTAAGAAATCGTCGACGTCTTGTGTGATTGTGGCTAGACCAAGGTAATATTTTCTCCCTCTCTTTGCGAGAGAATAAAGGAAAGAAGCTGTGTCTTCGGATTTCATCATCCACCATGCCTCATCTATAACCATTAGCCTTTTTTTGAGATTTCTTCTGATCGCGTTCCAAATATGGTGGGTAACAAGATACATCGCTACCGGTTTTAATTCATCTTCCATATCTCTTATGGAAAAGACGACGAATTTGTGGTTTATATCTATGTTGGTTGGTCTATTTAAGAATCCTGCCCATGTACCTCTTGTATATTTAGAAAGTTTTTGGACAAGACCTTCAGCCCCTTCCATTCCAGAGAGGACAAGCTCAAAGTCTGAAAGAAGTGGAGGTTCAATATCTGTAAAATTAGAATCAGGGGTTATGTCTTTGAGTGCGTAAGTTTCTGAAATGGCTCTGTCTATGATCGCGTCTTCTTCTTGTGTAAGACCACCGAACATAATCCTAAAGATTCCAACGAGGTTTATAATATTTGAACGCAAAACGTCGGCTGGAGATTCATCCTCTCTCGGCATGGGGAGATCAAAAGGATTTATATGGCTGTCGGAATTGAGAGAGACATTAAAAGATTTGCCTCCAGTGGCTTCTGCCAGATACTCATATTCCTTTTCTGGATCGATAACTATAACATCTGTATCAAACATCAAGCTTCTTAATATCTCAAGTTTGGTCATGTAAGATTTACCAGACCCAGACTTCGCAAAAGTTATTGAGTTGTAGTTTTCCAAAGAGAATCTGTCAAAGAGCACCAAGCTGGAATTATGTCTGTTTATACCATAAAGAACGCCCTTGTCTGACGTGAGGTCGAATGAAACAAAGGGGAATAAGCTTGAAAGCGGTGAGGAGTTCAATTTGGAATGCACACCCAACTGATCGTCAGCTATCGGTAATACGCTTTTATAGCCCTGTTCTTGCTGGAATAAGGCAGGTTTTATATAAACCAGCTTTGATTCCAAGATTGATTTGATTTCTGATTCAAGTTTATTTAATTCGTCTTCATTGTTGGCATAAAGGCTTATATAAAGTCCTACATCGAAGAGTTTTTCTTGTGCTTGCTGGAGATTGTCGCGCAGGGATTCAAGATCTTGATACGCTGTATCTAACATCGGATCTCTCACCAGACCCCTTTTCTCCCTAGCGTTTATCTGGCTTTGTACCTCAGCAACCTTTTTTTGAAATTGTCTCAAAACTTTAGCTGTGTCTATCGGGTGTATAAAAATTGAAACATTAAAGACTTTATCTAGATTTATAATGGGAGCAAACCAGCTCTCTGTTAGAAAACGGGGATACGAGATGACAAAAAATGTTCTGACTATTTTCTCACCGAGATTAAGTTCCTTCGGAGATATTTTAAGGGCAGAAGGAGCAATAATATCTTGCAACTCCAATACCCCCGCTTCATATATTTCTTGCGGAAGAAAAGAAGTGAGTTGTGCCTCTTTTGTAATATCTTTTTTTCCAAATAAATTACTAAAAAATCCCATATTTATACTGTTATTATTGGTTTCTCTAGATCACCAGGGTTGAATGTCTTATAAAACAATTCAACGACTTCCTCTGTGCCAAGCTGGACGCTTCGTAGTCCGCACCTTGTAAGGCCTTGTTGTACGGCCCCTACCCTCTCTTCAAGCTGTAGTCTGTTCTGGTCGAAGTTATCAGTTTTCTCTTTCGCTGCTTCCGCCAGAGTCTTTTTCTTTCCCAGTATAGAGGATATAGGATTTGAATCAGAGCTCACTATAGTTTGGCTATAAGGAATGACAACAAAGAAAGATTTTGTCATGATACTTGATTGTTCCACAAAAGATTTTACGAATTGTATATATTCTTTTATTTGCATTTTCATAAGGTCGCCAAGCTCATCTTTATATCTTCCTTCCAAGAGCGATATGTAAGGTCTAATATCAAGTTCGCGCGACTGAATACTGATTTGTACAGAGAAATCTAAGGAGTTTAAAAAGTTCTGAAATTGCATAATAATAGCTTGTTGTTCGTCTGGAGATTTTAGTGCGAAGTTTAAAGATGAAACCATCGTAATCGCCCTCATTGAACCATCTTTAAGAATCACGATTCCATCGCGTATTTCTTTTATCGGTACGAAATCTTGTGTTGGCTTGGAACTAGTCATTACAGATATTATAACTCAAAAATGCCTAAATTATAAGCATATATGTTAATTACTTTTTGTTGTGTGTGGTAGGGTTTAGGCTTTCATTAATATCTAAACTCCATGTGAGGTCTTTTAGCTTGCTTTCTGAAAGTTTTGGAACGATAAGTATTTTCTTTGCCTCTTTTATAATGTCTCCCGGTCTTTCTGCCGGTGTTTTATCTACTTTTTTCCATATATATAGACGGTTACCGAGGAAGTAATAGAATGCAGATTCGACGGTATCAATAAAAGGTTTACCATTTGTCTTGTAGAATGCGAGGGCAAGAGAAAATGCCATTACTATGAGTATGAGTGGGATGGAGATTATTTTGTATGATATATAGAGATATATAACCACAGAAAGACCAACCCCACCAGCCAAATATATAAATTCTTTCAAGGTTAATGGCCCAAAAATTTTATCTTCTATTTCTATAAATTGTGGGACTTGAAATTGCATTTTGGTTTTATACTATTGGTTCTTTATACGGATCATATTTTTCTGGTGTTTTCGATGGGAGTTTGCTACTTTCTTCTATAATTATCTTTTCTTTCGGTATTCCAATTGCTTTCGAGAGTTTTTCTTCCACTATATTATCTAGCGGGGATATATTTTCGTGAAGCGGCTTTGCAATTTTTATAGCAAGGTCGCTCACTTTTGCCGGTACAATGGCTTCTCTTGGAATTTCCAACTCCATTGAAGTTTCTTTCTTCACCTCTACACCGTTGGCAAATTTTTCTAAAGGATATTCTGGGTTCGCACTATTGGACTTTAATGAACTTACCGATATGGACTCTTCTCTTCCTTGTATGGTAGAAGGATTCTCTATTCCACTAAGGATTTTATTTCTAATTTGTGCGTCTTTGTCTGCCGTTGGAATCTCTTCAGGGAATACAGTATCACTTATTTTTTTCAATGATTCGCGTATGTTTTTAAATATAAGCGTATCAACATCATTTGCTATTATCAAGGCCTTATCCCTCGGTATCCCTAAATTTTTTGAGAGATTGCTGACAAAGTCTTTCAAAGACTGAACGCCGAGCAATATAAGAGTCGTTTCTGTTTCTAGCCCCCCAGCCTGGTCAATAAGAAGTTTATTTTTATTAGATATCTCTAATAGTTGGGAGGGTAACTTTTCAGAAAGAACAAATTTCTGCACCTCGGTTGGTAGGCTTTTATATTGTTTTAATAAATTTATTTTTAGAATGTCATTCATTTATTTATTTTTCCTTCTTAGATTCCCCTCCCTTTACATCTTTATTTTTGCCTTCAGATGTCTCTTCTTCATCACCTTTTTTATATCCAGAATCCTTCAGGAATTTTTTAAATTTGCTTAATTCTGAATCCTCGGCCTTATATTGTCCACCCTTAGCCGCTCTCATTTCATTAGCAAGTTTTTCTCTGTCTTCCCTAGAAAGTCCAGTTGCAAAGAATCCTTGATTTGGCAGTTCTGCGATGAACTTATTTCTAGCCGCAGTCTTTTGAGCTATTTCAATGTCTATTGAATCTAAAGATTTCTTTAGGGTATCTGTAGAGGTTCCCATTTCTCCTGCGACTGTGTCCATCATAGCCTTTACCCTATCGGAGAATTCTTTATGTGCATCCGTAAGTACTCCTTGGGCTGTGTCGATGCTATTTTTATCGCCAAGGGCCTGAGCCGCTTCAAGGTTTTTCTTCGCTTTCTCCAATTTTTGTCTAGAGGCGATATCTTCTACATCATCTGATGACATTATTCTATATTCAGCTTGCGCGCTTATGTTTTTCTTTGTATCTTCTATTTGGTTTCGCCTCTTTATGGCGTCAGCTGGTCCAAGTTTATTAGACATCTCTACTAGTTTCTCCGTGCTTTCTTTTTGAGATTGTTTAAGTGTCTTTTCTAATCCCTTCAGATCGATTTTTCCAGCAGTTACCTCCTTGGTTAGACCCATTATCTTGTTTCTACCGTAATTGTATAGTACTCCACGAGCGCCAGGGGTTTTTGTAATTCTTCCAGATGCTAAACTGCTAACTGCTGAACCAAGTCTCGCAAGTCTACCTGCTCCGGCAGCTGCGACACCGACACCACCTGCCGCAACCGCGACACCGCCAGTGATAGCTATTGCAACGATGGCCAGTACTGCTTTTATAACCTTATCTATTATTCCCCCAATAGCTCCAGACATTTTTTTTGTTATCTTCATTCCAGAAATAAGGATTCCCATCACTATGGCATAGTAGAAATATCCTGAAGTGTTAAGGGCAAAGCCACCAGTTGCGCTTTTGATTGTCTGGAAAGAGTTGCCCACCTGCATCATCTTTATCACTATAAACATAAAGAAGAGGAAAACTGGAGCTACCAGGACTTGGCTTATCAATGTAGACCACCATTCTGCAGATTTTTCTTTTAACCATGGGATAGTGCCGCCGATAAAAGCTACAGGAGAGGTTATAATAAGAAGTATTAGCATAACAGATCTTCCTATAAACAAATATATTGCATATGAAAATGCCCAACAAGTGATGATTGTCATGGCAAGCTGAAGTAAAAGCATTATCATCATATGTGTTTGTCCACTATATGACAATACTGATATGCTAAAGAATGATTGTAAGTTTAAACCATTCATCAACAATTCGCTTAGCCCGAGCGCTTTTAGACCAACAATATTGTTATATAAGACAACGGCCAATATATTTCCTATATCGATAATTAATTTAGCTACAAACATACTAAAGTTGATAAAGATTGCACTCAATACTACATTCATTAGGGTTGTCTTTGCTTTTATTCCAAAAGAACCAATTATTTTGGTGATAGCTATATAAAGAAGTATGAATATAAAAGAGACATTTATTATATCCCTAAGCATTTGCCACGCAGTAACAAAAGCACTGCCTTGTGAAAACATTTCTGAAAAATTTATTATACTGAAACGTATAGCAGCGTCAAAAATCCCAGCAGAAATAGCTAAAGATACAGAAGCTATACCAATTAGTGTGTCGATCGCAGTCGATGTCTGTAGAAATACTGGTAGCGACAACACGCCAAGTCCGAAGTCCCCTATCTTAGCCCATACGGAAGTGTTATCTGTGGATGTTGCGTAAAGGTTGTAATCTATATTTTTGTTGCCGTTTCCACTTGCGGCGACTGCATTAGATAAGGTATTTCTATCTGTTGTATTTGTTATAGGAGCGGTGGGAGCACCAAAGGTAGATGGGGTGGCCCCGGTACCAGCTGCTACCGCTTTTAATACTGGCAAAATTCCCACCAAGAATGTGGCGAGTAAGAGACATGCAATTGATTTTATAAAAAATCTTTTCATCTACTGGACTAAATTATAACACGCAACAGCAATAATCTTAAGTGAAACTGTGAACTACTCAATATCTATTGTTGTACCTGTTGCCAAACTGGATTTATCGGGCATGCGGTGGTTGTATAGTCTATATAATGGCTCTTGCTGTTATTGTTTAACCAGCTCAATATGTCGGCATGTAATGTTGCTGTTGATGTGCTGTTTTGATTTATCGATGTGACTTGGGGAGCCTGATTGTTTATCAATGTGTTATCTTGAGTAGAATTTACTGTATTCAAGATATTTTGAAGGGTTGTAATATTTGCTTTTGTAATATTCGTGTTTTGAGCAATTATTTGGGTATTGAATCCTACTGTCGGATTAGCTGTTCCATTAAGAACGCTAATAACATTTGTCCTTATCATACTGGCTCTAAGGTTGTCGGTGGTGTTGTTGCTATAAGGAGGCATATTACACGCGCTTGAACTTGCAAATTGAGCTATTGCGGCACCGAGTGTAGAAGATGCTTGTAAGTAATTGCTTAAATTGGTTTGTTGATTTGAAATAGCATTGTTTATGGTTGTTATGGCGCTAGACTTTATAGAATTGGTGTTGTTACTGACAGAATTTTGACTTTGATTATAATTCTGTATAGCGTTACTTTGTTGATTTTGAAGTGTTGAAAGTTGTTGATTGAGTAGTGCTCGGTAATCAACTGTCTGACTCTGACTATTACCGAGAAGACCCTCTTTTAGTTTTGTGAGAGCTTGTGTAACAAGTTGATTGAGTAGTGCGCTAAATATTGCGTCCATTCCATTTGTAACTGTTGTTTGCAGTTCAGTAACTCTCTGATCTGATGTGGCTGCGAACCCAAATTTCTCAGCAATTATTTTTCCTGGAGTTGTTGTTATACAATTTGTATCTGTATATTCTTGACCACTATCTGCCTCGTCTAGATTCAAAGCGCCAATATTAGTATTGGCTGGTGGTCTATAAAGAGGGCTACCAGAGAAAGTCTTTGATGTTCCAGTGTTCACCTTTGTCAATTCCCCGTCTTCACCTATTGTCACTATATATTTTTGTTCGGTACATTTTTTAAAATCCAATGCTCCACCGCTCCAGCTTAGGGGACCTGTGACGTCAGAAAGTTTTTTGTCGCCAACCTTTAGATCTAGTTCCGCTTTTGCCATGAGAAGGGACCCAAGCTCTGTATTTTGGGGCTGTGTTGAAATCTGAAGCCATGAATCCCATCCCCCACCCTCTATGAAGTTTCCTGCCATGAAATCGTTATATGACCCTTGAGCATTTTTTAATACACCGCTTAGAGTACAATTTATTTGTTTCTGGAATGGTTTATATATAAGTCCTAGGGCTAATTTAATCCTTGTCTGGAATGGATAACAAAGAAATCTTAAATTCGGATTATTAAATATGAAATCACCGACAGCTTGGTCTCCGGCATTTTGTAAGAACTCGCTCGGATTGCTTATAAAGGCAGGGTTACCTTGGAAACCACTATCAATCCATTTTACGGTCTCGCTGACGAAATATTGCACTAGGGATATAGCCATTTGTCTTCCCGCTTTTGATAAAAATGGTGATAGATATGTATTCCATAGATTTATAGCATTATCATATACAGGAATACCTTGTGCCCTAGCTTTTTCTGGTGGTGCGACAAAATAAGATAAAGGGAATACAAAAGTGAAAATCAGTATCAATGGTATAATCTTTGTTTTTATTATCGACTTACTCATAAGGGTTTATTCTTAATATTTTAACTCATTTCTATTATGAACGCCACACCGTTATTTTCTCACTATGTTTAGTTGGGTATCTATAGTAGCCAGAGACTGAGTCAGATCCGATGCGGTTTGTATATATGCCATGTAAGAGGAGTAAGCGGTTAGCGGATCGGTAGATATTTTTAGCATATCATTGTCCTGTGACACCATATTTTCTAAATCATCTATTATCTTTAGATGATAGTCAGATACAGCTGATGGGACTGGCATTTGTGACAGGCTTTTTATTATTTCTTTATATATAACTAATACGTCCAAAACCTTTTTTGTTTCAGTTTTTTCGTCTTGTGCTTGGGCAAGATTTGCTATTGCATCCATTTCTTTACCTAAGACTGGCCTGAGCTTCTCGGTTATCTTGAAATAAGTTGATGAATAATTTTGTAGTGATGTGCTATCGGTCGAAACTATATTTAAATTACCTATGGTTGTAGTTGCTACGTCAGCCTTTTCTGGCATATTGTTCAAAATCCTAGACAATAAGATATCTTGTTCGTCTTGTGTCATCTGTCTATCAGATGGCTGGTTGGCTATAAATTCAGACAACACATCCCTCGCCATTTTTTGAGAAGGGTTGAGGCTTTCATATTCATTTGCCATCTTTTGGTCCTGGGCGATGATTTTTGGATCTATTTTATCATTTGGTTCTTGCCATTTTGATGCGGTATTCGCTTTTAATGGATCACGATTTACCCTTAACTCTTCGTTGTCTGGAGTACCATCATTATCCGTATCTGCTTTTCTTGGATCTGTGCCATAGAGTGCCTCTTGCCAATCTGGTAGACTATCTTTGTCTGTATCTACCTGCTTAAAGGTCTCGAAAGAGGAACTTGCGTTTACGGATAAAGCATTATTATTTATAGCTTCATAGTTTTTAGTACTTTTAAAACTAAAAGCGACAATCACAAGAGTAATAGCCACCATTATAGATAGCCCAATAATAAATTTTCTTGACGGTAGATATTTTTGGTCAATTTCAATTCGTCCTAATTTCATTCACTTTAAATTATACCATTTACTTTTTTACTATGCTATAATTTTGACTGTTAACAACCCCATAAAATGAATGGGAATGATTATTAATTTAATAACTATTACTATGTCCATCTCTAGCTCTAGAAAAAATATCGTTTCTGTTTTGTGTGGAGTCTTGATTCTGTCTTTTGCACTTGTTCCAGCGATTTCTTCTGCGAGAGAAGTCACTTTTCCAGAGCTTGTTAGAATGCTTATTTCTATTGGTGTTATAACTCCAGACAAGGCCGTTAAAGCTATGGAGGTGGCCAATAAATATAATGACATTGAAATAGCCAAAAGTGGCAAAGCCGTGCTATCTTCAGCAAAGCTTTGGGCAGACATATCATTTTCTTTTACAAAAGATCTTAAACAGGGCGACAATAGCCAAGAAATCCTTACTTTACAAAGAATTTTGAATTCCGACATTAGCACCAAAGTCGCTTTATCTGGGGCAGGATCTCCTGGTAATGAAACCACGATTTTTGGTCCAGCTACCAAGGTAGCATTGCTTAAATTTCAGAAGAAATATGGGATAAGCGAAACGGGTATTGTGGACGCGAAGGCAAGAGTATTAATGAATAATCTATTGGTAAATCAGAGAGTAAATGCTCTACCAGACAATGCAAAACCTCAGATTGTTGTTAAGGCAAATGGTCAAATAGGAAATGCATCTGTGCAGCCCATGTCTCTCATGACTATTTCGTGGGATACAAAAAATGTTTATGATTGTTATACAGCGCTTGGTGCCAAGGCAGTATCTGGGAGCCAAATAGTTTCTCGTCCAATATCGGGTACCTACTCCATGACTTGTCAGAGTGATTATGGTCCGGTGACAGGGTATGTGAATATTTCTACAAGCTCTAACCAAGGTAATATTGCTGTTATACCAAGCGTTAACACAGAGGATTATTCTTTTTTATATGCCTCACAAAGACCGTCTGTCGATTTGAAAGTAAATGGTCAAGATTCTTTAGTTTATGTCAGCCCTGGAGCTAGCGCTCTTGTTACATGGACTTCGAAAAATGTCGACTCTTGTCAGTCTGTTAGCGGGGCTAGGACAACTTCTGGAAGTCAGATTATTACGAGTCTAAACAATTTAAGCAGAATCTATATAACGTGTACAAGCAAATGGGGGCTTGTTAGTGATACAGTTATGATAAATGCAAACGGTAATGGCATAACCGCGAGTACGGATCAGACAGCGGGCTATACTTGGCCAACCGTTCCTATAAACACAACGAGTCAACCGATTTCATCAGCAAATAATCCCGTCGCCCCTAGAGTAAATACGAGCCCGATTATACCCGCAACCTCGGCGATAACTACATCAAGCATTTTAGGTTATGGGCCAGTAAATCACTGGGATTCAATCAATGCAGAAAAACTTGCTACGGAACTTTCTTTAGCTGGTCTTACCGAGACGCAAATCGAATTAAACATTGATCCTTATAATAGTAATAGGACACCTTCGGTGGCATTACCAAAACTAAAAGCTTTTATTACTGAGATGCGGAAGAAAAATATTGTAACTTTTGTAAATTTGGTAAATGGTAAGTTGGGTGATGGAGAGGGAGATTACATTTGCAAACCGTTATTTACCGATCAATTATTTACAGACAATCTTGATTACATTATTCAGAATATTGGTACAAGTACAGTTATCCTTCAGCCGACAAGCGAGTGGGTTAGCGGGTGCCAAGACAAGAGAGATAGATTCATAAATATATTTAAAGCAAAATGGACAGGAATGAAGTCTTATTATGTAGGGAATCACTCTCCAGCTCCAGATTCAACATGGTTTAAAGAATATCACCCAGGAAGTTTCACTGATTATGGTGACAGTGGGGAATTGGTAGTGACTGACGGTGGTAATGTACTAAATGCGATCGGAAAAGATGGGAATGGAGAGGGTTTTGCTGACACTGCCAAGCTCCAAGCGTATGCTTGCCATGTCTTATTGGGAGGAACAAGAGGATTCGTTTATTATGGCTATGGACACACAGATATAGATAGCAACGCCATTACCGCTCTTGGTGTGTTTGCGACAAATAAACCTACAGATTGTAGTGCTTATGACGCTGCCCTAGGAGGTGGTACGACAATTCCATTTGGAGGACAAGTTGTGGGTATTTCAGAGTGTACAAATAAGGGGGGTGAAGGCGAGAAGCTTTTTGCTGTTGTTATAAAGGCCTGTAATCCTGGTGATATGATAGGGACAAGTAAGGCTGGTGAACCTATGTATGGCACTGGTTATATAACATTTAGAGAAAATAATCCCCCACTTCCTAGTATTGGTGACTCTATACTTGGAGGAGAAGTACCAGATGAGGGTGGAAAATGTCAGGGGGCTTCACCGTCGTTTGACGCTCCGTGGATAGGTGATGCGTCTGGACCACTTGGGACGGGAGAGGCGTGTACTAATACGGATCCTGTAGCCGATTCTGATTCGGGAAGCGATCCATACACCATATCAAATACTTGGGGGGCCAACAGTGGTTGGGGTTTGTGGTAAATTAGTTCAAATTGGTTTGAAGCAAATTGTTTAATCAAAACACCGAGTGAACGCTCGGTGTTTTTGGTTCGTGGATTTTAGGATATCTATTACATACCATTATGATCTGCTATAGCTCCTACTCCACCCCCTGCAACAGCACCAGCAGCCACGACAAAAAGATAACATGTAGGGCATATGATCATCACAACTATTGCACCGACTATGGCTCCAACAGTCATCCATCCCCCGAATCCTCCCTTTTCTGTTTCTATATCTTTTATCTCTTCTTTTGCAATACCACTATCTCCAACATTGGCTGTTGCCCCAGACATACTATAAAGATCACAGCCATTTGCGTCCTTACCAGCTGAAATTACACTAGGCATCTGACCTGTGGTGGATGCTGTTGATGTACCATTTGTCAGAAGGATGGCCTGAACAGAGCTCTGAGCAGTCAATAGAGAAGATTGCGAGATTGCTTGGCAATCTGTTGTGTTTGGAAATGAAAGTAAGCCATTTGACCACTCTGGTAGGTATACTTTACCAATCGTTGTAGCGTTTGCATTAGCTTTTACTCCCCAATCCCCCACGACTACATCATCTTTTAGCACCTGAACTCTTTTTGTGGAATAGTTGTAATCCACTGTCCATTTATGATATCCAGTTACAGATGCAGTACCTATTGCATAGCCGTTTTGTACATCTCCTTTGTATATAGGGTTTGTAAATTCTACACCGTCTCCAAGCTTGAAGCCAAATTTCCCTTTGTAATTAAATATTTCGAATGTATGTCCGTCATTGGCGAAGAAAAGCTTTCCACCTTCAGGTCCGCAGAAGTCCGAGTAAGCTTCGAATTTAAAACTTTTACTAAACGAGATGTCCATATCTTTACCTGTAAATACATATGCTTGTGTGTATTTGCAAGATTCTGGTTTCTGCCCGAGGCTATTCAAGTATGCATCAGAGGTTGTGTCTGTGCCTGATGAGACAATCTTTGCAAAGTCTGAGACATTATTGCCATTTGCGTCTTTACAGACTAGTCCTATAGATGTTGGTTGATCTAATTGCATATAGGTTCCTCCTGCAGGAGAACTTATATCTGTCCCGCTCCAGCCTGTGATGGATCCTGGAGTAGACGAAGCGACACAGTCAGAAACATTATGAGCGCTCCATGTTATAGCGATGGTATTTGTGTCATTTGGTGTAGTAGAGATTTGACCCAGTACAAAGTCGACATCTGAATTGTTTATTTTTACATCAACTGACGGTGTCAGATTTACTGAAGTGTCCGCTTGGCCAATAATAGATACATGGACGCTGTCAGCCACTACTCCTGTCAGTCCTGTACAAGTCAAAGTGAAACTTGTTGGAACTGTGATATTGTCAATGGTTTTTGTCCCATTTGTGTCGAATGATACACCGAGACCACTAGTACAGGATGTTACATTTCCGGATGTCCAAGAGACGATTACAGATGACCCCGATGCTATAGCAGATGGTGAATGAGAGTTATTCACTGTTAGGTTTACATACGGAAGTGATGAATTTTGTAGGTTCTGTCCTGAAGGATTTGCTGAAGAATTGGTATTATTTATAGTATAGCTACTACCGCCTATATAATTGCCCCATTGAGTAAGACTACTATTTGACGAGTTTGTATTTGTACTGGATGAAACTGTATTTACGAGCGAATTGAGTTTTGCTCTTGTAGATACTCCTACGAAACCTGTACCACGGGTTAATCCATTTGGTGTGAGTATTTCGCTAGTATATTTTTCTTGGAATTCAATAACCGCATTTTTTGTTAATTGTCCAAAGTATTGGGTTTCCATACCAGATGATCCTATACCTGAGGATGTGAGGGCTGTCGTCGTATCAGAGTTTAATATTTTTTGTAGTGCGTATACATCTTGACCAACGGTGCCGATGGACATATCTCTATAAAATATAGACGTACTTGTTTGATTTTGTGCGACAGCTCGGCCTATATATTGGAAAGGAGAGCCAATTAAAATAATGGAGATTATTAACAGAGACGATATCGTTTTTACAAAGGCACTATATTTTAGAGTCATTATAATAGGTTAATTAATAAAATACAATGATATTGTAGCTCCAATAAGAAAAATAATCAAATGGACTGTCTTGTGATAGAAAACCATTTTTCTAGAGACACATCTTCGGCGCGGATTTTGGGGTCGAGATCGATGGCGGAAAAAATTTGCTGCAAATCTTTTCCTCTAATTCCTTCGCTGAATTTTTCTCTCAAATTACTTATCAAAACCTTTCTCTTGTGTGCAAAACCGGCATGCAGAATTTCAAAAAACCTTTCCTCCAACTTGGAGGTGTCGCCTCCAAGTGAGCCTTCAAATCTTTTTCTTGAAATATTATCTATCAAAATCACTGCTGAATCCACTTTCGGTGCGGGGACAAAACTCCCTTTTGAGACCTTTGCTACTATTCTCGGCTCGCCATAGGCTTTTACGCTGATTGAAAGCAAACTTTCCTTGCCGTCTCTCGCCACAATTCTTTCGGCAATTTCTTTTTGCACAAGTATTACCATTCTTGTCGGCTTTATTGGCCCCGACAAAAACTTTCTGAAGAATTGCCCGGTGATGTAATACGGAATATTCGCCACGATTTTGAATTTACCGTCCTTTATCCCCCATTTTTCTGCATCACTCTCCAAAATATCACCTTCAAATATTTCAAATTTACCTTCTGATATTTCACTAGCGAATTTTTCTTGTAAGACTGAAATAAGTCTATGATCTTTCTCCACCGCTATCACCTTTCCCGCTTTCTCCAGAAGCTTTTTTGTAAGTACACCTTCTCCAGGTCCGACTTCTAGTACAATATCGCTAGCGGAAAGTTCCCCCGCATCCGCGATCTTCTGTAAAACTCCCTCATTCTTAAGGAAGTTCTGCCCCAATGATTTTTTTGCCTGTATGGTCATATTTTATTTGTATTTTCTGCTCTGCCGTAAGTGAATGAACGTCCCCACTTTTCTGTGTCCGCAGGCGAGCTTGCAGGGTGCGATGTGGTGTAATTTTGCGAGAAGTAATCTTCGAGCAAAAGTATACCACAGCGCAAGCCGCCGAGGATTAGGAAATTTTCCGGCTGGGGAAAATTTCTGCACAGGAAAGTGGGGATGTGAATGAGCCTTTACCACTCAAGATACACTATTTTCTCCCTATATTCAAAGTGTTCTTCTTGAAGCAGATTATTATCAATATCTCCCAGAAATTCCGACGGCAGATTCATTTG
The DNA here is from genome assembly GCA_041663045.1 of Candidatus Paceibacterota bacterium. Taxonomy (NCBI): domain Bacteria; kingdom Bacillati; phylum Minisyncoccota; species Minisyncoccota bacterium. The sequence continues at coordinate 160,533 of JBAZRH010000002.1, forward strand.
TTGTGAGCCGTATATCGTGCGCATCTCGGCGTAGGTCAAAAAAAGTTTTTTTCTGGCACGAGTGAGTGCGACATAAAAAAGCCGTCTCTCCTCCTCCATTTCTTCCGGTGTTTTTTCCGCTTTGCCGACTGGCTGATGTGGAAAAAGGTCGGCTTCAAGGCCAGTAATGAAAACATAATCAAATTCAAGGCCTTTCGCGGCGTGAACCGTCATAAGTTTTACCGCATTTTCATTTTTGATAAGCGAATCTTGATCTGTGGCAAGCGCCGCTTCTTCCAAGAGCTTTTCTACGCCCTCTGACGCAGGCAAATAGTCATATTTTACGGCGAGAGTGGCAAGTTCGCGCATATTTTCCAACCTTTCTTTATCTTCATCTGTCCCCCTTTGCAATTCAAGTTCAAGTCCGCTTTCTCTGATAATAAATTTAATAACTTCAGATGGTTTTTTCTCCCCAGCTTCTTTTTTTACTCTCTCAAGTAATTTGAAAAAACTATTTACTTTTTCTTTTACTCCTGCCGGTAATTTGTCTTTTTCCCCCGCAAAAATCTTCAAAACAGTCACTTTTCCTATCCCTCTCGCTGGCACATTTATTATTCTTTTTATATCACTCAAACTTTCCGGATTTACGCCAGCACGTAAATATGAAAGCACGTCTTTTACTTCTTTTCTTTCAAAGAACTTTGTACCAAGCACTTGATACGGCACGCTTTCGGTGAGAAATGCTTCTTCAAGTACACGCGATTGGAAATTTGCTCGATAAAGCACGGCGATTTCCCTCGGATCTGTCCCCTTTTCTATAATTTCTTTAGATTTTCTCGCGATGAATCTCGCTTCCTCCCCTTCATTGCCCGCGCGGAAAAAAGAAATCATTTCACCTTCGGCATTTTTTGTAAAAAGATTTTTTTCTCGGCGGATTTTATTCTTCTTTATGACATCATTCGCAGCGGTGAGAATCGTCTGTGTGGAGCGATAGTTTTCTTCAAGCAAAATCACCTTGGCTTCGGGATAATCTTTTTCAAAATCCAAAATATTCTGAATATCAGCACCTCTCCAACTATAAATACTCTGATCTATGTCGCCAACCACGCAAATATTTCTGTTTTTCCCCGCCAGAAGCTTGGTCGTCATATATTGCACTTTATTTGTATCCTGATATTCGTCTATATGAATATATTTCCAAATATTTTGATATTTTTCCAAAACTTCTTTGTGTTTCTTCAAAAGTAAATATGTTTTTAAAAGCAAATCATCAAAGTCGAGTGCTTTTTCTTCACTGAGCCTTTGCTCATAAATCGGCCAGACATTTGCGACGACAGCTTGAAGTGAATAACCCTTTTGTCCGGAATGCTCGGCGTAATTTTGGGCGGTTTTCAAATCGCCTTTCTCTCGCGAAATAATATTTAAGATTTTGCTCGGCTCAAATTGTTTTGGATCAATGTCTAGCTTTTTAAAGCATTCTTTTACGACTTTTAGCGAATCATCACGATCCATAATGCTGAAATTTCTCGTCAGTCCGAGCAATCGACTATTTTCTTTCAAAATATGCACACCAAGCGAGTGAAATGTGCTGACAAAAGGTTTATTGTGAATACGTATCGGCAGATTTAGATTTCTGTCGGTGGTGATAGCTTTCTCAACCCTATCTCGCATTTCCTTTGCCGCTTTATTTGTAAAAGTGATAGCCAAAATATTTTCCGGAGCGACCCCTTCTTTTATCAAATGTAAAATTCTGTGGGTAATAGTTTTGGTTTTTCCCGCTCCTGCCCCAGCTATTATCAAAATCGGCCCGTCTTTTTGCAAAACAGCCTGTTTTTGTTGTTCGTTGAGTCCTTTTAGGTGGTCCATTGGAGGGATAATAACACGGAGGGTCTTAGAAGCCGAATTTTACTCCGCAAAATTCGGTCTTTCTACCAGTGATTTGCAAGCAACCATCTGGAAAACATATCTGGTAAGCCTTGTCCGGGCTTAGGCGAAACCAAATATGTTTTCCAGATGGTTGCTTTACCTCTAGTTTTACTTTGAGCAGTGGACAACCCTGTGGACAACTCCCTTGACCTATACTACCCAAGGAGTATCATTGTCTATGCCTACAGGAAAGAGGCAAAATACAGAAAATATGGCTCAACAGAGCCGTTTCGGTTTCAGAAATACGGAATTCTCTTAATTAAATCGGCTTATTTATACGAAAACTCACAAAACTGACCCGAAAAGCGGGGCAAATGCCCGCGGTCAGTCAAAAATATCTTTGTTTTTAGCCATTTCATCAAGATGGATGATCACTATTTTGCTACCAATTTTGTTTACTTTTATGAATCCCGCCCCAGCTAGCGCAGGATTCTTTTCTTTTATGGCTAGCCTTTTTACTGGGCCAAACTCAGTTGTTTCTAATTCTTCCGCTTCTACTTCAAATTCCCAAACTCTTCCACTTCTTCAGAGTGCTACAAACTACGATCTTGTCGCTTCAAGGGGGGGTGGGGACATCACTGTTATAGACGATGAAGCTCTCATGTCTGAAAATGGTCCTTCCGGCACACTTGCCGACATAGGTGACTCTGCCATTACAGGTCAAATCAGTAAATATACGGTCAGAAAAGGAGACACCCTTTCTTCTATTGCCAAGATGTTCGGGGTTACAACAAACACTATCGTCTGGGCAAATAATATTTCCTCAAAGATAATTCAGGAGGGTCAAGTCCTTGTGATTCTCCCAATATCCGGAACGATTCACACTGTCACCAAGGGTGATACTTTGGCAAGTATAGCTAAAAAATACAAAGGCAATTTGGAAGAAATCGCCCAATTCAATGATCTAGGCAAAGACATAATTCTCGCTATTGGAGATAAGATTATTGTCCCGGATGGAGAATCGACCGTCGTCGTTACTTCTTCCTCTGGTAGTGCTTCATCTGTAAGAGTTACGGCAACACCTCATGATACAAATGGCCCTAATTACACAGGATATTTTGTGAGGCCGGTATCTGGAGGTGTGAGGACGCAAGGTTTGCATGGATACAATGCCATAGATATTGGAATACCAGTCAGTAGCCCTGTCGTCGCTTCCGCCGCTGGAGAAGTAATAATAAGTAAAACTTCTGGTTGGAATTCCGGATATGGAAGATATATTGTTATTTCGCACTACAACGGCGCACAGACTTTGTATGGACACTTGAGCGAGAACTTAGTTGTAGAAGGGCAAACAGTATCACAAGGGCAATACATAGGACTTACAGGAAATACTGGCAAATCCACCGGTCCTCATATTCACTTTGAAATCAGAGGGGCGAAGAATCCTTTTTAAATAAAATACAAAAATGGCGGCCGCGAAGCGGCCGCCATTTTTGTATTTTATTTAATTTCCTTCACAATCTCCAAAAAGTTTTTAGGTTTCAAGCTATCCCTCCCTATCAAAAGACCATCTACTTTTCCTTCATCTACAAGTTTTTTCGCATTACTCTTTCCAACAGATCCTCCGTAAAGCACCAATATTTTTTCTGCCTCATCGCGACCAAAGATATCACTCAATGTCTTTCTTATAAAAATAGTCATCTCATTCAATTTCTCAGGATTGATAGCTTCGTCTTCCAGCTTACCTATTGCCCAAATCGGTTCATACGCTATTATTATCTTATTCGCAGATTTTTTGGGAATACCATCTAACATAGAATGTAACTGTTTTTTAATTTCGTGATAGTAATCTCCATGTTCATTTCTGTCCTTCTCTCCAATACAGAGTATTCCTTTTAGCCCTTTTCTTATAACACCTGAGAGTTTTTTAGCTATCATTTCTTCTGTCTCACCTTCCGCTTTTCTCTCTGAATGGCCAAGGATGATATATCTTACGCCGAGTTCTTGGAGCATATTGATGCCTACCTCCCCAGTATGAGAATTTCCTTTGCCTATAAATACATCTTGCGCACCAAGTAAAACATTTTCATCCACGATAGCTTTTTTAACGAGATTTATAAAGACAAAAGGAGGACAAATTACGACATTGGTTTTCTTTTCTTTCTTCAATCCTTTTTTTATTTTTGTCAGTGCGTTTTTTGCTTCTACTTCTGTATCTGGATTCATCTTCCAGTTGGCTACTATTAATTTTGTTTTGGCCATAGTGACAATAGTATATCATTTTGTGATATAATTGTGCTAACATGGATAACAAAATTATTTGGCACGCCCTTGAATACAAAAGGAAAGAAAAGACAGCCGATTGGTATTGGGCTGTCGGTATAATCTCGGTCTGTATTGCGGGAATTGCTATATTTTTGCACGACACGCTTTTTGCCGTATTCATTATACTTGCTGTTATAACTTTAATAATGTTTTCTCGTCGCGAACCGAAAGTTATGGAAGTAGAATTGAATGATAGAGGTTTGAAAGTAGACAAAGAACACTATCATTATATCTCTCTTGAATCTTTCTGGGTTGATAACACCGATGAAAAGGAGCCAAAGATAATTCTAAGATCAAAGAAGACGATATCACCACTTATTGTTATTCCGATAGAAGAATATAATCATGAGGATGTCAGAAACTTTTTACTCGAAAAGCTTTCCGAGAAAGAAATGCATGAGCCCCTTTCTCAGAAAGTGATGGAAAAATTGGGATTCTAGAAGGTGGCTTTTTAGCTATTAAGATGATAAATTAATGCCGACAGTATTCTCTGTCGGCATTATAAATGCTCTCATAGTTCAATGGATAGAACGTGACTTTGCGGAAGTTAAAATGTAGGTTCGATTCCTACTGGGAGCACAAATTTAGATGACGCCATAAGCGTCTTTTAAATTTGTGCTCCCAAGCAAGCAAACTGCTTTGCTTGCGGGTAGGAATCGAACAGCGGAACTATGTTTTTTCAGCAGAAAAAACTAGTGAGCTGGTGCCCAGACTTTTTCGAGCGACGGCGAGAAAAAAGTCGAGGGAGATAAGCGAAGCGGTCCTACTGGGAGCACAAATTTAGATGACGCCATAAGCGTCTTTTAAATTTGTGCTCCCAAGCAAGCAAACTGCTTTGCTTGCGGGTAGGAATCGAACAGCGGAACTATGTTTTTTCAGCAGAAAAAACTAGTGAGCTGGTGCCCAGACTTTTTCGAGCGACGGCGAGAAAAAAGTCGAGGGAGATAAGCGAAGCGGTCCTACTGGGAGCACAAATTGTCTTCGATTTTGATATAATCTACAGATGAGAAAAATACATATTGTAGTAGTAGTTTTTATCCTAATTATTATTGGGATGTATTTATATATTAACTATTTTCAATACAATACATCACGTCGATTAATATTCTCTGAAACAGGCAATTCCTTATCCACAATGATCAACCAAATTGAAGAAGGAAGTTCTCAGACAAAAACAAACGGTGTCTTCTCAAGTACTAGCACGATTAATAACCAGTCGGCACAACTAATAGATAATAATCAAAATAATAAAGAATCGATGGTTATTTTACTTGTTGAGAAAGACCTAGCCGACCCACTTAAATCAGAGCTGGATGTTTATAGCCAAGACATTTTAAAAGAATATAATTTTCACACAATCATAAAATTAGTTCAGCAAACAGATGACATACTTACATTACAGAAATATGTTTTAGATACCTACAAAAGTGGTGACCTCAGCGGTATTCTTATTGTAGGTAATGTACCTACGGGTCTTTTGTATCACCCAGATATTATAGATACTAATTCGGTTTTTAATAGTCAGGGTTTAATATTGAGCGATTCAGTATACCAAGATATTTTGGGTGCCTGTATCTATTCTCCTGATAAAAAAGCTTTCTCCTACAAAGATCCACGTTGCCAGACCGGTAATACTATTCCTCCATATTGGATTGGTCGTTTAACTCCAAACTCATCAACAGAGGATTCTCTGACTCTACTTAAGGAATATTTTAGACGAAATCACGATTATCGAACTGGCGAATTTTCATATCAGAAAAAAGTCTTAATCTATACACCAATTTTCTCTGATTCCAAGCCATCAGAGAAGCAAGGTGACATAGCCTCTATAAAAGATTTCTCTATGTTTAATGAATATAGTTCAGATCAAATAAATTATATAGATTCTTGGGACACAAACTCAGATCAGACGTATCTGAGCGAATTACACAAGCCACATCAGTATGAATTTGTATTCTTTAACGGACACGGGGCACCAACGTTCCACCAAAAGAATTTGAAAGCACAAGACATAAACAACATGAGTGCCTTCTTAGTTTTCTTAGGTTCCTGTTCTGTCGGTCGCTTTACCACCCAAGACTATTTAGCCGGACAATATTTATTTTCTGATGGTCTGGTTGTCATGACAGCTTCAGTCCCTGTTTTCGTTGTTTCTCAAGCACCGAAAAATCTCAGCTATCCTTTAACAGCGGGTTTGCCAGTTTTTAAAGCTTTGCGTGTCGCTCCAATAACTAATGCCATGAATATTCTTGGGGACACTACCTTAAGGATGAGATATAAAAATGTTACTCGAGATCAAAGCCCGATAATTAAAATTGATCAAAATGAAATGACTTTTTCTGATTTTCGGCAAGATGCAGTTCTTAAAATAAAAAATGATGGTAATACAAAATTATTTTTTAAAACCATGAGACAGTTTGATACTCAAAATAATTTAACAGACAAAATATTGAGTAGCTTTTCAGTTATGATAAATCCTCCAATAACAAGTTGGTCAGATTCTGATTATTTTATTATTGACTCTCACACAGAAGCGACAATAAAGCCAATAATATTCCCTTGGGATGAAATACCGCAGGGTTCTTTTACAGGTTCTCTTTTTGTCTTTTCTAATGACAAAACTAATCCTTTTATAGAAATTCCATTTGAGATACAAAAGGAGTGATTTTCTCCATCTCCCCAATATAATTTTTATTACACAAAAGATTTATAATTCTTTCTAGGAGGGTGTATATTATAAATTATAAAACAAAAAACTGCCGTCAGGCAGTTTTTGAGGTTACTTCTTTATCGCCCTCAATTTGTTTACCGCAACTGTAATTCTAGACTTATATCTTGCGGCGGCGTTTTTCTTGATGAATTTTGTCTTGAATGCTTTATCTATTGCTTGATATACTTCAGGAAGCATCTTTTCGGCTTCTTTTACTTTGTTTTCCTTGATGAGTTTGCCGATTTTTTTCAGAGAATTTTCCATCGCGCTTTTTCTGCGGATATTGAAAACTTTCTTTTTCTTGGCGACTCTTAAGGCCTTTTTTGCTGATGATGTTATTGGCATAATGTTGATTCAAATTGATAATCTTTTGACACGGATTAAACTTGATGTATATGAGATACTAACACAAATTGTTTTTAAAGGCAAATAAAATCTTTTCGCTTTTGCCTCTTGATTTTGATATTATATAAATATGATTTCAAAGATTGAAGGAGTGGTTTGGGATAGGAGTGATAAATCTATTGTCGTGGGTGTTGGCGGTATCGGTCTAAAAGTCTTTACGACGACAGAAGGTATTGAAGTTTCCGAAAAAGGAAAAGCCATTTCCCTGCTCACGCATCTAGTCGTAAAAGAAGACGCACTCGATCTTTATGGCTTTATTGGAAAAGATGAACTTTCTTTTTTTGAAATGCTGATCTCTATTTCTGGAATCGGTCCAAAGACAGCACTGAATGTTTTGAATATTAGTTCCGTTAGCGCGTTGAAGAGAGCAATCTCTTCTGGTGATACATCACATCTGGTGAAAGTTTCCGGTATTGGAAGAAAAATTGCTGAAAAAATCGTGCTTGAACTTAAGGATAAAGTCGGTACTCATGGTGAAGGAGAAATAAGTTTAAGAGATGAAATAGATGCGGTGGAAGCACTTAAGGCTCTTGGATATTCTCAAAGAGACGCACGTGAGGCTCTCAAGGAAGTTGATAAAGATATTACTGATACAAGTGGTAGGATCAAAGCTGCTTTAAAGATTCTTGGAAAATAGAGACAACTATTAGATTTTACCTAAGGCCTAGACAAGACTTATCTAATAAATATTTTATTTCTTTACCACATACCGTAGATTGAAGCGGTGTTGCTATAGTTTGGATTCTGACCTACGTATATGACAGTATCCTTTTGTAATGCCTTTTTTTGTTCTTCTTTACCAAATACACCTCTCTTTGTCATATCATCGCTCACCCTTCCAAACAAAGAGAAAACAAACGCCATCACTAAGACGAACGTTAAAAAGCTTATAAAACTTTCATCCATTTTAATTATTTATTTGTCTTGATGGCAATCGCAAAAATGCGCGCTTCTGCCACCAACTCTTATTCTTTTAATAATCCCTTTACAACCCTTGAGTGAACACCTTTCCCCGGCTCGTCTATAAACTTTATGCGAATCTTGATATCTACCCTTCACTCCATCTGGATTTCTATAGTCGGACATTGAGTCTCCGCCGACGCCGATAGATTGCCGGAGAATCTTTATAACATTTTTGAAAAGAGATTTCAATTTTTCTTCTGCAATATTTTTTACTTTTGTCTCGGGATGAATGCCAGACGTCCAAAGTGCTTCGTCGGAATAAATATTTCCGATGCCGGCGATGACTTCTTGATCCATAAGTACGGATTTTATTTTGCCGGTCGATCTTGCGAGTAGTTTTTCTTTAAAAATCTTGTATGAGAAATCTTTATCGAGTGGTTCCGGTCCAAGTCTTGATATGTCTCCCACTCGATTCGCTCTGTCTGTATCAAAGACAAAGACTTTAGCGAATTTTCTCATATCCGATAAAACCAAGTGATGATTATTTGAGAGTATGAAAACGAGATGGACAAAACGATTAAACGGATCTTTTAGCGGACTATCCCCGACGGGGGACCACTTCTTGTCTTTATATTCATATTTGCCATAGAGGAAGTGCCCAGTCATCTTCATATGAGTAAGTATGGTTTTGTTACCTGAAACGTCGATTAATACGTTTTTTGCACGCCTCCTAACTCCTAGGATTTTCCTTCCCACTAGCTCTTTTTTGAAATAAGCGAAATATTTTTTGTCTTTTATATTGTCCTTTCCTCTATGAAACTTCGAGTCATAATCTGTCCAGATATCTGAAATCACGAGCCCTTTGACTCGTTCATTTAGCATCCTCGCTGTTGTCTCTACTTCTGGCAATTCTGGCATGGCTGATTTTCTTAATGAGCAGAGCGAATTTTGAAAATCGCCACCCCGTGAAATGCCGACACCGACGGCGTATTTCACCGGGGTCCACTCAATTGTTTGTAGTCTAGTGCTAAAAGCCACCCTAGTCAAATAAAAAAACCGCGAGTACTGAATTTCTCGCGGTTTGTCTGAACTTGCTAGATCCTGCCGGCCAAGATATCCTCACGGATTCTTTCGACTATCTCCTTGTGCACAGGCATAATCACTCTGCGGAACAGTTCGACTTCACCATCAAACTGTTCCTGCGTCAGAGGGTGATCCTTAATTACGTGATGTAAACTATTTTCTCCCGTTGCAATTATCGAGACAAAAGCCGTTTTACCGCAGGGTAATATTACTCGCTTGTTTGTTGGCCTATATCTTAGAGTCAATTCTCCATCCATTTAGACCCCCTTACTATTTTTCGAGTGGTAATACGAGCACGCTGTAACAATAACCGCAAACATCATCACCCCCCTGGTTGATGAGTTTATCGTCCTTTTTCAGCTGGCTCCGTGTGAGATTGCATTCCTGGCATATTGTTTCCGATCTATTCAATGAACTGTCTGGCATAATTTCCTCCCGTGTTTTGTTTCCATAAGAGATGCTAGCAAAAAATAGGCTAGTAAGTCAAATACAAAGGCGTCCCCCACTAGCGCGCTAGTGGGGGACGCCTTTGTATTTTTTATAATTATGAAATCTTTTCCAATTCCTCTCTCACCACCTCTCTATCATCCCAAGGGATTCTCTCCCCTTTTATAACCATAGATTGTTCGGCGCCTTTGCCTGTTATGATCACGACATCATTTTCTTTTGCGAGTGAAAGAGCTTTCTTTATTCCTTCCCTTCTGTCTTCAATCACAAAAAGATTTTTATTTCTAGCTTTGCCGAATTTTTCTGCGACGGTTGCAATACTTTCTAAAATCTCTTTTGGATCATCATCATATGGGTCCACATTGCTGACCACCACAAAGTCTGCAAACTTGGCAGAAATTTCTCCCATATCGGCGCGTTTTGTTTTATCCCTTCCACCACCTTCGGCACCAAGAAGCACGATTATTTTTCCTGTTGCTCCAGCGATTATTTTTGCCGTTTGCAAAACATTTGTCATACTTTGCTTCTCATGCGCATAGTCCACTATCACGGTAAATTTCTGCTTGCCCGATGGTCCCCCGTTTAGGGTTGCAACTTCTATCTTCTCCATTCTTCCCGGGATTACAAAAAGTTTTTTCAGTCCTCTTTTTATATTTTCATCATTTACTCCCGCGAGCGTTGCAATAACGATTGCCGGTAGCGCATTGTAGACATTAAATTTCCCTGGTATGGATATTTCATATTTTTGCGTGCCGATTTCAAAAGAAACTCCATCGGCTTTTTCTACAATATTTTTTGCAATCAAGTCAGCTGACTTCTCTATCCCAAAAGTTATTTTTTTATCAGCATCAAATTGCAAGAAATCTTTTGCATGTTCGCTGTCTGTATTTGCCAGCATTACTTTTTCGACTGCTTTTCCATCGATATCTTTTCTCGGTAATTTTGAAAGGATTTTGAATAATTCCAACTTTTTATTTTTATAATTTTCAAAACTTCCGCCATGTGAAGGCAGATGTTCCGGTGAAAGATTCGTAAAAACCGCAATATCATAGTTTATACCGATATGCCTAAACTGCTTTATCCCCTCCGAAGTAGTTTCTATCAAACAATATTTGCATCCAGCATTTGCCATCTTTCTTATATAACTTTGTATGACAAATCTACCAGGCATTGTCATATGATATTTATTCAAAACTTCTTCATCGCCGATGCGAATATTTGCCGTAGTGATAATCCCCGTTTTCAATCCACCAGCCATAAGTGCAGACCAGATAAAATTGATGGCGGAGGTCTTCCCTTTTGTCCCAGTCACGCCGACAACAATCATTTTCCTTGAAGGAAATCTATACAAAATCGCTCCGGAAATCGCCAATAAATAATGATATGCCGGTTGCGCCATTTTAAAAAGCTTGGTTGGTATAAATTTCTTCGCTGTTCTTAATATCTTGTCCATAGTAAGTATAATATCTCTTTTATTAACTATCTCAAAATCTCATACCCCGCTATCCCAAAAGCGACAGAGACATTCAATGATTCTTTTTTGCCTTGCATCGGTATTTCGGCTATAACATCGGCGAGTTTGAGTACTTTTTTTGACATACCATTCACCTCCTCTCCCATCACAAGAGCCACGGTTTTTCCAGTTTTGACTTTTTTATAATTTACAGAATTTTCCGCCTGCTCCACGGCTACTATCTGATATTTTTCTTTTTTCAATTTCTTCAACAGTTCGGCAGTATCTTTTGCATATTCCCATTCAATATTTCTCTCTGCACCGAGAGCCACTTTTGCCAAATCCTTTCTTTCTCTGCCAAATCTGTCTTTTGGCGTTGGTGTGCATCCACACAAATATATCTTATCAACCCCCAGCGCATCAGAGGTACGAAAAATTGAGCCGACATTGTAAACGCTTCTTATATTGTCTAGCACCACCACTTTTTTGTATTTAATATCTTTAGCCACACTTAGGATATTACAAGAATTAGCCAAAAAAGCGAGCAGTATTGATAAGAATTTTTGCTAGGGGTGGCAACCTACTCCTTTTGAAATGCCTTGGGAGCGCGACGGCGCGAGCACGAGGAATTTTCTAGCAAGAAAATATCCGTGCATTTCAAAAGGAGTAGGTTGGCAGGACCCCGTGAAAATTCTTATCAATCTCGCTCGCTTTCCAGTCTGTGTTATAATGTCTTCATGATATTAAACACATTCCCCCAAATTTTAACTTTCAGCATACTCGCTCCACTTATTTTGCGAGTGGTTGTCGGATTCATCGCTATCGATCTCGGCTATCTCAAACTCGGCAAAGAAAAGCTCCAATGGGCAGGGCTTTTTGAAACAATCCATTTTCGTCCAGCAGAGATATTTATAAAAGGGTTTGCTTTTGTAGAAATCATCGGCGGTCTTATGCTACTTCTCGGCGCATACACACAGATCGTCGCTATTATCTTTGCAGTCGTGTATTTCTGCGAAGCGGTGCTTGAATACAGAGAAGAAGCCCTAGAAGCAAGGACTTTGCCATTTTACATTTTAATGTTCGTTATCTCCCTCTCACTCATTTTCACAGGTGCCGGAGCCTTCGCCTTGGATATTCCGATGTTGTAGATATTGCTTTTCTCTCCTCTTCATAATTATAAAAGTAACTGCTCCACTCCAAAGAGCCAGTGTAATTTCGAATAATAAAACTTTTAAATCATTCGTACCTGTGTAAGGTATTTGACTCAAGTAAATAGATGATACGAGAGGATTTGCCTGCGAGTAGGCAAGCACGATCGGTTGAGTACTCTTAGGAGAGGAATTATCATAAACTGCATAACCTATATTTCCACCCCCGCTATTACTAACCATGGGGGTAAATGATGAACCACCCCCTCCTCCACCACCCCCTCCGCCCCCACTCGGAGTATTTACCACGGCACTACAGTTTGCTGTCGTCGTGCTGGTCCCAGAAGTTACTACGACAGTCGCATCTTTTGTGCCAGATGAAGAATATGTCAAAGAAGTTGTGCTAAGTGTTCCGGAAAGTGAGTCTGTCCCAGTCCACAAATATGTATAGTTGCCCATTCCACCTAAAGCTATTGCACTCCAAATGATCGAATTACCAGTATATACAGACGATGGGCTTGCAGAACAAGAGGCTGAAAGTTCGCTTGGCAAGGAATCTGAATAAATATTGGTAGTGCAGGTTACGCTTGATGTTGCTGTTCCAGAAGTTACCACGACAGTCGCATCTTTTGTGCCGGAGTTAGAATATATTTTTGAAGTAGTAGAACTTGTATCAGCCAAACTATCAGTACCAGTCCAAGAATATGTGTATGTCCCAGTACCACCGCTAGCATTTCCACTCCAAGCGACAGAAGTATTTATAGGTGCACTTGATGTGCTAACCGAGCAAGACACTATTAAGTCTGGAGTAGGAGCTGGTGGGGGTGGCGGTGGAGCAATAGTACAAAATAATCCTTGAGCCGAAGGTACCGAATCAAAAACACTCCCATCTATACCAAATATATGTCCTTCGAAAAGTTCGGCAAAATCCATCGAATACCAAATGTCCACCTGGGTTAAACATGTGGCTATATTTGAGATAAAAGTATGGGAAGACTGTGCGGGGATGATCAGTGAGCTCCTTTCATCGATCGGTGTCTGCGTGATAGGAGATATATTGTCATAAACACGATAAGAGCCGATAACCGTTGGTAATGCACAATCAGTCCCATTATCTACTGTTGTCTGTACATGAGTGTCATCTATTTTGAACATAGAAATATTAATCGCCCCATGGACGTAGGCACTGAATGCTTCATCCCAAGATAGAGTACAATCGGCGCGGGCTATATTTACGGTGGCTCCAAAAATAAAAAAACAAAAGACTATAATCAGAGTCGAGGATAATTTGGGGAATTTCGGTCTGTTATTTTTTATTGTTTCTTTTGTCATTAAGTATAGAAATATATAGATAAATGTCCCTCTTCACTTATGTAGACGTATTGAAAGGGCTGTTGTTACACGGCTTAGATTATGGCCGTTATAAAAAAAGAAGCCATCGAAGCTTCTTTTTTGGCTTTGAGAAAGCCGTTGAGTTCTGTGTCGGTGCTCCCAACAAGAAATTATTATAACTATTTTGAGTGATGGGAACTATATGGATGGGGTGTTTGGGAAGTCGAGGTATATAAGGGAGATGAGGAAGTAATAACTATTCAAGTCCTTTTCTTTATTCGTATCTTAAAGCATCAATTGGACTCAAATTTGAGGCTCTAGCGGCTGGATAATATCCAAAGATTATTCCTATAATTGCGGAAACTCCGAAGGATAATATAACTGAAGTAAAAGATATTGTTGCAGTCAGTAATCCAGTTAATGTAATTATCCACGCGATACCGAAACCAGTAATTATTCCGATTATTCCACCAATGGTTGTTAATACAATTGATTCAACTAAAAATTGTAACCGAATATCTCTCTTCTTTGCTCCAACAGCTTTTCTCAAACCAATCTCTCTAGTTCTTTCAGTAACGGTTGTGAGCATCATATTCATAATTCCAATACCTCCGACAAGTAAAGATATTCCGGCGATTGCTGCAAGTAGGTATGTCATGGTGGCAGTAATAGAAGATGCAGTTGCCAACATATCTGATTGGTTCATTGTATTGAAATCTGCTTTTGTGACATCGGCAATGTTGTGTCTTGAAAGTAATATATCTGTTGCTTGGTTCTGCACGTCCGTTACCAAATCTGCAGTTTGTGCGGAAATATTGATTGTTGAAACATATTTATTTCCAGTAAAAAATTGCTGAGCTACAGAGATTGGTATATATACAATATCATCAGCACTTCCCAAACCTGCTCCTCCTTTTGCTTGAGTGATACCAATTACGGTGAATTCATTTCCACTAATTCTTATTGTCTTACCGACAACATCAACACCCGTTCCAAAAAGATCATCTCTCGTTGTAGGACCAATAACAGCAACTCTAGCAAGTTGAGTAACTTGTTCATCGGTAAAAAAAGTTCCGATATCTAGAACTAGATTTTTAATATCAACATACGAAGGTGTTGTTCCCATCACTGAGGTGTTTGTGTTTGTTCCAGCAGCAACAACTTGTTTTTGAGAAGAAACTGTTGGTGCCACATATTTTGCGCTTGTAACTCCGCTTTTAATTGCTTCAACGTCTGACATTGTTAAGGTATTCGCTGAACCACGACTGGCTCTTACTTGGCTTCCAACAGTTCTGGGCGCTCCAGGAGAAATAACAACAAGATTTGAGCCGATTGATTCAATACTAGATTGGATTGAGCTGGTTGCCCCATTACCAACTGCAAGCATTGCAATAACAGATGCAATACCAATGACTATACCTAGCATCGTAAGACCAGTACGGACTTTATTTGATAGTAATCCTGAAGATGTTTCTTGTAGTAAATCTTTTATTGTCATTATCTTTTATTATTAATTACTTCACTACATGGAGCAGTAACTTTTTCTTCTTTTGCACACAAATCTATTTTGCTTATTCTTTTATTTTTATTTTTTTCATCACTCAATATAAGGCCATCTCTTATATGAATAATTCTGTCTGCGTGTTCGGCAACATCAAGTTCGTGAGTAATAAGTATTATTGTATGCCCATGATCTTTATTTAAATCTTGAAATGTCTTTAAAACAATTTCACCAGTTTTAGTATCCAAATTTCCAGTAGGTTCATCTGCCATAATAAGTGAAGGATTATTTACAAGCGCCCGAGCGATAGCCACGCGCTGAATTTGTCCCCCAGAAAGCTGATTTGAAAGATGGCGCCATCTTTCCTCCTCAAGTCCTGCGGATTTTAAAGCTTGTTCTGCTCTTCTAATCCTTTCCTCTGGAGTAACTTTCAAATATACTAGCGGTAAAATCACATTTCGAATAACTTCCGCTCTCGGTAAAAGATTGAAAGATTGAAAAACAAAACCGATTTTATTTCCTCGTATATTCGCTAGTTCATCATCTGAAAGCTTTGAAACATCTTCCTTATCAAGGAAATAATGGCCGTTTGTTGGGGTATCAAGAGCACCCAAAATATGCATCAGTGTAGATTTACCTGAACCAGATGGACCCATTATCGCTACATACTCCCCGTCATTTATGGTAAAGGAAACACCTCTGAGGGCCTCAGTTTTTGCATCGCCATTTACGTAAGTTTTTATAATATCTTTACATTCAATCATAGACTTTAGTCTCTTATCATTGTTGCACCTACAGCACCACCACCAAAATCACCAAAACCTCCTCTTGTGTTTGTAGTTGCTGAAGCGGCTGTTGTTTTAGTTACGGTTGTTCCATTCTTTATAGTTGTCTTTTTAGTCACAATTAGTTGTCCTTCGGAAAGACCAGATAGCACTTCCATCATTGTGTTATTTGAAATACCGGTTGTTATTTCGATTTCAGTTATAGTATATTGTACCGATATTCCTTGAGTAGAGTTTGTATTGCTTGCTGAATAATTTCCAAATTGTCTTGAAGAAGATGCTTTTGTTGTTGAAGCAAAGGTCGTTGATGCAAAGTTCCCTCTTGATGTCGAAGCAAAATTTCGAGTAGAAGAACTTAGATCAAAATCTTTAATAATTGTAGATGAGGTATCAGCAACCAAAACATACTTTTTTCCACCAATTGTTGTCACAGCCGATATAGGAATAATGAGTGTATTTGGTTGTTGTGTAGTAACAATAGAGACTGATGCTGTCATAGCTGTTTTTATTAGATTATTTTGTTCATCCATTTTTATTTGTACTGAATAACTGACCACTCCTTGCGTTACAGTTCCCAGTGGATCTATATAACCAACGTGGCCAGTAATAGAAACATTTGGTAGTGAATCAAAAGTAATTATTACAGAATTGCCAGCAGAAACTTTTGCAGCGTCCACTTCATTCAATGTAACATTTATTACTTTTTCTGATGTAATAAGTGTTCCAAGTGAATCAGAAGAAGAAACTTGTTGTCCAACATCGGCTGTAAGCCCACCAATTTGTCCATCAAAAGGTGCAGTAATAATTCTACTTGCATATGCTGTTTCTGCATTTGCTAAATTTGCTTTTGCGTTATCGAGATTGGCTTTTGATACCGCTAGATCAGCCGCTAAAGGAGGTTTTTGTTGTACAGACAGATTGTCTTTTGCTTGCTGTAATGAAATTATTGAATTATTATACGACTGTAGAGTAGATGTTAAATCGCTAATTAAAGAATCGATACTACTTCTTGCACTCGCTGATGTACTTTTATTTGAATCTATCGATGATTGTCCACTAGAGCCTGGTGCAATACTGTACACTGCAAAAAGCATTGTCATATCATCAAAATAATTTCTCATTACATTTAGATCAGATAAGGCACTATTTATAGAAGAAACTAAATCATCAGAGATTTTTTGATTTATTATTTTCTCCCTCCAATTATTCAACATTGGGCCAATAGTATACCTTCCTTGCTCGACATTATTTTGTAGTTGTTGATTTACAAAATTAACATCAGCCACAGCAAGTTGGTTATTACCCATTGGATTAGTGAAAAATGAATCGGTATTTAAATAAACGGAATTTGATGCTGTTGTATATGCACCTTTTAGCTTTATTAAAATGTTTTGTTTGGCATTATCTAAAGATGTTTGCGCGGTTGTTATGGCATTATTTAAAGATAATAATTGGCTATCGGTTAATCCGCTGACGAGTTTGTCATAACTAGCTTGAGCACTTGTAACACTTGCTTCTGCTTGATTAAGTGTTTGCAATGCATTTTTTCCATCAAGAATAGCAACGACTTGCCCCGCTTTTACTGTATCGCCATTTTTTACTTTCACAGAAATAATTTGCCCTAGAGTTTGTGTCTGTCCAGTTGTCGTCGGTTTAATAGAAATTTTACTTAATGTAGAGACTTGACCTGACCCAGTAACACTAACTATAAGATCACCCCTTATTACTCTTCCATATGTATACTGTATTGTAGATGCAGTTGGAAAGAATTTGCCATATGCATAATAACCACCACCGATAATCACAACTGCAATAATTATCGACCATATATGATGGTCTTTAATAAAATTTTTCATTCCACTAAAGAAAATAAAAATCTTATTACTCATTTTTTATTTCTTGATTATTGTTCCTGTTCCCATTGCACCAAATGGCATATTTGCTGGATCAGGCATTACTCTAATAAGTTTTGCCTCAACTTCTGCATTTTCATTTGGGTTTCCAATAACAGTTACAATATTATTAATCTTCAAATCATCGGCTTCTATCGAGTCTCTAAATTGTCTGATATCAGTACTCGTACCAATTACAATTGTCTTTTCAACGCCATCTTTATCAGCAACTACAAATAAAGGTAAATTAATACTGACTATTTCTCCAATTGCTCCATGCGAATTACCAAAATCACCTCTATTCATACCCATAAATATATCATCCGGTCTTCCATTCATTTGTCTGTAATATTGTTCTCCCATTCTAAAAGAAAAACTCGCCTTCTTAAAACCCACAAACATTCCAACTTGAAAAATTATTAGTGCGGCCACAAAACATCCTAAAATGAAAACAACCTTCTTTACTTTCGATTCTTTTATAATTTCCTTTATGTGTTCCATATAGATTATATTAATTTAAACTAAGCTTATAAAAAAACCTCTCTTGTTTAATGCTTGTTATGATCATGTTTATTGACCAAACAAAAATTAAAATCGATACAACAACTATTGTAATAGGGACTACTGGTAAAGACTCAATGATTGACATTGTGTACGTCTGCCAATACGAAATCAATAAAGCTCCATCCGAAAATAAAAGTGAAATATATTCTGACAAACCAGATTGGTAAGCATCTTTGATTATATTCAATACATAAACAATCATCATCGACATAGATGCCAAAGATATAGTGCCTCCAAGCACTATTCTATAAACTACGTCCCTTTTCTCTTCCATTTCTATCCTGTTGATAATGGAGCTTCTTAGATTTTCACTGGGCTCCATAATTTCGAAGAAATTATTCTTGCTCATACTAGTTTATACGTTTAATCTAATGATTTGGGTGCACTAAGAATTTTTCTCAGTTTCATTAGAGCCCTTCTGTGATGGCTTTTTATTGTATCGGCAGGAATATCAATAATCTCGGCAACTTCAGAAAGCGACATTCCATTTACATATTTTAAAATAATTACTTCCTTTTGCTTGGTAGTAAGTTCGTTTAAAGCTTTTTGAACTTGTTTTTTATCATGTTCAAGAGAAAATATTTCATCTGGTTTTAATTCTTGATCAATCAAGTTATCTTCAATACTATTTCCTCCCTCCTCATTATCAAATAGCGATATCGGCACATCTTTTCTTTTTCGCAAATAATCGATGCAAGTATTTTTAGAAATAGAAAAGATCCAAGTTTTAAAACTTTTTTCAATATCAAACTTTTTTATATTTTTCCATGCTTTTAGAAATACCTCCTGAGTGATATCTTCAGTCGCTTTTTCGTCTCCGACAAATCTATACACAAAATTGTATATTGATTTCAAATAGCGATTCACAATCTCTGTAAAAGAATTTTTATCTCCATTTAAATATTCTAGAATTATTTCCTCATCGCTTCTCTGCATATAAAAAGTATTTTAGCATAGATACAGCTTTAGATTTTTTATAATGAAACCTTCACAAGAAGTTCGATTCCAATTAGGGTGTCATAAAACAACCATTAGTATAAGGGCTGACTTCGCTGTGCCCCCAGTAGGACCGCTTCGCTTATCTCTCCTTACAGGAGCTGTACACCTTTTCTGTTTCCTGTTCGTGCAGACACTTCAGAAAATCTATCAAAGGTCTTCGATTCCTAACGCAAGGTCTCCCAGACCTTGCTCTGGGGGCACAGACAAAAAATGAAGCCATAAGCTTCTATTTTTTGTATCTGTGCCCCCTATCGGTCGTGAACCTTTGCAGGTCAAGCCCCATAAGGGTTCTTTGGATAATTTCAGTATATCACATTTAGCCCTCTCGGTCTCCGGTCATTTTTCAAAAAGAGAACAAACAGAACACAGAAAGGCCACTTTTATGATATCCGATTTGAACTATCAAATGCCAACAAATGCCAATTTTTAGAGAAACGCAGAAGTGAGACACGTGTCTTATTCGCCTCCAGAATATGGCTTAAAATAAGGAAATGAGACAAATGAGACAAATGAGACACTAATAACGTGTCTTATTTCCGTGTCTCATTTTAGGAAAAATTGGCATTTAGTAAATCTTGTCCCACTAATCTTTACAAACTGGTATTGTTGTTCTGTGGTGTATAATTTCCCTTGTATACTATTGTGCACATAATAGTGCCTGTGATATACTTACTGATGTCGAGATTATCAAAACAATTTATAAACAAAATGAAATTACATTTGATCATAAAGTCATTACGTGAGGATAAAGGGCTTACCCAAGAGAAACTGGCCGAGGATGCCGGCCTTACTAGAGGCTATATTTCGCGAATGGAAAAAGGTACTTATACTGATGATTCCCCATCCATTAAGACACTCCGTAAAATCGCTAAAGGTCTAAGTGAGCCACTTGAGTTTATTCTATCCAAAGCCGGCATAACCCAAGAGGATTACATCAAGACGGCCAGCACTCCGACTTTTCTCCGAGCTAAATATGATTTAGACAAGAATCAGATTCGTTCAGTCGAAACGTATATCCAACTTCTTAAGAAGCAATTAAGAGACTAAATTTTTTACCATGATTATTCCCACCGAATGGAAAATATATGCCAGAAACAAAGTAAATGAAATCCTCAGTGAGGTATCTGGTTGTTTGACAATAAAGACGTCAGTTCCAATAAAATCGGTGGTCGAGTCATATCTTGGGGATGTAAATATTGTCACTCATATAAGTGATGAACTTGGTTTTCCAGATGGAGTTTCTGCCTTTTCTACCAAGGATATGAATAATGGCTGGATTATCGCCATCAACGGTCGAGAATGCGTCGAACGTCAACGGTTCTCATTAGCCCATGAGCTAGCACATATTGTCCTTAACTTGCAAGCCAAAAAGGTTTACTGCTCAACAAATGGAAATGGTTGGGACGAACAGTTGTGCGATCAATTTGCCGGGGATATTTTAATGCCAGAAAATATAGTTCGCACTATGTATCAATCAAATCCAAAACCCTTCATCGGAGACGTGGCAAAAGCTTTCAAAGTCAGCCGACCAGTTGCTGAAATACAACTCAGACGATTGAATTTGCCATTTAAATTGTACGCTGGTTAAACCCCTATATTTTTTTGCCTAGAAAGTTTCTTTTACATCACATCTTAGTAGCTTATAAAATACAAACATATGAAAATAGAACAAGTATCAATTAAAGAACTCGAGCCATCCACTTACAATCCGAGGAAATGGGATGACAAAGTTATCTCAGACATGACCGAGAGTATTAAACGTTTCGGCCTCTGCGACCCTCTACTGGTGAATAGTGCGCCGGAGAGAAAAAACATCGTGATCGGTGGGCACCTTCGCCTCAAAGTTGCCGCCCTTCTCCACTTTACCGAAGTGCCAGTTATATACCTAAATATTCCCGAGATTGAACGTGAACAGGAATTAAATTTACGCTTGAATAAAAATTTAGGAAACTGGGATGAAGAACTTCTCAAGCTTTTTGATACAAATCTTCTCCTTGATGTTGGCTTTACTCCTGATGACCTCAATAATTTCTTCGACGATATCCTTGAAATCTCTGACGACGGATTTAATGTCAAAGAGGAATTAGCAAAGATTACAGTTCCAGAAACTAAACCAGGTGACATATATGAACTTGGCGAACACCGATTGGCCTGTGGCGATTCGCTTGATGAAAATATTGTGAAAAAACTTATGGGCGAGAATAAAGCCAGTATGATCTATTGCGACCCGCCTTACAACATTGGTATGGACTACCGAAAAGGCATCGGCACGAATGGCAAGTATACACCGGATAAATACGTAAACGATAATAAAAGAGCCAGTGAGTATGAGGCCTTCATTCAAACATCTTTAAAAAATGCCTTGTCGGTAAGTAAACCTGACACGCATGTCTTCTATTGGTGCGACGAAAAATACGTTTGGCTAATTCAAACTCTATACAGTAAAAATGGTATCACTAACAGGCGAATTTGTTTCTGGGTCAAAAACAATTTTGATCCCACCCCTCAGGTCGCCTTCAATAAAGTTATAGAACCGTGTGTGTATGGGACGAGGGGCAGTCCAACACTTAATCCAAATCTAAAGAATCTTTCCGAGGTCTTAAATACAGATGTCAATTCAGTTGGTCTCTATGACGACCTGATGAGTATTGTACAAATGTGGTTGATAAAACGTGATAGCGTAGCTGACTACGAACATCCGACGCAAAAACCGATTTCCTTAAATGAAAAACCGATAAAACGTTGTACCGCACCAGGCGAGATCGTGCTGGATCTCTTCGGCGGAAGTGGTAGCACTTTGATCGCAGCCGAACAACTCAAAAGAAGGGCTTTCCTAGTCGAGCTTGACCCCACTTTCTGTGACTTAATCATCAAACGTTATGAACAATTCACCGGCAACACTGCCAAAAAAATCAATTAAAATATGGAAGCTCGGCAAGCACCGCCTTATTTTAGGTGATGCGACCAAAAAAGAAGATCTTGACCGACTGATTGAACAACAAAAAGTCACGCTAATTCTGACCGATCCACCCTACGGCGTCGGTTATGTTGAAGGCAAGCAAGATTTTCTAAAAACTATTCATCACGACGGGAAAGGAAAAGAATTTTCAGCCATTCAAGGTGATGGAGTTGATGCTGACTATTATGGATTTTCAGTAAAGTGGTTGGAAGCAGTTAAACCACATCTGAAAAATAAAAATGCTTTCTATATTTTCAACGGAGACACAAAGATACGAGAATTATTTAACGCTTTATATGATACGAAATATACCAAATCCTCAATTCTGATTTGGCTTAAAAATCACATCGTTGTCGGTCGTAAAGATTATCATCCGCAACATGAGCTTATTGTCTACGGCTGGTACGGTTCACATCTTTATTTTGGCAACAGGGATAAAACTGCTCTCTTCTACCCAAAACCGAACAAGAGTAAACTCCATCCGACGATGAAACCACCGGCTCTTTTGCGACGACTTATATATCACAGCACCAAGCCCGGAGATGTGGTCTTGGATCCATTCGGTGGCTCTGGTTCAACCCTGATCGCCTGTGAGCAACTTGGTCGAGTTTGTTTTATGGTCGAATTAGAAGAATCATACTGCACGACCATTATTGAGCGTTGGGAAAAACTTACCGGCCAAAAAGCGGAATTGGTGTAATCAGATGATTAATCTTTATGACAAAAGACGATGCCGAAAATTCAAAATCTATAAATGTCTACAAGAAACAAGAGTTCGAATCATATGTCCTTTGGCGTTCAATGCCATCCATCCTGCGTGGTCAACCGAGGCATGTTATAGAGAAACTCGGCATTGATGATGAAATAGCCATGTCGCTTTTGGATATAAAGAACCAGACAGAGTTTGCTAAACATTTTGGTATCAAGGATCTGGGCACTTTGACCGAATGGAATAAAAGAATAAATGAGAATGGCGGTCTGATGAAGGATATCGTAGATTGGGCAAAAAAACTTACCCCAAATGTCATCTCGGCTCTCTATCGCGAAGCAACCAAGAGCGGTCGAGCAGCGGAAATCAAGGCTTGGATGGAAATAATTGAGGGGATGTAATTTAAAAAAAGAATATGTATGAAGAAAACAAAAAAAGTTTGACTATCGATGAGGCCGCCGTTATTTTGTCTGATACCCTGAAAGATGTAGCCGAAAGGAGGACAACAATTCGTCGAGCCTTGGCTATATCCCGACTAGCCCTCGCCTTATCTAAAGTTATTGAAATACAAAATCTACGAGATCGGGTCGAATTCCTTGAACAAGCGTTAAAAAAGAGAAAATAAAATGAAAAGTATTTCTAACATATTAAATAGAGGAAACCTTACTCCCCGCGAGAGGTATATTCTTCTTATTCAGAATGACATCCATCGGTCAAAGACTGGCAAAGATATTTTGACTCCAGCGGATAAGGAGGCCTTGGAAAATTGGAAGGCTCAGAATAACACCGAGGCAAATGAATGGAACAATTTGAATGAAGCTTGGAAACATAGTGGGCGGGTAGAAATCGAGGCTGAGTTTGTATATAAAGATGCCCAAGTGTCGTATATGGCACAATTACCATTTATTTTGAAATTATTGGACTACCCTCTTTTTCAGAGAATGGATAAAAGCATAAAAATGCTGAAAGATATAAAGAGGGTTACCATTAATGGAGCACTAGAGATAGTAGCTAAACAAAAGGCAACAAAACTCAAAAGTGGTTTGGACTTTGATTATGCTGTCTATCAGTTAGCTTTTGAAATGTTAAATGAGGACGACAGAAAGAGGATGAATAAATTATATTCTGACATCGAATTCGATCATCAATACTTAGATCAAGAGGAAATTATCGCCGTCCTATTTGATGGGAAAGATACTCTTGACCAGAAAGCCAAAGAAAAACTGGCATCTCTTGTGGCGGAACATTCCTATAATGGATTTGCCAAAGAATATCAGTTGTTTCACTACTTTGCATGTATACCGATTTTAGAAATTGCCAGATATTTTCTTACCAGTAAAGGAATAGTTGTTAAAGGACCAGCTTCGTCAAAGAATCAAGAGGCTGACGAACAGTCAGAAAATATTTGTGAGAGAGTCACAAAAACCATGGGAGAGTATTCAAAGCAACACGGTATTAGTATGGAAGATATGCTAAAAGAAGCATGCCTGCGTTGGATTGATAATGGCTTGTTTGATAAATATCGGCCATTAGCGATAAGTAATGATGTCGAATTACTTAAGAGATGGTTGGCAAGACGGACAGAGGCAAAGAATCTGCTGCTAGGATATATTAAAGACGGGGTTTTAAGATTGCAAGAAGAAAGCAAGGAAGAAAATAGGCTAACGAGACTTTGTAGTAAGAACCTTTGTGATTCGGAACTTAAGAATATCCGAAAATTTATGAAAAATGTTGGCGAAGAAATTATAGAAAAAACGGAGGAAGAGGAAAGGTTGGCTTTTGAAAAATTCACCAATCCGGTCATTACTGGCGAAAGCCTGTATGCCTGCAAGAAAGATTATAAGTTTGTTCGGAAATTTAAGGAAAGAGTTGAGGAATACGAACCAAACCTGGGTATAGTGTATAACGATAACGATCCAGAACAAGTGAAAGATCACTTAGACCGCGAACTTTTAATTTGCAGTCTAAATAAAGATGGGAAACCGACCTTTTTCAGCATATATGAAATGTCTGTCTCCATCTTATCCGGACTAGCCAATGGAATGAACATGTTTGAGGAAGAGACTATTAAAGGAAAAAAATTCCTAAAATTTGAAAGCGAACTATATAAAAGTGTCTTTAGAGAAAGATGCCAAAATTTGATAGACGGTTACTCAAAATTACTTGCGTTTGAAGGAATATTGAAAAAACTTTCTAAAATATTCGAGGTTGATTTAATGTATCATCTTTCGGATCGTATCAAGATGTTGAGAACCTATCTGGAAGAAATCAATAAGGCGATCTGTCGGGCGACTAATACTGATGCAGAAGATAGTCAGCCGGACAAGTTTGATATTCTTAAACGCGACGATAAGTTAATATTCAAAGATTTTGAATTGATAGATATAGACTCAATTAAACCAGACATAAAATCGGTCGAGGAACACGAACAAAAATTCAAAAAAATACTGGGAGAATTTTAATTCTGGAATAACCCCCCTCTCTCTCTTACACAGTAGTTATATTTAAGACTTATCTTTAAAACAATACTCGATCTTCTATTTCCCAGATTTAGTTCGATTGCAATTTTTGCACAACATTTGGCAATTTTCTGAAACAGTTTTTCCACCTTCGTGCCAAGGTTTAATATGATCTGCTTCCATTTCTTCTATTTCAAAATGTTTCTTGCATTTTTTACAGATACCTTTCTGTCTTTCATACGCCTCTCTCTTTTGTTTTTCTGTAAAAGAACGAATATTTAAATATTTCTCGTTTCTGGTTAGAACATATTCGTAAATACCAGACTTTTTAGTTACATCTTCATCTTGCATCAACTTTGTTATCTCTTTTTCAAGTTTTTTTGAATCAAATTCTTTATTCTTAAATTCATTATAAAGAATTCCAAACAAAACACCCTTCATTTCTTTACGGTAATTAGGAAAAACTACTTTTATCCAACTTATAACATTTTGAAAATATAGCCATAATTCATTTGCATTAGGTTTGTGCTGATGATCTGCCATGTATTGTTCAATTTTTTCATCACTAATCCAACTAATAGTGGTTTCTAAATAATCTTGACGAATTGGTGAACCATTCAAATAATCACTTCCCATAGCATAAGCAGGACAACCCGATTTACTAAAATATCTTTTTGCATCAGTCAGCCATGTCCCAGTATAAATAGCATTCCTCAATTCCTGATCCATTAATTTTTCTCCTGCTATGTTTATAATTTTAAACCAATCCAATTTTTCTTTATCATTTCCTTCGCAAAAATATATCATCAATTTATAATCAAGAATTTGATCTTGCTCTTCTTTTTCAAGATTGTGGAAATACTGAAAATTTAAAGAAAATTTTCCATCTATATATTCACAAAAACTTATAGTTCTTTGTTGTCCATCCATCACCTCATAAGTGCCATCTTCGTTTTTAACCCAATACATCACATTTAGCGGAAAATCCTTTTTCACAGTTTCAATTACAGCATCTCTTTGTTTATCTTTATATATGAATTCTCGTTGGTATTTAGGCCTAATATTTAATTTTCCACCATAACCAACAACACCTTCTTCGTCATCGTTTATATATTTATTTGAGACTTCTCTAATTGTGATTTCTTTAAGTTGTATTTTCATAAATTATTTTTTATATTTTTTATTTCTAATAACGACCCTAACATAGCACGGCTTACCATTAACCTGTGCTAAATATTTACCCCTAGTTTCTTCGGTTGGCCCTGATAAAATACTATAGCGATTTAGTCCATCTAAAATTTCAAATTGTTTAGGATTATACTTATTCAAAAAGGTAATTGGAACGCCAACAGCACCTTTATAATCTATAGGAATATCTTTTGTTTTATTAACATTTATAGCATTGTAGTGGTCATATTTAGGGTACTCGATTTCGTTACCATGATATATCTTGTAGAGAATTAAATCTTCATGTCGCTTTGAATAATCTAAATTTGTAAACCAAATTGTGCTTGCCACAAAAGCATATTTAATTCCGTTTTCAATTTTATGATATTTTTCATAGCTGTCGGGTATTCTGAACCAAATATTTCTGCCATCAAGAGTAGCCCCTACCCATACTTTATTTTCTTTTATAAGCTTAAAAATTTCTTTATAGGTTATGGCATTTAAATTTCCAATAATTATAAATTTTTTATTATATTCCATTAATTGAGCTACATATTCTCTAAACAAAGAAAAAGGTGGATTTGTCACAACGATATCTGCCTCTTTGAGAACTTCAACGCATTCAGGACTTCTAAAATCACCATTTTGTTTTAGCGGAGTTTTAATGGTATCTGATTTATTTATTTTTCCATCTTTATTTATATCTTTTACAATTTCCAATTTATAGGAAGGTTTTTCATTTTCAAAATGAGTAGAAACTAATTTCTTTAAACCAAGATGTTCAAAATTTAGTGCAAAATAATTCCAAAAATTACTTTCTTCTGGGTCATCGCAATTACAAAATATAATCTTATTTTTAAAATGATTTTTATAATGACCTAACTCTTTTTCAATGTAAGGCAATTGCGTGTAAAATTCATCACTTTTAGCTGTGCTCGCCTTACGCAAGTTTTTATTTGAAGATTTACTTTTCTTTATTTCAGTTTCTTTTTTCATAGGCATCTTTTTGAGATGCCATAAAACAAAATAGGCACCCCAGACAGGTGCACACAAGTTAACAGCCGAAGCTATCAATCCTGATCCTGCTAGGATGCCCATTCTGGGCAGGATTGATAGCAAAAAGCCGTTAGACTTCTCTCCGGAACAATTAACTTATGTGCCATATAACTATAGCAGAAAAATGATTTTTAATGAAGCTTTTTTGAAAATTAGTTACCAACTTCTTGTCAACTTACCCCTCATGGACTCTCTTGAGGGTTTGCGTCATTCATTAGATATATGGAAACAACACAAATGCCAGTCGGAGCTATGGCGAGAGAAGTGAGAGCCCCCATAAAGGTAAAGTACTGCCTATATGCAAGGAAAAGTACGGAGAGTGAGGAAGCCCAGATCCTTTCTATCGACTCTCAAATTAAGGAGATGTTACAGATGGCAGAACGGGAACATCTGGAGATCATAGAAATTAAGAAAGAGTCACACTCGGCAAAAGAAGCTGGGCAAAGACCAGTTTTTAATGAAATCGTTGATGAAATCAAACAGGGGAAATTCAACGGTATTCTAACTTGGGCAGCTGATCGTATTTCTAGAAATGCTGGGGACTTAGGTCGGATAGTGGATCTGATGGATGCGGGTAAACTTCATGACATCCGTACCTTCGGACAGAGATTTACCAATAATCCGAATGAGAAGTTTCTACTGATGATACTGGGTTCACAAGCGAAACTGGAGAATGATAATAAAGTAGTCAATGTAAAAAGGGGGCTACGAGCTAGATGCGAAATGGGACTCTGGCCCTGTACTGCTCCAACTGGATATTTTAACAGTAAGAATACAGAAAAAAGATGTCATGTCGAAATTGATCCACATAGGGCACCTATCATTAAGAAAATGTTTGAGAAAGTGGCATATGAAAAATACAGTGGCAGAAAATTATACTCATGGCTAAAGGATGAGATAAAATTCAATACAAAAAGTGGAAAACCGCTAACTTTGAGTAATGTATATATTACTCTCCGCAATACTTTCTACTATGGTGCCTTCGAATATCCAAGAGGTGGCGGTCAATGGTATACAGGCAAACATATCCCTATTATCTCAAAAGAATTGTTTGATGCCGTGCAGGAAAAAATGGTGGATTATAATATTAAGGGTGAACACAAGGAATTTGCCTTCACAAAACTCATGACTTGCGGACTATGTGGCTCTGGTATTACAGCAGATGAGAAATTCAAAAAGCAGAATAATGGAAACACGCATCGATATGTATATTATGGATGTAGCAGATTCCACGACAAGAATTGCAAGTCGGGATATATACGAGAAGAAGAACTGATTGAACAACTAACTATCCTCATGGACAAAATAGATCTTGATGAGATTGGAATGAAAGAAAGAATAAAAGATGAGGTAGAAAGACACAAAAAATTCAACTCAAACGTTCTCGGAGTCAAAGAAAAATCCGTTAAAGTTGACGACATTGATATCCGTAATTATGCAAAATATCTTTTGCGAGAAGGTGCACTATGGGAAAAGCGAGAACTCCTATCATGCTTGAGGAGTAAGGTGGTGATGAATAATAAAGAAGTGAGGATAATTAATTGAGCAAACGATGAGTAAACTATGCTTATATAGCCACTATTTTTTCAACAACTTCTTTCGGCATCATATCAATCTTATCCCACAATTCAATAACGCCTAGGTCTTTTAAAGCTTCTGGCGAATGGTCATTAGCCCATGAATTAATAAAGGCAGCGATGATTGTATTTTTTATTTCTTCAACCTGACGAATAGCTTTTATGATTTTCATACCTGATTCAACTTGGTCTTCATTTTCAAGAGCTACCACTATGACATCTGGCTTTATCTTCTTGATCTCTTGCAATAAATCAGTAGAGATATCTACGGACGTGAAATACTCTATCTGTGGAGCGCGAACTTTGAATACCCTCTTAAACATGAATCCTGAATAAAACTTATCCTCATCAATAAATAATACTTTTTTCATAATTATTTTTGTTATTTCGATAAATTAGACTGATAATTTAGCAGACAGAGGTAGTTTAACATAGAATGTTGTTCCTTTGCCAATTGTAGTTTCAAACCATACTTTGCCTTTATGAGCTTCTGCCACTAGTTTAACAAGATAAAGCCCCAGACCGTTGCTATTTACATTTACTTCTCGAGATTTCTTGCCGTGTCCATATTTAGTAAACATTACTTTTTGGTCTTCTTCAGAAATACCTTGACCAGTATCTTTCACAGAAAAAAGGACAGAATCTTCATCAATTTTTTTTAGTCCAATTTTTATTGATCCGGTAGCTGTATACCTTATAGCATTATCAATCAGGTTGAAAAGGGAATTTGACAGATATGTCTTATCCGCCATAACTATATAATTTCCATTATCTGGCAGGTTTATTTCATAAGTAAGATGCTTTTCTTTCTCAGCTTTTGTCTTTAATTGTGAACCCACCACTGATATCATTTCCTTAATATCAACAGGTTTCATTATGCAAGGATTTCCCCCGCTCTCAAATTGAGAAACAGTAAGGAACACCTGAACACTTTCCACTCCCCCCACTTGCATCTTATATAAGTCATTTGCCAACTCTTTTACTGGTTCGGAAATCGGGTCAAGATCGCCTTCAATTAATCGTGCTAGCCCCGCTTTAGTATTAGTAAATACACCGTTGATTTGGTGGGTAATGAACCGTAAGGTAGTAGATTGGGCTTCGTTGGCTATTTGAAGTTCGCCTGCGATTTTCTCAATGTGCTCTTTCTGTGCTATTTCTTTTTTGACACTTCTGATAATAATCAGCCCAACAATAGCAGAAATAATGAGAGTCATGCCGGTAATAATTAAGGAAGACGTTGGCATTTGGTGCATATACAAAAATTGCGAACCCACCAAAATCACTAGTGCCCACACAAGTGCCTGTGCCCCAATTAATTTTATATTGAACAGGCCATAACGCACAATCATGAATGACATAAAACCGATAAAGACAATAAGCCCTATTGGTCCAAACAAATTAATCTGATATGTTTTTGTTATCTCACCCAGTATATTTGAAAGATAAAAAATAGTAAGAAATATTACTGAACCAACTCCAAAAATAAGGGCTTCTCGTTTTGATACTTGGTCACCCTTTGGGGTAATAAGATATTTTTTAAAGGAAATATACCCAACGATGAAGATTGCTAATAGTTCAAAAATGTAAATAAAATAATAATAGATATTACCGTAATTTGCTTGACAATTTTGAAGGTCAAAAGACAATGTGTTGAATTTTGTTGGAAGTGTTATCGCCGTAATTAAAATGAGAATGGAAAAAATAATCTTTGGTATAAGTGAGATATCTTTTTTATTGAGAAAAACGTAAGCAAAATAGATCACCAGTATTGGTATAAAAATTTCAATAAATGGCGTTATCTGCCAAGAAAACATATCAGGTTTTACATAGGCAACCATCCATTGAAACATCAAGTTAAAAACCCAAACAGCAAACGCTATTGCAATTCCTAAAAGCAACTTACTTTGTAGAGAATAGTTATTTTTCTTAAACACAAAAAACCCAAAAAACAGGGAGAGCAGGATGGCTGGTATATAAGCATAGTAAAGAAGTGGCGGTGCTATAGAAAGATCAAAAAAGTGTAGGAAACTTGGTATTGAATCTGGGCAAATATTTAAATTCATAATTTTTATTTATTGAGATTGTTCTGTTGTCGGTTCAGTATTGACAATAGAAAAATCACCTCTTATAACTGTTTTATAAAAAGCATACGCGAGAGAAAAAACAACGGCAACAAGAAATAAAGAAAGCAAAACTTTTTCTATTTTTTTCATAATTGAATATTATACCTATTAAGTATATAATATAATTACCTTAAATGGTAGCATAATAACAAATCGCACTATGAAAATACTCTTTATTTCTGAAGATTTAGTCGCTGGAAACCTTGCATACCTTCTAACCCAGGAAGGCAATGAAGTGAAACTATTCATAAAAGACAAGGGTAGGCGTGGAAATTTTGAGAATATGGTTGTAAAAGTTGGTTCCTGGAGAAAAGAACTTCCGTGGGTTGGTAAGAATGGGCTCATTGTCTTTGATGGTTGTGGCCATGGTTCAACACAAGATAATCTCAGAAAAAAGGGTTATTCCGTGGTTGGTAGCTCTGAAATTGGGAATAAACTTGAAAATGATCGTGCCTATGGTGACAGTATTTTTAAAAAATATGGCCTTTCTACCGTACCCCTTATTAACTTTAATTCACTACAGGAAGCAATTGACTTCGTTAAGAAAAATAGAAAAAAATGGGTTATAAAACAAAATAGCATTGGTACAAGCTTAAAAGGTTTTAATTATGTCGGTATGCTCGATAATGCTGATGATGTTATTGATGTATTGGAGAATTATATATCTGAAACTAAATACAGCGACTCTATAATTACCCTTCAAGAGAAAATTGAGGGCGTCGAAATTGGTATAGGCAGATACTTCAACGGTACTGATTGGGTTGGGCCTCTTGAAGTTAATCTGGAGCATAAGAAATACTTTCCGGGAGATCTTGGCCCCACAACAAGCGAAATGGGTACGGTTGCTTGGTATGATGATAATGAAAGTAATAAATTATTTACCGAAACTCTTGCAAAACTTAAAACATATTTCCAAGGAATTAATTTTAGAGGTGATATGGAAATAAATTGTATCGTAAATGAAAAAGGGGCTTTCCCTCTTGAAGCGACACCACGTTTTGGTTCACCAATCGTCCATCTCCAGACAGAAATACATGACTCCCACTGGTGTGATTTTTTAAAGGCGGTAGCTGATGGTAAGCAGTATGATTTAAAATGGAAAAAAGGTTTTGGAGTTGTGGTTGTTGTCACTGTCCCCACTAGTCACCCATTTCCATTCACAAAAGCTGAACGGTATATATCTCCTCGTGGTATAAAAATCTATTTCTCGGATAAAATAGGAAGTGATATGAAAAAAGTTCACTTTGAGGATGTCTCCTTAAAAAAAGAAAAGGGTAAAGGTTATTACTATATTTCCGATGATCGTGGGTATGTTCTCTATGTCACATCAGTAAAAGACACTGTAGAAGAAGCCAGAAAGAATGTGTACTCAATACTCAAAAACAAAATCTTTATTCCAAAGATGTTTTACAGAAATGATATTGGTCTAAAATTTATAGAGCAAGACAGAGATCTTTTGAAAAAATGGGGTTATCTATAGTTCTTAAATTAGAATGTATGGCGGTTTTTTTAACGATATGAAGTCCGAACTGAAAGAATAGGCCCCAGCATAGAGAAAGGCCAAAAAATCACCAATTTTAAGATTGGGTAGTTTCACATTCTTTGAAAAAACATCGAGTGAATCAGGTGTACATCCTCTTATAAAGTAGGATTCTAATTTTTCATTACCTACAGTAGCTTTTAAACTAACTTTTTCCACTGGAAGATATAAACCAACAATAAGTGTATCCATGGCACCGTTATAAAGAGAGCAATTTAATATGGCAACCTTCTCATTAAGAAAAGTCTTTGTTTGTGTAACCTTTGTCACTAAAGTGACAACTTCAGCCACTAATTTTCTACCTGGTTCAAAAACGAATTTTATATCTTTGTAAAGAGAACGAATTTTCTCACATTTAGCCTTTATTACTTTTGCAATATCTTTAACCTCGGGGACAGAGTGATGATAAGCAACTGGATACCCGCCCCCTAAATCAATCGAATCCAAAATAACACCATCTTTCTTAAGTTTGCCAGTAAAATCAACTATTGAGTCAAGATTTTTCTCCCACATATCAATAAAAGTATTCTGGGAAAGAAGATGGTTGTGAATTCCAAGCTTGATTTTATTTTTTTTACGTAAAATATTAAGCTTATCAAAAATTGGCATCACCTCAGAAATATGAAAGCCTAAAAAAGAATCTGAGCTATAAGGTAATTCAGCATTGGAAACTTTAACTCCAGTATTAATACGAACTAAAACTTCAAGAAAGGCACCAATGGCTATATCTTCAAGCAAAATCTCAAGTTGCTGAATAGAATCTACACTAAAACGGCTAACACCAAATTGACGAATCTTTTTATATTGTTCCCTAGTTAAACTTGGTGATTGAAAGATGATTTTATCCTTTTTATAACCTTTCTTGATTGCAACTTTTTCTAGTTCTTCGACTGAAGAAATTAATAAACTACAACCCTCAGCTAAAATCACTTCTAAAATCCCATCCTCGGGATTAGTCTTATGAGAATAGGCGATCTCACCTATAAGTGAGAATTTAACTTCTTTGATCAAATCAATTAAACTGACTTTATCAACAACAAAACAAGGGGTCTGATTTTGCCATATGTCTTTATTTTTATTTAAGAAACTAATTACAGTATTTTTATCCATTTGTTAAGTATTCAAAACCCTTTATAAAACGCCCTGATATTGTATCATATTACGCCGTAAAAGCAAGTAAAAATGGCCTAAATACCAATAAAATAGGTTCCTATAATAATCAGCCCGATGCCAATGATCTTTTGTAGTATATTCTTCTTTGAAATAGATTCTTGGCTTATATTGGGGAAAAATATTGTAAGGGCAACTCCAATAACAAAGACAAAAAGTGGTTGGAATGAGCTAACTAAAAGAACGAGAACTAATGGGGCCAGTAAAATTGCATATTGGGTAACAGATTCCGCAACGATAAATAGTGTTTCACTTAATGAATTCAGACCAAGGACAGCTATCTTATTTTCTTTAATCATTTCCATAAATTGGAAACGATACGATTTTATAAATACAAAGAAAATCACCCCTAATATTATTTTACCTATTAATGACCAAAATGTGGATAACCAGAAACCATTATCCAGAGCAATCAATTTGAAGATAGCCCCATTGACGGCAAAAAGAATAGACGCCGTTATCATAAGTAAGACTACTTCTTTTTTGAATCTTATCTTTTCTCCTCCTATTTCAAAAGATAGGATAGTTGCTCCAAAAATAATAACTAAAGAAGCTATTATTTGAATAGTTGATATTGTTTCTCCTAGAATGAAATAACCTAGGATAAAACCAAAAATTGGTATCGTTTGGTAAAAAGGCACAACGTAGGAGGCCTCATCTTTTTGCAGAGCATAGAAATAACAAAGGATAGCCAAGACAACAAGCATGCCATTTATAGCCAAAACTATTCCGTGAATAAGACTGACATTAAATACACTCGGATGAAAAAATAGAACAATGGGTAAAGCAACAACACTAAATATAGAAGAAAAGATAATAAGTGAACCAACAGCCCCACCTTTTAAGTATTTTGTAATAAGATACTTATCGGTGTGATTAGCTACTGCATTTAATATGGGGCCTATTAGTGCTATAAGAAACCAGTTCATTATTTTTTAAATTTAATCATTTTTATAAAAGTTTCTCTCCCAGGAATGTTTTTTTAGTTCTTTCATAAGAGATTTTGATAATTTTCTGCCATCCGAAACAGACATATTTGCTTCCACATTTTTTACTTTTCTCATACCAGGGATAACAGATGACACTTGATCAAATGATAATATATATCGTAGAGATAACTCGGCAAGTGTTTTTGCTTCATCCCCCATTATTTCCTTAAGTGAGTCTGTTCTTTTAATAAGATCACGTAACCTTTGCCAAGAAAAATAACCGTGGCGGAGGTCACCTTTTTCAAATACAGTATCTTTAGTAAAATTACCAGCTAAACCCCCCTCATCTAACGGGACTCTGGCAATCAGCCCAATATTATGTTTTTTAGCATAAGCAAAAAGTTCTTCGGTTGGCTTTTGATGAAAAATATTAAAAATAAACTGAACGCTTGAAATAAGTCCAGTGTCTAAAGTCTTTAAACAATTGCTAGGTTCATAATCATTAACAGATATACCCCAATGCTTTACTTTTCCTTCCTTTGTTAATTTCTTAATAGTATTTTTCCAGCCTTCCTCTTTGGCAAAATCATCTTGCCAGACATGAAATTGGACAAGGTCGAGTGTCTTAACCCCTAAGCTTTTTAGGGAATCATCTACACATTTTTCTATATGATCATTGGGAAAGACCTCAGAAATAGGTGCGCCTTTTTGGGCTGGCCATTTCATATTTTTGGGAGGTATTTTTGTGGCAATAATAACTTGATCACGCTTCCCTGATTCTCTAAGAAACTTACCTAACAATTCTTCAGATGGATGTTTGTCGGGAAATTCCTCTGAATATCCATATATCCAGGCAGTATCAATAAAATTACCACCAAGTTCTATAAATCTGTACAAACTTTTTAGACTTTCTTCGGGATTTGCACCAACCCAAAAATGTGGATCATTAGCAAGTTGCCATGTTCCACAACCGATCTCTGATACTTTTAAATTAGTTTTACCTAATGTTCTGTATTTCATGATTATTTAAAGTAATTATAAAGATATTTTAGATTTTTTATTTATAGGAGAAATATAGCTTAAATAATATTAGAAAACTATATCTCTTTTATTTTTTTAGAAACACCCTCTGCAAATTTTAAATTCGCCTCCCTTGCTTCCTTAAGTGCATTTGGATAAGTCGGTACATTTTTAATGTCCTTAATATCAAAATTATTAGCAACTATTAAAGGATGACGAAACCCAAAAAATTTAGTAGAAAAGGGTTGCATCACAATTACTCTTCTCTTTAATAATGTCGCCCAATAAGCCCCATGATAACTATTAGTAATAACTAATTCAGCACTTCCAAGAAAACTTATTATCTCTTCAAAAGAATCGCCATTCTTCATTTTAGGAAAGTCCATGTCCAAATTCCTCATTGGAAAATTTTTGTGTTCATAGATCACAACCTTATTTTTGATTTCGAATTCTTTATCAAATATGCTGTGCATACAACTTGGGCAAGGAACCCACTCGAGATAATTTGTGCTATCTCTTACCCCAAGCAAATCGAACTCATTAGAATTTTTATATTCGTCGTATAATATATCACATCCGCCATGAACATTATGACCAAGTGCCCACCCTATAAGTAATTTGGTCTTAGCTCCAAGTAGTGCTTTCATATAATCTTTGAAATAATCCTGGGCGATAAAACCACCTCCGCCAAATATAATAATCTTACCTTCAATTTCTTTGACAAATTTGTCTATAGGCAACTCAGTAATATCTAAAGTTTTAACATCTTTCAAAAAATCAAAGTATTTTGTAGGTGTGCCAAATTTATCACCTGTATTAGATGTGTTTTTACGATAGATGTTTACTATTTTTTCCATGTATGTATAATAGTAGATAAGTACTCGAAAAACAAGTACGGGCGAGAAAATACATTTATTAAATTTAATATAATTTTTTATGGACACAAAACAAACACAGGCAGATAATAATAAAATTGAATTAGCAAAAAAATATGCTTCAGAAAAATTTGCAGAAACTGGGAAAAAGAATCATTATCTTGATGTTTTTGCAATACTACAAAACGAATTTAATGTGCCTGAACAAGATGTTTTGATTGCGGGACTCCTTCATGACACTCTGGAGGACACTTCGGCCACATATAAAGAAATAGAAGAAACTTTTTCAAAACAGATTGCAGATTTAGTACAAGAAGTATCTCATCCAAAGAATTATACTCAGGAACAGAAAATAAAATACTATGAAGATATAAAGAAAATATCAGATGGGGCCAAACTAATCAAAATGGCCGATTTTACATCACACCTCAGAAATTTTGCTAAGGTATATGAAAGAGGAGAACAGCATCTCCATCCTAAATTCGTTAATAATGATAAATATATTGCAAGCATACGAGATTTTTTGGCTAGTTGTAAGGAATCAACCGGAAAAAATGTGGTTTATGATTTAACGAACAAACTGGAGGCTTTACTATAGACGAAGGGGGTATTTTTAAACTGGCTCATCTTGATTTGACACAATACCATTTTTAGTATATACTGTAACTAGAAAGGAGGAAAGCTCATGAGAAATGAAAAGGTACCGAAGTTCATTGTTTTGGAAGGTATTTCTGGAAGTGGTAAAACGGAGCTTGGTGTAAAATTGTCTCAGCAGATTTCTGCTCAATATTACACTACTCCCCCGGCTCTGTATCGTAAGATCAGAGAGGAAGTTGATAAGACTTTGTGTCTAGAATCAAGATTTTTGTTTTATCTCTCGTCTGTTGTGCAGGCGTCGTGGGAGATCAGCAAGATTCTTGAAACACAAAGTGTCGTGTGCGACAAATACATTTGGTCCACCATCTGTTATCACACAGTGTATGGACTTGATGTAAAAATACCACCATCAACAACCTACCGCCAACCGGATTACACCTTCCTAGTTGTCTGTGAGGAAGAAAAAAGACTCGAGCGTCTGAGCCATCGTGGAGTTGTCAAAGACAAAGAGAAGTATGATCTGAGACAAGAAATGGAACGGAGATGCTTAGTCGAGTTTCGAAAGCATATACAACTGGAAATCGACAACAGGATTGATGGCTCACAAAATGCTATCGATCAAATTCTCGCAGTTATCTAAGAGAGGCAGACAAGTTCTACCTCTCTTTTTTCTTTATATATATAAAGGCGTA
The DNA here is from genome assembly GCA_041663045.1 of Candidatus Paceibacterota bacterium. Classification (NCBI taxonomy): domain Bacteria; kingdom Bacillati; phylum Minisyncoccota; species Minisyncoccota bacterium. The sequence continues at coordinate 198,798 of JBAZRH010000002.1, forward strand.
TTTATAACCGAATAATCTAATAAATCTACAGAAAGCCTCAAAAAAATTCAGTTTGGTAATGGCTTGAGTCAATTCTTTAAAAAAATAAATCGTAAGATAAACCTCTTTTTTATCATAAAAATTCTCTAAACCTCTTTTTTTTACCATAATATAATCAGATATCCCTTGCCAAAATAATCTGCGAGTCATAAATATTCTTGTTAGTCTCTTCTCTTTAATTTTCGACCAGACCTCTGCTTGTGGCTCATACCAAACCATACTTTGCGGAATTCTAATCAAAAATTCTGTGTCACCATTAGACAATAGATTACCACCCTTTCTATCTAAGTCTGGATCAAACATACCAAATCTTTTAAATGTCTCTCTTTTAAATGACATATTTGCACCTATTATAAAATAAGGTGCATAAAGATGTCCTGCTTGTCTGGGGAAATTAGGAGGTAAAAGGAATCGAAGAAAGTAATTTGAAAACCAAACAGGCCATTTTTTTGTCTCTTTATCTTTAACAAAAACTGGACCGCCAACACAAAGTATATCCTGTTCACTATAACCACACACAATGTTTTTAGCCCAATGTTCAGACACAATGACATCATCGTCTAGGAACGAAATTATATCTGCCACCGCTTCAGTAATTCCCGTATTCCTGGCATAATTCAAACCAACCCTTTTTTCTTCTATTATTTTGACCTTATTATAGTTTCTAAGTTTTAAAGTGCCTGAATCCACAGAAAGAGAATTTCCATTATCTACTATAATGATTTCCCTAATATATTTTATGTTAGAAGTCGTTGATAAAGAACACACTAAATCTACGAGATCGGTTAATCTTTCTTCATGCTTATATGTAGGAATGATTACAGTTATTAAATTTTCTTGTTGCATATTATTTCCTTAATTTTCATCTTTACTTCCCTCATCTTTAAATCGGTAGTATCAATATAAGAAATTTTTATAGGTAAAAACTTTTTAAGTTCATTTTTATAAAATTCCTTAAAATAACCTAAAAATGTTGGATCAAACCAGTTCTTATATTTAATATTTTTAGAGTAAATTTCTCTTCTTTTCAGACTCTCTTCAATCGAAACATCTAAATATATCAGATGGGTCGGAAAAGTAATTGTATGTTTTACTTTTTCATAAACTTCGAGCAATGATTTGTATTCATTTGGAGTATTATTTACTTTTGATCTTGCATAGCAATAAGCCAATGTTGTAATAAAAGTCCTATCCAAAATAACTTCCGAATATTTTCTATCAATATTATTAATAAAATCGGTTTTATTCTTTTCTATAATTAAAAATTGTCTTGATGTTTCAAGATTATCCTTATTCAATATCTTCTCATCTTCTATTTGGAGTTGGGGGATGAATAATTTTTTTTCATCGCTTACATAATTCTTTATGAAAGTCGTCTTTCCCGCACCGGGCATCCCCTCTAGAGCTATTATTTTTTCTAAATTATACGTCTCAACTGTATTTCGATTCAAGATAGAGAAAGAAAAATCTTTTGGTAATTCATCTGAAGATATCTCTTTAAAACGACGCTTTTCAATAGCTTCTTGAAGCCAAACAGGCTCTTTATTTGCCATCGCCTCATTATCTTTACTTGGCCTTTTGACATTAGGAGTATTTAAAACTTTTTCGTATGTCCTAATTGTTTGTTTAGCAATTATATTCCAATCATAGTATTTTTTTATTGCAGAATATCCCTTTTTAGATATACGAGTAAGTTTCTTTTTGTCCTTTAATAGATCAATTATCTTTGTCGTATACTTAGAATAGTCATCCTCGATCAAAAAATAATCTTTTCTATTAAACCCAGCGGTAGCTATACTAGTTGTTAAGATTGGAATACCCGCGGCTAAATAATTCAGTAGCTTTATTCGCATGCCCGTTCCTTCATTAATAGGAGCTAGAGCAAAAGTAGCATCTTTAAAGAGTTGATTTAAATCAGGGATGGTCCCTATAAAAGAAAAACTGGGTGCAGTACATTCTTTTTTAAGATTTGGAGGGCAATCACCGGCGATTGTAAATCTAAATCCATGCTTTTGTAGCTCTGGATATATTTGATTCCTTATCACACGCACAGCATCTTCATTTGGTTTAAAATATAAATTACCGAGGAAAACTATATTTTTCGCAGTGAAATTTGGTTTATTATACTTTAACTCCTTACAATCAACACCGCTCGGAATCACAGATATCAATTCTGGTCTAATTTTCATATACTCCATAAGAGATGGTTTATCTTGGTCACTTAAACAGATTAGATGATCTATGGATCTACCGACTTCTTTCTCAATATTCTTAATCTCATTTAGCCTAGACATGTTCGCACCAAGTTTTTTGGCAAGATTTCTTATTACATAATGCATCTCGCTGATTAATTTTGTTCCAGTTAATTGTGCTAAACGTACACCTTGAAGTAAAATTGGTTCCAAATTATCAAATTGAATGATGTCGATAGACTCTTTTCTAAGAATGGAAGCGATCAATTCCAAATTATTATAATAGTTTTTTATTGGGAAAATGTAAGTCTTGAAAGGTTCTTTTTTTATTAAAGATATATCAGACCACTTTCGATACCCATGAAAAATAACAACATTTACATCGTTTAACGCTAAATGTCGTGATAAATAATGAAAGCGATTTGAAGCACCATCATAAGAAGGAATAAAATCCCCGTCTACAAATATTGCAATATTAATTTTTTTCATGATAAATTTGATTAACTTTTTCTAAAACCTCCTCAATATTTATATCATCTTTTTCAAATAAGATAGAATCGCATTTCTTTTTACCATTCATGCACATACCAAAAAATGGGTAAAAATTCTTGCAAGAAAGCATGTGTTTGCTACTTACATAATTAAATTTATTTGAAGATCCTCCCCACATCAATGGAGATGTAGTTACATAAATTCCGAGCGATTTTATACCCATGGAATCACAGAGATGTATTAATCCAGAATCCACAGAGATTAATAAAAATATGTCTCGTAGTGATTCTTCCAATTCATATAGGTTCGTTGGTTTTAATATTTTTATTTTATTTTTGGTAAAGCTTGGTAAATCCGATATAACTTTATTAGTATATAATTTTTCATTTTCACTAAACCCCTCATATATTTCTACCTTCCTATCAGATAAAACAAGAGAAGAAATAAGTTTTGCCCATTTTGTAACTTCCCATAATTTAAAAACGCCACCGGAATGCATATTAATCAAGATACTTTCTGGATCATTAATTATAGGAAAAAATAACTCAAAGATAGAAGTATCATAAATGAGTTTTTGATTTGTTCCCTTTTGAAGGATTTTTAAAATTATATCTCTAATATTAGTATTAGTTTTTTCATCGGCGGTCAATGTTTCGTCATCATAAAAGTTAATCTCACTATTTTGAGTAACAAACCAATCTTTAAAATCATAATAACCTTTCTCGAAACGACGACCGACAGTACGTAAATTCATAACGACTTTAATATCGTTTTGCTCAAGAAACACACTAATTTCTTTCCAATAATTCCTAGGAAACTTTCTAAAATTATTGTCTATAATTTTGAAATTGGATGGGGCCTGTATATTTCCTTGGGTAAGATTGCCAGAAAAAAAAAGATTCGTAGTATAAAAAAACAATGATTCTGGCATTTTCTCTCCAATTTCTTTAAAAATTGGATAATATATCACTCCGTCGCCTAAACCATCAAAAGTTGTAATCAAGTAATTCATAAGGGTGTCATTATTATTGACATTAACTAATATATCATGTAGCATACTTAATTGCAATTAATGTATATTTCATATGCCTAAATTAAAAAAAGAGACTGTTCTAACAGACAAAGAAAGTAGAAAATATCGAGGTGTAGTTTTTGATTTTCACTTTACGATTGCCCATTTTTATCCATCAAGGGAAAAAGTGTATGAAAAAATTTTTAATAAATACGGGTTTACTAATTCACCAAAAGATATTGCCAGAGCTTTTTCTAGGGCATGGTTAAAATATACAGACAAAGAACTTATCGAGGCTTTCAGCCAGCAAATTGATATACCCTCTATGGAAAATTGGTGGCTTGAATTTCATTCTGGAGTTTTTATGACATTGGGAATAGAAGATAAGAAAATATTGGAATTGATAAATAAGGATATTTCTGACCTTGTGTATAAAGATTCTTCTATCTATCGTTTATATCCGGATGTCTTAGAAACGCTCTCTTTCCTAAAGAAAAAAAAGGTTAAGATTGGAATGATAACTAATGCTCACGGTACAATCCGAGAAATTATTAATGAATTGGGCATAACAGAATATTTTGATTATATAACGATCTCTTGTGAAGTCGGGCTTAGCAAACCTGATCCTAAAATCTTTGAATATACATTTGAAAAAATGGGATTGCATAATAAAGATGTGTTATTTGTAGGAGACAGTTATCATACTGATGTTGTTGGCTCTGAAATCGCTGGATGTGCCATCGCCATCATTGATAGAAAAGATAAGGATGGGAAGAAACTGAATAAATACCTACACCTTAATAATTTAACTCAGATTAAAAATCTGATCTAATTGGGGATCTACCGCCTTTTTTAGATCTCAAACTTTTTATTTTCCTGCTTCTTTTTTGGCTAAAATTAAAACTCCATTAACAAACTCACTCTTCCCACTAATGTACGAATCTTTTCCTGTTGGATTATTCTTTAATAACTTTTTCTTTAATTTTTGGTATTCATCTCTCAAATCAGAATGTTTTCTCAAGTAATCTCTAAATAATATCTGTCTTTCCCAAAAGCCTCCTTTGTCAGTATAGGCAATAGAAAGATGAAATTCTGTAGGATTACCTTTCCTAAACAAGTGCCTTTCCGCACTGGAATTTAGCTTATCATAGGAATATCTGAATCCCTCAAGTGGTTTGATAAAAGCATCAGCATCTTTTTGATTCTCTATCATTACTGCAATATCAATAATTGGTTTTGAAGCTAACCCTTCAATAGATGTACTGCCAATATGTTCAATAGCGATTACTTTATCACCAAATATTTCTTTCAATTTACTTTTTTCTGTCTCAAATCTGTCTTTCCAAGATGATTGATAAGATATTAAGATTGCATGTGATGAATCGTTCATAAAATACATTTAAAGATCAGTAAAAATTTCTTTTATTTTTTCCTGAGTATCTTTTAATTGCCCATCAAAAAACAGATAATCCTTCAATTGCTCAAAAGGTATCCACTTATAAAATCTAACCTCTCCTTTTTTTGGTTGTATTTCATTATTAGTTCCAATAAATCTAAATCCAAAAAAATACCGTACTGACCCTTCATATTCAATCCCATCGCGATTCAACTTAATTACTTTGAATTTGAACCTGACGGGGATATTGCTTTGGCCTACAATCTTAAGATGTTCTTCTTTAATTCCCAACTCTTCATTTAACTCTCGGTACACCGCATCCTTTAGTGTTTCGCCCTGCTCAACCCCTCCACCAGGAATTGCAAAATACTTGTCTTCAAAAGACTCTAAATTGACTAAAAGAAACTCGTTCTTTTTATTGATGATAATTGCTGAAACTCCTTTTCTAAACATGGATTAATTAAAAATTATTTATAAATCATAAAGGTTGCTTTTCCTCATACCATCTGGTATGTATCTAAAGAAGATGATAACACATTACTCCCGCTCTTGTATCGCATAATCAATTCTGGTTTTTGCTCCACCTAGTATTGGATCGTCTAGTGAACAGAGTGGCCTCAGACCTTTACTTGAATATTCTAGCGTTTTGAATAAATATCCAAGAAATGAACCCGTATAACGATAACGAAGGATACATCCTTCAATTTTCTCCTCTATGGGGTCAGAATAACCTCTCCAACGCCAAATTTGAGGGTATTTATCAATCCAATCATCAACTATGTATCTAATCCAAGAAATCAGTTCTCTTTGGGCTAGTGCATTTCCTTTCTGGGAAATTCTCACAAGGGCAACAATAATACGATCACGAATATGCCGGTCTTTCTCGTGTTGAGGCGACATGAATGTATAAAGTTTATCCTTATATTTATTCAGTATCCTATCAACCTCATCTTGATTATCATATGGTTTGGCTTGCTTCCGACGATATCGTATCCAACGCTTTTGTAGATATCTGTGTAAATGACTTGTAACTCTGTCCCAATCTATAGAATTATTTTCCGTTCTGACATTTTTCTGAATATGACGGTAAACATTAGGAGTGCTAGCTAGTATCCAAGAGGGACTAAATTCTTTTGGTTGTTTTTCTTTAAGTGATTGACTAAGAATTTTAATCGCTGTATGAAAATGCATTTATTCTATTTTATCATTCAAGTAAAACCCCGCTAGGAATAGCGGGGGTTAACTTGACGACACGAAAGAAATGCTCTGTTGAGCCACCTCGGTCGGTCTCACTACGATGTGCCCCCAGTAGGAATCGAACCTACGACCATCTCCTTAAAAGGGAGCTGCTCTACCAACTGAGCTATGAGGGCATATTTTCCGATACCGCAAAAATATAACAAGAAATTGAACAAAAGTCCACTTACAGTTCCAAAATAAACTTTTCCAAAGCCACATAAAAATCCGTATTTCCTCTGTGCGCTTCGTGATACATAAAGACAAGTTTCTCGGCGATAGTTTCTAGCTCACCGTCTTTAGAAAAATTTCTCCCATATTCACGAGCTTTTTGAAATGGATACGGTTTCATATTTGCTTCGGCTGGAGTTTTGCACTTTTTTGCCAAGAGCATGCTTTTGATTTGCCAGAAAAATATCCCATGCACTTCCTCGGCTGGTACTTGCTCGGCGAGAGCATCTTGATATAGCACCCAAAGCCCCCTTTTATCTCTCTTTCCTAGTGCATCGGCGAATTCAAAGAAATCTATTTTTTCGCCTTTCAGCGCCAGTGCTTGCTTTTTTGTCAGAGTTTTTTCTGGCTTGATAAATTCTTCCACTTTTTCGGCATTTTTTTCTATTTTCGCCAGACTTGTCTTGTCCATCTTGCCTTCAGCAAATATAAAAATATTTTCAGACTTCGCAATATCTTTTATATCTTTCAAAATCAATTCTTTATTCTCTTTATTATCAAAAGTTTTATGGAGATAGATTAAATATTTATTATAGAAAAGTGCTTGCGTACCGATAAGTTCATCTATTCTTCCTTGTGAAAGTGGCTCATCACCGATTTTTATAAGTGTTGCCCCCTCGTGCTTTTTCAGCGAAGAATCCACCGTAATATTGGCTTTTCGGCTCGCCTTTTCTGTGTCTGTCCCGTAATAAAAGTAAATCATAGTAGTATTTTTACGGCTATAGCTATAGCTGCGGTTTCTGCGCGGAGAACTGGCTCACCGAGTGAAATCGCTTCAATCTTTTTTTCTTTAAAAAATTCCCGTTCCTTTTCTGTCCAACCGCCTTCTGGGCCGATCAATACACCGATTTTATTGCCGGAAATTTTTGTCGCCGAAAGTGGTTTGTCCGAGAAATCCAGTGTAAAAAGTGTCCCGTCAAAATCCTCAATCGCCACAGCAAGCTCTGCCGGCACAAAAATTTCTGGCACTCTTCCCTTGCCCGACTGCTCGCTCGCCTCTTTTGCTATTTTTTGTAATCTCTCAATATTCAAATCTTTTTTCTCGCTCCTTTCCGAAATTATTGGGTGAAAAGATGCTGCACCTATTTCTGTGCATTTTTGGACTATAAGTTCAAAATTATCTTTTTTAATTATCGATTGGAAAATGTGTAGGGCGATTTTCGGCTCGGCGACTGTTTTTTTCTCCCCCACTTTCAAAATCGCTTCCTTTTTTGTAAGCAATTCAAATTCTGTTTCATATTCAAAACCTGTACCATCAAAAATAATTATTTTGCTTGCCCCGTCAAATTGATTTTTATTTGGCTTGGGGTCCCCAGCTTTTAAGCGAAAAACTTTTCCCCATTGGTTTAAAAGCTCAGAATCGTCAATTCTCAATTTATCCCCCTGTATTCTTTGATTGATATAAAATCTGTGTAATCGCATAACAGAAGTGTAGAACGAAAAACGAAAAAATCAAAATCTCTTTTGTCTTGACTTATGGAATACTGATGCTAATCTGGTTTTAGACAATGTTTGTGAGATCATTGTGATTTCACTCAAAAGCAAGGAGATCGCTATGAGTTCAAGTTATAAGTTTGATGGGCGACGAGTGGACCTTAAGGTTATGTCAGATGTCGCAGGCATCTCGACGAAGGATATTTACCTCGCAATGGAAAGGTGGACGAAGGGAGAACAAGACAAGCGCGAGGAAATCGAAGAAGAAGATCAACACCTGCACGATCAGCTCAATAAGGCCAAAACTATCGAAGAGATTGATCAAGTTATTGATGCCTGCCCAATGAGGGCTGGTGAATTGCTGATTGAGGCGAAGTATAAAAGGCATGCTTTGTGGCTTCAAATGCTACGGCATGCCAAGAGCAAGAAGGTAGTGATTGACTTGTTTATCCGTGCCAATGACAGGCAGGATCAATATTACGCCATTCAAAAGCTCTCGGAGTTCTTTCAGGTTTGATTTGTGTGGTCAACACAACGGGTCGTGCAAAGTAGCACGACCCGTTTTCTTGTCAAACTTCCTTTTTTGATGTATCTTTGAATTGGTTGTTTATTCGTAGCCATTCGTTGTATTAGTACCATTCGTATATTAGTATTTTAATTTAAAAATATGTCATACTTAATCCCAACAGTAATTGAGAAAAGCCAGTTTGGCGAAAGAGCTTTTGATATTTATTCAAGATTGCTCAAAGAAAATATCGTTTTCCTTGGTGGGCCGATAGATGATGAAACGGCCAATATCGTCATTGCCCAACTTCTCTTTTTACAATTTGAAAATCCAAAGAAAGATATTCAGCTTTATATCAACTCCCCTGGAGGTTCTGTTTCTGCGGCTCTTGCCATCTTGGACACGATGAATCATGTGAAGAATGATATTTCGACAGTCTGTGTGGGACTTGCGGCTTCAGCAGCAGCTCTCTTGCTCTCTTCAGGAAAGAAAGGAAAGAGATTTGCCTTACCAAATTCTGAAATAATGATTCATCAGCCGATGGGTGGTGCGCAAGGGCAAGCTTCTGATATTGAAATCACGGCGAGGCAGATTTTGAAATTGAAAGGTAAACTAACGAAGATAATCGCTGAAAATACAGGTAAAACAGTTGCGCAAATAGAAAAAGATTCTGACAGAGACTACTACATGTCAGCAGATGAGGCGAAGAAGTATGGGGTGGTGGATAGGGTGTTGTAGAAGATAGATTCACGATTCAAGATTCAGGAATTAAGAATAAATACAAAAGGCGGGCGCGCTTCGCGCGCCCGCCTTTTGTGTTGTGTTTTAGAGTATTTTGGAAATTATTTTTTTCAAATCGATGTAAGTCTGTGCTACTTCAATATTCTTCTCTTGTTTTAGGAGTTTGGGTGATGGCCTGAAGAGTATTCCTTTTTCAGCGCCTTTTAGCATTTTCAAATCGTTGAAGCTGTCCCCTATTGCAATCGTGAAATATCCGGCTTTTTGAAATCTCTGTATCATTTCTATTTTCCCGTCCTTTTCTCGGAGTTTGTATCCGACAACATTCCCCTTTCTATCCACCTCAAGAGTATTTGCAAAAGTAAGCGGATGGCCGAGCTTTGCGATGAGTGGCATTATGTAATCATAAAAGCTTCCGGTAAGTATGAGAGGCTGTGCCACACCGGTATCTCTGATCCACTTTACAAATTCTCTCGCGCCGAGAAATGGTTTCATTTTCGCTACAACTTTTTTTATTTTTTCAATATTATATTTATTTTTTTTCAAAATCTTAATCCTCATTTGCATGAGTTTGTCATAATCCGGAATATCTCTCGTGGTCAAAGCAAGCTCTTTTATGCCTGTGACGATAGCAAATTCTTCCCAGAATTCTGGTATAAGCACACCTTCAAGATCCATGCATATTAATTTCATACTGTAATATATAACACAAAATGGCGGTTTTGGCTTGTCCGCCTAGGGCGTGACGAAGCGAAACCGCCATTTTGTGTTGTTTTCCATGACTTTTCTACTGGTAGGGACGGCAAGCCCGACTCGGCTGATTTTCCTAGACATTTCCCTCAAAATGCGATACTATTATCCTGTTAGCAATTTAATTTTAAAGATTCCGTTTTTTCAGATTTTAAGCAAGCAGTATGTTGTTAAAAATGAAATTAGTTAGTGAAAACATAAAGCAGGTGAAAAAACTCTAAAGGGGCGAAATCTTTTTCGCAATTATGTCATTAAAAATAGTAATTCTTCTCGCAGGCCTTGCAGGTCTTTTCGGCATTGCGATAGGTTACTTCTTGCGACTTATCATCTCTCTCGGTAAGAAGGGATCAATGGAACTTGAGATCCGACAGATGATGCTAAGCGCCGAGGAGAAAGCCAAGAAGATAATTATCGACGCGGAGACGAAGTCCGTCGAGGTAATGAAAGAGATCAAAGAAGAAACACGTCAGAGGGAAGAAAAATTTAAACAAACAGAAGACCGTCTTATAAAGAAAGAGGGACTTTTGGATGGAAGACAACAGGATATAGACAAAGAAGTAGAGAGTCTGAAGCAAAAAGTCGTTGAAATCAAGGAAATTCGCGATAGAGCCGACAAACTTGAGACACAGAAACTTGGAGATTTGCAATCTATTGCAAAGATGACTGAAGAAGATGCAAAGACTTCTCTGCTTGGAGCGATGGAGAGAAAATATGAAGAAGATTTGCTTGGGAGAATGAAAAAGCTTGAAGAGAATGGTGCAGAGAAAATGGAACACAGAGCTCGCGAGATTCTCGTCACATCGATTCAGAGACTTTCTACATCTGTTGCACCGGACATTATGTCTACGATGCTCAGTATTCCATCCGATGAAATGAAAGGAAAGATTATCGGTAAAGAGGGTAAGAATATTAAAGCCTTTGAAAGAGCTACTGGTGTTGAGGTTATAGTAGATGACACTCCTGGTGTCATCACCATCTCCTCTTTTGATCCGATCAGAAGACAAATAGCTAGAGTTGCTCTTGAAAACTTGCTCATGGACGGCAGAATACAACCAGCGAAGATTGAAAAGATAGTTGAAAAAGCTCAGCAAGATATAAACAAGATAATCAAAGAAAAAGGCGAACAAGCTGTATATGAATGCGGAATTTTGAATCTTGACCCTAGGGTTATACAGATTCTCGGTAGACTACACTTTAGAACAAGTTATGGGCAAAATGTTTTGCAACACTCCATAGAAATGTCCCATATTGCAGGTATGATAGCTGAAGAAGTTGGTGCAAATGTGCAGGTAGCAAAAGCCGGTGCGCTTGTGCATGATATCGGAAAAGCACTCGATCATGAAGTTGCAGGGACACATGTCGAAATCGGTAGAAGGATTTTACAGAAATTCGGTGTGAGCGAGGAGATCATAAAAGCCATGCAGTCTCACCATGAAGAATATCCAGCTGAAAATCTTGAAGCTGTGATAGTCACTGTGGCGGATGCGATATCTGGTGGAAGGCCGGGCGCAAGAAGCGATAGTATTGAGAATTATATAAAGAGATTGCAGGAGCTTGAGGCTTTGGCAAATTCATTCCAAGGGGTTGAGAAATCCTACGCTTTGCAGGCAGGGCGAGAAATAAGGATTTTTGTCACTCCGGAGCAGATTACGGATATTGAAGCCAAGAAAATGGCTAGAGATATAGCGGATAAAATAGAGAGTGATCTCAAATACCCTGGAGAAATCAAGGTTACGGTGATAAGAGAGTCAAGAGTAATAGAATACGCGAGATAATTTGTCAACCTTTTCTCCCCTATTGCACTTAATTCGCAACGTATTATAATACCCACAGGTCTCTAAACCCTTTGTGAGTACTTATTTAGGAAGTGAGAAACCAGAATAAGCACAAGGAAAGCACATAAGGGGTCGTATATTATAAGCTTCGTGTGTCCCTGACCTGATACGCGAATAATTAAAAGAATCGCAAGATTCATAACATTATGAATAAAGCAGCAATTGTAGATGCAGTACACGGCGTTCTAAATGGTACAAAGGTACAAGCAGAACAAGTCGTTGATACAGTATTTGATTCAATCGTCGCTTCTTTGAAGAAAGGCGAAGAAGTATCAGTAGCAGGTCTCGGAATCTTCTCAGTCAAGGCAAGAGCAGCCAGACAAGCAAGAAACCCAAGAACAGGCGAAACCATTCAGGTTAAGGCCATGAAGGTTCCAAAATTCAGAGCAGCAAAGGCTTTGAAGGATGCAGTTAAGTAATTCTTAATAAAAAAACACCCCCAACGGGGTGTTTTTTTATTTTTGAATTACTAAATTAATGAAAAAAGCGCCACTCGGCGCTTTTTTGATTTGTTTAAATCTGATCTTTCCTACGTAATTCCTTCCATGCGTTTGTATTTCTAAACCAAGGGCAAGCTATCATACCAGCGTATGAGAGCACAAGGAGAATCAGAGCACTCCAATATAAGTTTACCTCGTTTTTTATAACAAAAAGGAAATAATAGACGGCGATATACCATATTACGGCTTCTGCAATTCCCCAAGACCAATTTTTTGCTGACATAATAATTTGTGAATTATTTTTTAATAAATGCGACTTTTATTTTATATAATTATAACAAATAATAGAGATGGTATTGGTATACGCTGATGTTGACATTCTTTCTGTAGGTGTTAGATTCTGTATGGAACTGAACAAAAAACATAAGGAGAGAAGATGAATATTCAGGAACAGAGTCGTAGTGTTTACCGATACATGATAACCGTATCGACGGTGCTGTGGCTGGCGGGGCTTGGCTTGATGGTTGCCTCTTTCGCTCGGTTGATTTTTATCTTCAACAACGGTCAGTGGTCATTGCGCGCCTGTGTCATATCCGCAATGATTCTGACGGCCTTCGTGAGCTATGTCGTACGTAATGTGCCATCAGTATACATTCGTCCGATTGGAAATGGCGGATGGGAGCTACACTCAAGCCGGCATATCACCTACCCCGTTATCTTTCTCGCAATGGTCCTACTCTTCACATCTTAGTCTGTGATCGAGTGAGGACTAAAGCCACCTCATCTCTGAGGTGGTTTTTATTTTGTATAAAAAAAGAGGGCTAGATTTTATCTAGCCCCCAAAACAACCGATTGTTGTCTATGATTCGGGGAAACGATCATTGAAATATTCCAGGTTATTGTTAATTCGTTTGATATCTGAGGGAATCGAGCCCGGCAGTTCTCCCACCTGTGTTCTCGATAATTTTCCCAGGACTCTGCTCATATTTACAATCAATTTCCTTTTGAGTATTTCTACGGCATTCTTTCTTGAAATCCCTTTGCATCTAACAACTCCCTTACCTTTACATGCCGTACATCTTTGGTAACTATAGCCCGTAGGACCTGTTCCTGTGTTTTCTATCAGTTCGCCACGGCCATAACAACGTGGACATATTTTCGAACTGCTTTTCTGTTTCGTTGACATGTTATCCTTTTTTTCTTACCAATTTCAAACGTTTAACACGATATTCGCAGAAAGCAGAACCAACTTGGTCTTGGCAATGATCTGCAAACCGCCTCGCCTCCCTTCCATCCTCGAAAGCTTTGCCATAAACACTTGTTCGCCTACCAGTTTCGCCAATTATTATACAGATACTTTTCATTCTCATGTTATCCTTTCTTTTTCCTCTTGTAAGAACACTTTTCATACCTGAACCATTCAAGAACCTCTATAATTTCGCCAATAAGATGAAACTCCTCGAGTTGCCGTTGTGTGATTTTGTTAATGGCGTTTTCTTTTACGATCTCTGTGAATTCTAACAACCTTTTTAAGAGTTCTTCTTTTAGTAATGGTGAATCAGCGTTCTGTTTGAGCATCCCTTTCCAATCATATATTCTACTTGCTCTTTCCCTGTCTGGAATTACACAATGATCTTCCTCGTCTTCCCCGTTTGAATACCACATACCCATAATTCATCCCTTCCAGTAGTTCGTCCTTTTTACTTACATTTCGACACTACAATCATAAGCGTCTTCTTAACGAGTTTGATTTCTCGTTTAAGGCGCGGAATTTCTTCTGAACGATACTGTTTTAATTCATCTTGTTTCTCGCGTAGTGTGTTCCTGATTTCTGATATATCTTTTCTCCTAACTTCATCGATCAGGATAACACCTTTCCCTGCGCACCTTCGACAGTCGTTATAACTGCTTACCAGGGTATTATCAGCGTGCCAACTTCCCGAGTAACTTGTCGTGTAGCCACGCCCGTCACATTCTGGACACGGAATTGATTTGACCTTTTTTGACATATTTCTCTCCTTTCAAATAACCAATATCCAGGCTCAAATTAGCATAAACTAAAATAAACTTGCAAAAAGTGTATAAAAGATATACACTTGTATTATGCAGAAATTGGATAAAATAATAGAAAAAGCTTCATTTAGTAAGCGAGAAGCCGAGATTATATCGGTTATTTATAAAAACGGACATGCAAATATCCTCTCCTTATCAAAAGATATAGGTCTAGCTCGCCCAAGTATTTATTCAGCAGTAAAAGATTTGACGGCAAGAAGAGTTTTGTCGAAAAAGAAGAAAGGCAAGAGAATTGTTTTTGTAATAAATAAAGATTTTGATATTCGCTCTCTATACCAAGAGACTTCTAAACAGATATCTGAATCGCTTAATCTTCCAGTAAAGAAAAACTCTGATAGTGGCCTAATGCCCTATTTCAAAGATTTGAATGGATTTTTGGATTTGGCTCTTAAATTAAAGAGAGGAGAAGTGATTTATTCTATCGAAACGCCCGAAGATATAGATGTTCTACTTAAGAATACAGAGAAAGAGTGGTTGAAACATTGGCAAGAAACCGTAGCCAGGAAAGGCATTGTGTTAAAAGGTATAAGTAGTCCGACGGGTCTAGATATTTTTAAGAAAAGCCTTGGAAATCTTTCAGAAATACTCAAAAAGAGAAGTGGAAGTGCTAGATTTATCTCTGATATTAAAATACAGACAAGCATTGTGTCATTTAAGGATTATATTTGTTTCTTTAATAGGCGAAATAAGAAATTTGTTGTTATAAAAGATGAAACTATAGCGACGACGATGCAATCGATAATAGATTTTATCTATAATATTTCAGAGTATAAAAACTTATTCCCTTAATTATTGTTAGAGAATCTCTTGATATATTCTCTAACAATACTCTCACAATTAAAAGCGAATCTTAACCCTTCCAACTTCCCCACTGAGAAGAATTCCCCGCACTGCCCTTCTTTGACCTTTAGATTTCTTAATTTTATTTGATTATCTACTTTTCTAAACATATGTATGTCGTAACCGTCAAAAGGGAAAACGCCTAAATATTCTGGATCTAAAAGCGTGTAACCTAATTCTTCTTTTATCTCTCTGATTATCGCTTCTTTCGGGGTTTCTCCTTTCTCGATTTGTCCACCGAAAGTTCCCCAAGTATTTGGATAAGGTATTGCACTTTTATTATCTCTTAACTGTAAGAGAATCTCTCCTTTAGTATTTTCTAATATAAGTCCACATTGTGGTCTGTCTTTAGACATTTTGTGCGGGCGCCGAGAATCGAACTCGGATCAACACATTGGAAGTGTGTCATTCTACCATTAAACCACGCCCGCATTTTGATGAACCTTGTCTATAAGCGACATTATTCTTCTAAAGAAGAAATTGTTTCCCGCACCTTTTATGGAGATGTGTGCCGTCCCAAAAGGTAATTTACCATGATTTTTCTTCTTTTTGTTTGTTCTAGTATCAACAACGCAATTTAAAAAAGAATCTTTTGATAAACCAGTCTCTTTTGACCAAAAACTTATAGCTTTACCCTGATTCGTATCAGGATATAAATGGATTCTAATAGAAAAATTACTATTTTGCAAATGAAAACACTTTTTAAACCAAGATATAGTAGTTTTGATTATCTTTGGATCGGAGTTTACAACTCTTACAATATGACTAGTTTTTGCACCTTCCCCGATATAAATACCGATTCCGAGCATAAATAAATCTCTTTTCGTGAATTTTCCGATATCTTTTGTTGCTAATTTCTCTGCATCTTCAATAGATTTTCTCTTTTTTGCTCTCTGGGCTTCATTCGCCATTAATCTAGCCCTGACTATCTTATCGGCAGTTTCTTTATTCGGTTTATATGGTATATCAGAAAGCCACTCACTTAAAGTGCTCTTTGAAACTCCAGTTTGTTTTTGAATATAGGAATAAGAATAGCCAGCTTTTCTAAATTTTATTGCATCAGTACGTAGATAAGCTTTTGTCATAACGAACTCTATTATATAGTACACTAGATACTAATACAAGGTTCGAATAGTGAATTAAGCCTGAGATTTTTTGCTTACTCTCACCACTTCATCAAAATTATCCTCTTTTTCTATTTTCTTTCTCCTTTCAAAACCACATTTTACGCATTTATGTGTAATCACAAATTCCCCTTTTTCAGTCTCTATCTTTATAGGGCACATCATCCCTGCACAAGCCTCCGCCCTATCCCCTGGGTTTACGTCCACATGTTTACTCCAAAGGCATTTCGAACAATGGTTTGTGTAGCCAGTGCCTTTTACGGTATTTCCGCATTTTTCACAAACAAAGTCCTCCACTTTTTTCTGAAATTTCTTTGGCTGATTTGTCATATTAAATAATCTTCACTATTTTTGCTTTTTCCGCTGATTTTTTAATAATTATCTCATCTCCTGGATTCAAAGGTATCTCTTCAGCGTGATTGTCCGCATAAGCCATCGCTGGTCCGCGCATTATTTTCACTTTTATTTCTGAATCATCCCTTATCACCATATGGTCAGATTGCTCCGTACTGTTATTGAAAGCGATTCCAATACCGACTTCAAAGAAGCTGTCTGTGATAGCACGATAGTAGCCCGTAGAACCAAACGGCGTCGATATTGCCACCCCATCTCCTATTATTTCATGCCCGATTTGCTTACCATTTACAAAGATTTCATATCTTATGGCTTGTCTTGGGTCGCTATTATGGACGATAATTTCATTTAGCCCAACAATTCGCCTGTCTTTTGTATTTCCCTCAATTTTTATTTCTTCTTCGGTTCTATATTCCCCTTTCGCGACCTTCTCTAATATCTCTTCATTTGGCAAATGATGACCCTTTTTTGTCGTATGGCTTTTCTTCAAAATAAATTTCGGAATTCCAGGAAAGTCTTTCTCACATTTCATAAATGTGCCATCACCCCCGTAGCTTGCCACGAGATCGATAGATTTTTCGTGGCTTGCGATTATTTCTGTCCCACTTTCAACCACATCAAGACCCACCTTTTCAGCAAGTTTTTCAATTTCTTTTGTATTCTCGCCGTAGATTAGAATCTTCATTTGTCGGGGCGCAGGGATTTGAACCCTGACTATCCGCCTCAGGCGGAGATATTACCTATAATCACACCGATACCTTTTCTATCTTTATGGTCGGGGCGCAGGGATTTGAACCCTGACTACATGCTCCCAAAGCATGGATGCTACCGTTACACCACGCCCCGATATTAAAAGATATTAGCATAAAAGTTGTAACGAAGCGAGGGATAAAAATTTTTGTTAGGGGTGGCGAGCCTGCCCCTTTTGAAATGCCTTGGGAGCGCGACGGCGCGAGCACGAGGAATTTTTTAGCAAGAAAATATCCGTGCATTTCAAAAGGGGCAGGTCGACAGGACCCCGTGAAAATTTTTATCCAGACAAGCCTCTCTCACTGTACCCAATGCTTCCCTCTTATCTTTTTCACCTCCTTTTCATTTTCTATTTCCTTTTTTTCTTTCCCTTCCTCGCCGATTTTCTTCAATTCTTTTATTGGCAACTTCATAAGTTCTTTCGCACGATTTTCCAAATATTCTTCAGTATTGAGTTTTGGATCTTCAAGTACATCTTCGAGAAGTGCATGCAAAACAAAGCCAACTTTTGGCCCCGGAGCTTCTTTTGTGACTTCCATAAGTCTTCCCCCATCTATTTTCAGCATTCCCACAGAAATCGGGTCTCTAGTCGCCTCTTCTATCATGGCATGATATTTTCTTAAGCGATACGGATCGGCTTTTGGTCTGCCCATACCTATCCTATCGGCGATTCGCACATTCATCAAATCCCAAATATTATCTTTGCCTACTTGAGCGATAATCCTTCTCACAGCCGACAAACTTATCTGCTCAGTATCAGAGAAAAACATATGCCATCTGACAAGCTTAACCACTTTTTCAATAACTTTTTTCGGATATTTTAAATCGGTGAGAATTTTTTCTGTCATTCTCGCGCCGATCACTTCATGCCCATAGAAAGTCCATTTTTCCTTGCCCGCCTCTTTGGAGGGGCCCTCGGCCCCTGCCCTGCGAGATTTAGGCTTGCCGATATCGTGAAGCAATGCAGATAATCTTATATCCAAAGGCCACTTTTTATCCGCCGTCTCCTGAAGCGCCCTCAAAGAATGTTCCCAAACATCATAAATATGGGCACCCTTTTGTTCTATGCTGATAGTCTTTTCCAAATCAGGAATAATATATTTCAAAATTCCAAATTTTTGGCAGGATTTTATGCCTTCCATTGGCGTATCCGACATTATTATTTTTGTAAATTCATCGCGTATTCTTTCTTTAGAGATTTTTGCAAGAAGCCCCGATTCTACAAGCAAAGCTTTCTCCGTGGCTTTATCAATTTCAAAACCGACAAAATTTGCAATCCTTACTGCACGCAAAATCCTCAAACCATCTTCTTGAAATCTTTCATGTGGGTCGCCGACAGTCCTCAAGACTTTTTTCTTCAAATCATCTTGCCCGCCATAATAGTCCTCAATATTTCCTTTATAAAATCCTTCCTTACTCCCCTCTTCTGTGATATTCAATGCAATTGCATTTATGGTGAAATCTCTTCTGTGAAGATCATCGTCTAGCTTTTCACTAAAAATAACTGCATCGGGTCTCCTATTATCTGAATATTCTGCTTCAAGTCTGTATGGAGTGACTTCTATCACCTTCACTGCTTCGTCTACGGTATTTTCATTTACAACACCAACAGTACCAAAAGTATTTTCATAAAAAGTCTTTGGAAAAGTGGCAATAATCTGTTCCGGCTTTGCATTTGTCGTAATGTCCCAATCTTTTGGAATAATGCCGAGCAAAATATCTCTCACACATCCGCCTATGAGATACGCCTCAAAACCCGCCTTTTTCAAAGTCTGCGACGCCTCCCAAACCTCCTTTGGTATCGGCCCGAATTCTGTTTTATTTGAAGTTTTCTTCATTAGATGAATTTTAGCAGATATTTTGATAAAAAGAAAAGCGCACTTCCCGGAGGTCATGCGCGATTGGAGAATGAAACACATCAGAGGCACTTCAGTGTGTTAGGAAGTGAAGGATTGCAATCCCCACAATAAACAGAAACACAATCGAAAATGCTTTGACGTTGTCTCGGTTGGTCAGGAAGAGATATATTCTCGACTTAAAGAACTCTTCTTCTGCGTGATGCTGTTCGTTCTGTACGTGCGTAAACGGAGGTGTCGGAGGCATTTTGTCCAGTCCTTTCTTAATGTGCTTTTTTCACAGTGTGATTACTGTAAAAATCATCAACTTTGATAACTAATTAATAATATCAGCCTTTAGACAATATGTCAAACTAACTCATATTTTTATTTTGTGCGCTCGGCAGGACTCGAACCCGCAACAACAGTTCCGAAGACTGTTGTGATATCCATTTCACCACGAGCGCAATATTAAACTCCCCCATTAGGATTCGGTCACGACTTTTGCTCGGCCGTCGCCATCGCAAAGTCTCGACCCCGACTCGCTTCCAATCCTGCTGGCTTAGGGCCCGCTCCGTCCTTTAAATCTTTCGCAAGTAAAGACTTTTACTTGCTTTCTAAGATTTAAACCCACAACAACAGTTCCGAAGACTGTTGTGATATCCATTTCACCATGGGAGCATTTCATCATAATACGCTAAATTGGCTAAAAATCAAAAAACAATTTTGTTTTTTTATAAAATTGTGTATAATACAAAAAGTAAATTTGCGGGCGTAGTTTAATGGTAGAACTAGTCCTTGCCAAGGATTGGGTTCGGGTCCGATTCCCGACGCCCGCACACATAGCAAAAAAGCGCGTAACTGCGCTTTTTTGCTATGTGTGCGGGCGCAATGATTTTTATAACATTCACACTAAATCCTTTCACATGAAACACGACTTTCTCTCAAAGACACACCTCCCTACTTCAAAGACACATAATGACATGAAAAGCAGATATGAAAATAAGTGGATAATTTATAGCTTTTAATATAAGGGTATTTTCACA
Organism: Candidatus Paceibacterota bacterium; assembly: GCA_041663045.1. Lineage (NCBI taxonomy): Bacteria > Bacillati > Minisyncoccota > Minisyncoccota bacterium. Next base: position 219,120 of record JBAZRH010000002.1, read on the forward strand.
TGAAACTGTGGATAACTATGTGAATATGTGTATAAAAGACGACCAATAGAATCTGGCAAATTCGAGCCTTTTAGATGTCTTTTATTAAAAATACGGCTAACTGTGAGGGTAGGACATAAAATACATTGTCTGAAATACAATCTGTCCTATATCAAAAACGTTTCTTAGAAACGTTTTAATTTGTCTCGTGTGAAAAGATTAGAATGTGTTAAAGAGACCAAAAACACACAAAAATCAATAAAAAATTCAAAAATCTATAATAAACAAGTAAAAATACGTGAAAATCTTGAGTAATTATAAGAATATAATGATTTTTACACGAAATGAATGTTTTTTTGTGATATTTTGATTAATTATGATATAATTTACTCATATTGAAAGACAAGACAAAAAACAATGAAATAGGGAAATTAGGTGAGGATTTGGCGTGTAGGTTTCTGGTGAAACACGGTTTTAAGATAATTGATCGAAATTATTGGAAAAAATGGGGGGAAATTGACATAATTTCCCAAAAAGTCAATAAATTGCATTTTGTAGAGGTAAAAAGTGTTTCCCGTGAAAGTTTACATGGTGTTTCATGTGAAAAGGGTGGCTTTAGACCTAAATCAAATGAATTTGATCGGTCGAACACCCAATCTGATGGGTGTTTTAGACCGGAAGACAATATGCATCCCTGGAAGCTACAAAGACTATCTAGGACAATTCAAACCTATTTGCTGGAGAAAGATGTTTCAGATGAAACAGAGTGGCAATTTAATGTAATTACTGTCTATATTGATATGAAAAGGCGAGTATCAAGGGTTTTTCTGCTGGAAGATGTGATACTTTAGACATGTTTCACGTGAAAAAACCCAATAAATCAGCCATAATTTGGCTTTTTAAGTATTAAAAAACCGCCCCTCTATATACAAGTTCTGAGCGAAATTGTTTTTGAGATGAGCGGTTGTCGAAAGAGAATTCCCAGTGTTACTACATTCTCGACTCCTAGTCGTCTTTTTTGAGAAAAGATCAAGACAGGTTTTTCGAGAGGAAAGCTAATGATGTATCACCAAGTAAGCCTTTCTATTGCGGAGTTAGCTAGACTCCCTTAAAGAACGAAGTTAATGCCGGTGGAGAAAGCTTTTGAGTTGCATTTCTAAAAACTTTTTCCGACGAATAACTTATTTCACCCCTCACATATTTTAATCCCTCTTAAAGGACATGTAAAGGACATACCTGTGGATAACTCAAAACAAAAATGTCCTTTATAAAAGAGAGGAGCCGTGGCTAATAATAAGAGTATTATTAATTTATGAAAGTTATTGATGATTACAGACTTGGTTATTTTTCTTTTGCAGGTGTAGAAATTTTCCAAATATTTTCAAATTGTAATTTCATCAGGTCGGAAAAATCTTTTGAATGGACGACAAAACCAAATCCTTCTTTTTCGGAAGAAAGAAAAGCGACTTTGTCTTCATACAGCCAATAACCCATATTCCATGTCATACCAACCGGTGCAAAGCGCAAGTCGCGCAGAGTATCCTCGCCACTTTTCAAATATGGATATTGCTCGGTATCCAAGACTTTATCACTCGGCCATATCGCACGCAAAAAAATATTTCTTTTTACTCTCTTTTCATTTAAATCTCTTAAATATTCCGGTCCAAGCACTTTCATCATTTCACTCATTGGCCAAAATAGGACTGTTTCTATATCTCTATTTAGCATTATTGTGTTCAAGACTTGTCTCATACCCTCCTTTCCTGAATAAAACTTAATCTGTGGCTCTACAAAAGCCACTTTTTGCAATAAAGAGGGAAGCGAGAGCTCAAATTGCTTTTTCTCATTCTCCAAAGATTTGATTTTGTCGGCTAGCATTTCCTGAATATTCCGCACATTATCAATCTGAAATACTTTCTTATACTCCTCCTTTCTTTCTGTTACCAAGCCGTGTTTTATCAATATTTTAAGATGATCATACACAGATGGGCGGGGAATACCCACTCTATCTGCCAATTTACTAGCAGGCGTCGCTCCATTTGCCACCAAGTCATTGAAGACTTTTTGTGTGATTTCAGACAAACCAAGTTCTTGAAATACTTTTGTAAACATTTCTTTAACTTTATTATATGTCTAATTATATACCTCTATTTATCTTTGTCGAGATTCGACGACAGCTTTACATTACTAGACAAAGGTGCTATATTGTTGTCAGATGATTAAGGTAGTAGGAATTCAAACGAATTTCGCCTTGATTATAGGTCTTTGAAAGGAAGTGAGTATGAATTATGGAATGATCGCGATCATACTGTTCGTCATTCTGTGCCCGTGCATTAGCTACATTATTATAAAGAATAAGATGCATATCTGGGACGGCGGATTGATGCTGGTTATAAAAGATGGTGAAGACAAACAGACTATAGTCCCATTGAATTGTAATAAATTCAATGAAGTGGACTTGAAGAAAGAGACGGTGGTATTGGGTTTGTTTATTCCAGGTGGAGATAGCCACTACATTCCGAGTGTACTGTTTCGTGACATTAAAGTCACATTTGAACTGAACGATGGACTATTCTGTTATTCAGTTGAGAACACAGACGCCGGATTATATCTCATGCTTCATAAGCCAATGGATCATAGATATCGAACAGTAGCTCTTGATGTGTGGCGGATGGATTATTCGGTTACCATTCTGTTCAATCGGAGATAGGGCGAAACTCTTGGGGAAAGACTTCAAATTTCCCCTTCTTATCAAACTCATCACTAAAACAAAAAGTGGTAAGTTTGTAGGAAGATATAGGGTCTTCTTAAACAGGTTCTTTGAGAAAGGGAAAAACATGAATATGTATTTTGTTTTACCTGGTTTGGTTACCTTCATTCCCGGGCTTCTCATTTCTGTGGGCGCTTTGGGCGATCCTTCGAATAAGAAAATAGGTTTGGTCGGAATTGTTCTAGTTCTGGTTGGGGTATCACTTGCCTCAATTGGCTCTGCATCATCTACAATGATATTAAAGTAGTTGACTGCAGTACTTCGGGCAACCGCTTCGCCCCACAAGCGAAACGGTTGCCCTTCTTATCAAATTCATCACTAACAAAAATGTGGTGAGTTTGTAGGAAGGCAAAACGCTTTTCTAAACGAGTTCTTTGAGAAAAGGAGAAAGTTATGTGGCAATTCATATCCGCAGTGTTGTTCGTGGTGGCGACCTCGATGATCAGTCACTATCTGGTCAAAAAAAGCCTGACCCCGTGGAATGGTGAGATGTTTTTGATTTCGAATTACCATGAGCAAAAGCTAGGAATAGTCAGTCGGTTGACTGAAGAACATGGAGGAAAAATATTTAGTGACAAAGTTGTCACTCCTACGGGTTTTCACAGAGATATCTGTCTACCCGAAGCGACCATTATTAACTCTCTTATGTTTAGTGAGTCTACCTGTGAAAAGATGCCTTTTATTCGTATAGCTTTAAAGAAAGGGTCTGTAATCACTTCTGTGGGTTGGCGCATTGCGGTCAGTATTGACGAAGTGGACATGTGTTTTGAAGAGCCTGTTGATGGAAGTAAGTTTGATTGCCTCTGTGTGATTATGGAATCTCAACTAAACAAAAGGGTTTACACAATTAATTTCAACGCATAACCTATTCCTTGCAATATGTGTTTATAGATGTTGATACTCAATAAATCGGGCGGGGTTTGCGAAGCAAACCCCGCCTTTTCTTTTGTATTTCCAACATCTTTCTGGTATTTGCATCCTATATTATCATATGATAATATAGGATATGTTAGTAATTTAATATATATAAAATATGAGTACAATATCTGTTCCACTTCCTGCAAAATTGGAAGAAAAACTGAATAATCTTGTGAAGTCTGGATATGGTTCAAACAAAGCCGACGCTGTTCGCCGAGCTATTTTAAGTGCATCGGAAGAAGAGGCGATACAGGATGTCTTGCAAGCGCAGCATGAAATAGCTATGGGCAAAGGGTTGCACGGAGATTTAAGAGAATTAGCAAAAAGATTCAAATAAAATGCTAAATCTTATTTATGCACCGATTTTTGTAAAGAAATTTAATAAACTAGAGGAGAATTTACAGGATGAGGTGATTGAGAAAATAGAATTATTTAAAGATGCTCGAAATCACAAAATACTGAAAGTCCATAAATTACACGGGCAATTCAAAAATTGTTATAGTTTTTCTGTAAATTATGAATTTCGAATCATTTTTTCCTATGCTTCTAAAAAAGATGTCGATATTTTGGCTATTGGAGGACACGATATATACAAATAATTTATTTCAATTCAAGCAGTACCGGGCAATGGTCGCTTCCAAACATATTATTTAAGATTTCGGCGCGGGAGATTTTTGATTTCAAATCTTGTGAGGTGAAAAAGTAGTCCAGACGCCAGCCGACATTTCTTTCTCGAGCAAAAGTTTTCATATCCCACCAGCTATATTTTATTTCTTTTGGATGAAGTGTGCGGAAAGTGTCTATCCAGCCATGGGCGACGAGTTTGTCCATCCAAGCGCGTTCTATCGGTAAAAATCCGGTATGCTCGGCATTTTCTTTTGCTCTTGCAAGGTCGATTTCATTGTGTGCGGTGTTTACATCTCCGCAGAAAATCACGCTTTTTCCGGCTTTTTCCAATTTTTTTATAAATTTCAGAAATTCATCATAATATTCAAGCTTGTATTCAAGTCTGTCTTGCCCACCTCCGCCATTTGGGAAATAGCAAGTTATGATGACAGTATCTCCGAGATGCAATGCGAGAAATCTACCTTCCTGGTCTAATTTTTCCACTCCAAGTCCATATTCTACTTTTGGGGACTGGGTTCCGTTCTTCAACGGAATGACAGAGGAGAGAAGTTTTTCTTTTATATAAATTGCTACGCCAGAATATCCCTTCTTCACTTTTGAATGATCAAAAAAGGCGTGATAACCTGCGGGGGAGCGCACTTCTTCGGGAAGCTGTTCTGGATGAGCTTTCGTCTCTTGCAGGCAGAAAATATCCGGATCAACCTCAAAAATGCTGTCAAAAGCCCCCTTTTTGTGGAAAGCTCGCAGGCCGTTTACATTCCAGGAAATGATTTTCATAAGACAATAATAACACAAAAATACCGAGGCGGAACCTTTCTGTGGATTTAAGGTTCCGCCTCGGTATTTTTTAGAAATCTCTATAGGTTTTTTCTGATCGATATTCGACGGAGACAATATTATTGTAGCCACTATCTCTTTTATAGATTATCCTGATTTTTCCTTTTCTTAGGCGGAAACAATTTTCTTGGTCTTGTAGTTTCTTAATGTCTAGACCCCTTAGGTCGTCTGTCTTTATCTTATAGAGTAATTCGAGAATAATATCCCTTTTCCGACTCTCAATTTTAGAGAGAAACTTTTCTATTTTGTTCATTCTTCTTAAATTTTTCCATTATAGAAATGAGTTTCTCGACCCTAATCCCTTCTTTTTTACCTCCCTCTGTAAAATCAATCAAAGTCTCCCATTTTTCACCCACTGGTTCCAGACGAAAGATTGCTTTTGACCTTTTGACTACCACAAAAGACATACCTTTTTCCAAGGCCCTGATATATTTGTCGGCATTTACGCGGAAATCCTTAAAAGGAATAATATTATTTATGTGGTTTTTTACCAATGTATTCATATAGACAAGTTTATCTTAAGTTAAACTTAAAGTCAAATCATTTAATATAAAAAAACCCACCGCCGAAGCAAGTGGGTCTGGGTCGAGGCTGTATCCCAGGTAGCCTCCGAGAGGTTAGGTTCTTGTTCTCTTGGGTTTGTGTAAGGCGGATCGGCCGAAGCAGATCAGCTAATGACAAACCGGAATTACCCTTTTATTGGAAGCTATGCTTCCAAACCTTGTCGGTTTATGGTCATTTTTCGTCGATCATAGAGTCGAGTTCCGCAACAACTTTTTGATAAGTAGTTGCAAGAAACATCTTTGCAAGCTCGGCCATTTCCGAAGGAAGGATGCCGAGTTTCTTTGCCCCGTTGGTGAGTTCTCGCCTGATTTCCTTTGGATTCAGACGGATTCCACCATCTCTCTCCATTTTGTCTTGGAGAACCAACACTGCGATTTCACCAGCCCGCTCTTTACTCAGTGTCATATGACACTCCTTTTCTTGAACGAACATTGCAGTTGCGGACTGCTAGCCGACCGGTTACTATCATTTCACCAGTACTACGAGTATATCATACTTGAATATAAAAGTCAAATCGTAAGAACGTAGTATTTTTATGATATAATTTCACCACTATGAACGAAGAACAGAAGATAATAAATCCATTGGAGAATAACGGCGGGGCGGGGAGTGGGCAGATTGATAATGAAAAACTTTGGGCGGTTCTCGGATATTTTATATTTTTTCTGCCTATGATTTTTGTGAAGAATAGAACACAGTTTTTGAATTTTCATATTAATCAGGGGATTATTCTTTTTATTGTATCGATGGCAGGATATTTTGGCTTTGGGATTTTGCCTTTCGGAATAGGAATGATTTTCTCTTGGATTTGGCAGATAGCTGTGATTGCTTTACTCGTCGCGGGCGTGATGAATGTGATGAAAAAAGAGACGAAGCCCTTGCCGGTGGTGGGAAGATTATTTAATTTTTTGAAATAAAATATATGGATACAAATAGGAAAAACATCTTTGAGACAAATGCTGCAAAAGCATCAAATAAACTCACAATAAATTCTTTTATGATGGGCAGTCTCCTTTTTATCTTTACCTTGATTTGGACATTAAGTCCAGATAGATTTGATTTGAATTTAATATCTCAGATAACTCTCGCTTTCCCACTCCTATTTGTCTCTAGTTTGGCGTACTCTAAAATAGCGTACTGGCATGAGACAAAACTCTGGGACACTTTTGGATGGTTCACAAACAACTTAGCAAATATTCTTATATTAAACTCAATCGGCTTGATGGTGGCTTCAATTAATAAAACGCTTTCAATTAGTTATTTTAGTCTTTTACTAATTGCCATGTTTATCTATTCAGTAATAAATGTTATTTATACACCAAGTGCTTTATCTGAAAAGATTTTTAAATATCTATTTTTGGTAACGGGGATAATATTGGGTGGGGTATTGATGATTTTGTAAACTGGACTTGTTTAAAATACAAAATGCGGGGTTTTGGCGAAGCCAAAACCCCGCATTTTGTATTTTATGATTTATTATGGAATTTTTTGTGAACATCCCGCAAGTGTTTATCCGTAACATGTGTGTAAATTTGCGTCGTCGCGATATTTGAGTGGCCGAGCATAGCCTGGACAGAGCGAAGGTCGGCACCGTTTGAAAGCAAGTCCGTGGCAAAGCAATGGCGTATGACATGAGGCGTGACTTTCTTTGTTATTCCAGCTATTGTGGCGTATCTTTTTACAATTCTTTCAATTGTCCTACTAGTAAGACCACCATCCGGATCAGCTGCTGGTTTGCCTTTTATCTTTTCTTCAGCGACTTTTACAAATAAAGCATCAGACATGTCCTTGCGTAGAGCGAGATATTCTTTAATAGCGGATTTGGCTCCGTCTGATAAGAATACTACGCGTACTTTACCTCCTTTTCCGCGAATAGAAAATTCGTCCATCTTTATATCCAGATCATTTTTTAGTGAGCACAATTCAGAAACACGAAGGCCGGTGGAAAATAATAATTCTAAAATCGCATGTCCCCTTGCTTTTTTCTCCGGATTTTCTTCCTTATCTGGTGCGGTGAGTAAACGTTTTAATTCAGTTTGAGAGATTACGTCTATTGATCTTTCGCCGACTTTAGCCAACTCAATATTATCTGCTGACAAGGAAGTGATACCGCGTCTAGTTAGGAATCTTAAGAATATGCGCAAAGCAATCAGATAATAATTCTGCGTTTTCTTGGTCATATTATCACTGACAAAAGTCTGATTGGAATTTCTTAGTGTCCCTCGAGTTTTTGCTCCAGGTCGGCGATTCAACCAAATACGAAATTCACGCACTTTTTCATTAGTAATATCTTTCGGATTTGTAACCTTACTTTGTTTGAAGAAGAGCGTTAGGTAACGATCATAGTTTTTTATAGTCTTCAACGCCCGTCCTCTTTCGATCTCAATATATTCAAGGAATTGAGTTTTTAGTTCTTGTAAATTCATGTCGCACAATAATTATAGCATTTAAAAGAGAGAATAAAAAAGCGGCGTTTTCTTGGGGGTGAATACCCCCAAGAAAACGCCGCCCCAACATCACTCCACCAAAAGAACATGATCCCGCACTTCAAAGGGTAAGTTTACAAATCGCCCCATAAGCACAGGCTCATCTCCTTGGCGGAAGTTTATCTCCGTTACCATCTCAAGGCCAGGCTTACCGAAAGGTGTGTGAGGAAAAATGAAGCATTCCCCACGCATGATAGCTTTCCGGTGGCCTTCATTCGCCCAGAAGGCGAGTGCATCTCCGATGGTCGGCAAATACTTTTTCACGCGATTCCGCCTGACATCGGAAACATTTTTCCATCGTGGATCCATACCAAGGGTCAAGCGAATTTTGCCTTCCGTGGTCGAGAAGATCCGTTTGCGTCCGACAAGCCCTTCCCGAATTCTCTGATCCACGCCGGAGCTACCCAATATTTCAAGTAGCTTTCGCCTCGTTTCCAAATCTTTACTACGAATGATTTGGAATCTTGAGAAAGAACGATCCGTGCCGGAGCGTATCAGCGAAAGCAAATTGCGGTATGTGATTCCGGGTGGATTAAACCCAGGAGACATAATCACCCCCAGTAATGTCTGGACACGATAGTCTTTGCCATGATCTTCTGTCATCCTCGCTCTGTGTGCCAAGTCTGACAATATTCCTACTGCACTGTGCATTTCTTTCATCTTCTCTACCTTTCCTTGTTTTTGTTGTGCTATCTATTAGTTAAATTACTTAAATTTAGTAAATAAGTCAAATCTTTATTAATAGTGTTTCTATCAAAAATATTATACAATTACTATATTAATTATTTTTAATAAAACAAAAATATGAATTTTGAAATGCCACCAAAAGAGACCTTGGAAAAAGATATGCTTGCGAAAGTGAAGGATAGTATTCCTACTGGCCAAGAATGGCGTGTCGGGCAACTTTTGAAATGTGAAATAATTGTGAAGGCGGGGGCCAAGCTTACTGTTACAGAAATGGCCGCAAAAAATAAAATCATTGTCGAGGAGGGGGGCGAGCTTGAAATTACAGGACAAGATTTGGTCAATGAAATAACGAGGGGTGGGCAAGTTGAAACAGCATCTGCGCAGGAAGAGAAAACCGAAACACCCATGCAACCGCAAAATAATGAGGTGCAAAAAGATTCGGTGGCTATACCGGAGAATATGTCTGAACATGATAGGAGAATGCTTGATATTAGCAGAAAAGAGGTGGAGACAATACTAGGGATGACCCCCGAAGGACTCACCAAGATGGAGAAAGTCGCTGATATGATTAAGAAAATGCCATTAATTCAGAATGCAATGGTTATTGAAGGCCTTACAAGTTCTGGAGCTATCGATAAAAAGATTGGGGCAGATTTCATTATTGCAGAATATAATCTAAGAGTTGATTTGGCATTGAAGATTTTACAATGGCCAGACTCCGCTAGGGAGACAGTAGAGACTTTATTAGGGGCTGATGGTAAGGATCCTAATAAACGTGCAATAGAAACGTACGTGAGTGATAAGAAAAAGATGGATGATTTTCTTAAAACCGGTGTAAATAATGGATTGGATCAGTACCAAGTAATGGCATTAAATGAGATCAGAAAGGAAAAGGGGCTTTAAATGAGGGGTTGCAAATATTGGGCAGATATGCTACAATCTCCCCACAATGCTTACAAAGATAAAGAAACAAAAAGTCATCGCCGAACACGCTATGCACGATACAGACACAGGTTCTCCTGAGGTCCAGATAGCTATGCTTACGAAGAAAATCGAGGAATTGACCAAACATTTGAAGAAAAATGCCAAGGACAATCACTCAAGAAGAGGTCTTCTAGGTATGGTGGCAGACAGACAGAAACATATGAAATATTTGGCAAAGAACTATCCAAAAAGGCATTCAGCGATAGCAAAGAAGACGGGACTAAAGTAATTTAAACAAAAATCCGCCTCGAGCGGATTTTTGTTTATTTTATCGTGTTATAATGTAAGTAGGTCGGTATTATTAATTTTATAATAAAGAGCGGGGTAGTTGTATCGATTTACCCCAGTGAAGTATCCGCCTATGGCGGAGAAATCTTAAAAGATTTCACTTCACGGGGTGATGATTTTTATATTCACTTCGCTCATTAAAAATCAATCATGTCAGTAATAAAACACAAAAATCAGAGAGTTGGGATTTTTATAGATACACAAAATTTATATCATTCAGCTAAGAATCTGTATGGAGCCAAGGTCAACTTCGGCCAAGTCGTCAAAGACGCATTGGATGGAAGAGTTTTGATCAGAGCGACAGCATATGTCATCACCACAGAATCTGGAGACGAGAAAAGCTTTTTCGAAGCTCTTGGTAAGGTTGGTATCACGACAAAGACAAAAAATCTACAGATTTTCCCCGGTGGAGCCAAGAAAGCAGACTGGGATGTCGGTATGGCGATAGATGCTATATCACTTTCAGCAAAAGTGGATGCAGTGGTCTTGATCACAGGCGACGGAGACTTTATTCCGCTTGTAGAATATTTGAAAATCAAACAAGGATGCCAAGTGGAAGTAGTTTCCTTTGGTAAATCAACATCAGCCAAGCTCATAGAAGCCGTAGATGGCTTTATGGATTTGGATGTAAATCCGAGAAAATATTTGCTAGGGACGGGAGGGGGGAAGAGGTAGGCACAGATTCAAGATTCAAGAATAAAAAAACAGCCGAAGTTCACCATGGTGCACTTCGGCTGATTGGTTTATGGAGTATTTGTTCCCCTTATAATTTTTTGTGGTACTATCAAAACCATACTTACTCCTCTTGGACCTGGAAATCTAGGATTACACACGAACCAAAATCTCTTGTGAAAGGTCATCTCCTCATCACAATGACTATAGATACCTTTTGGTAGATTTCTATTGCCGAACAGTATTATGTATTTACCACTGCCAATCAAACCAATAGTAGCAAATGATCTCTTGGTGCCGAATGCCGATGAATTTCGACGGATTATCGAGAGATAACTACCGCTACATGGATCGAGATTTATACTAATGAGTTTTTGCCTGACCTCTTTGACTCCATGCATAATCTTCTCAAAATTAACAAGATAAAATACTTTTCTGCCAAATCGATATTTTATTTTTTTCATTTTTTCTCCTTTTGTTAAAGAACATTTAGAAAAGTCCTATACTTTCCTACAAACTCACCACTTTTTTGTTTTAGTGATGAGTTTGATGAGAAGGGGAACCACAGGCGTTCCCCGAAGTGAAACTCGGCTGATGTGTTATCCACGGAAGTAGTGCCTTTCAAGCTCCTTCCCATACTTCCATACTTTGCATAGAACATCCAAAGCGCATTTAAACTCTAATCCAGATATCGTCTCGGTGTCAACCTTATGACTGGCCCATCCTGCAATTCTGCTCAACTTTTTGCCTTCTCCTATTTTAATCTCCATGATCTGCGCCCATCTGGAGGCAAAGCGAAGCATTCCCATCATCTCTCTTTTATTTGTTTCGACGATTTCTGCCCAAAGATTCTTGTTACGAACTTTGAATGGTACAATGCCTTGTGCAATGGCTTTCCTCTTGAGCCTTAAGTATTTTCTGTCCTCAGCTTTTTCCTTGAGGATTTCTGCTCTCCCTTCCGGAGATCTTCCCCATTCTTTTTCATAGTTTCTCACTATGGATTTAACACTACTACCTTTTGGGTGAGCAGTAACAATGATTCCATTGAACCTTATACAGACAGAGTTATTGAGCTTTTTTGCCCTCCCAATCATCTTTCTTGCTAGAGAATATAGATTGTCTCCATAATCGCAGAAACCCCTCTTGAGATGTCTCATAACCTTCCTCCTTTTTTCATTTCTTTCATTAAGTGGCGAATTTCTTTCAGTTCACGTTTCCTTGCACAGCCCGGACAGGCACATGTGCAATGTCTATCACAATGTGTGCCTGATTCCATGCAAAAGTGAAAAGTCTTGCGTTTGCATTTCTTAGGACAGTTTTCCTTGCCCTTCATAATATACTCCTTACCTATTTTGCTTTATTAACGAACGCTTTTTTGACTAAGCACCTTGCTTAATCTTTCTGTATATAGTGTAGTTTGCTTTTATAAAATAGTCCAAAATGTCGTCAATATACATAAACCTTGCATAAATATGCCTATTATGATAGTATTTATGTTGTCGACTGTATCGACAGAATATGGAAAATAATCATTACATTGAGATATTGAAGGAAATCGGGCTATCAGAGCATGAAAGTGCAGTGTATTTTACTATGGTTTCCCTTGGTCCTTCACCAGTGCTTAAGATCGCCAGAACTTCAGATGTAAAAAGGACTACAATCTATTCGGTTATTGATTCATTGAAAGAGAAGGGTCTTGTCAGGGTAGAACTGAAAGGTTTCAAAAGTCTTTTTGTTGCCGAAAGTCCGGAAAAGCTGGAGGGAATACTTGAACAGAGAAAAAATAAATTCAAAAAGCATTTGCTCGACTTTATGCAGATTTATAATAAAGGTGGTGGCGAGTCTCTTATCAAAATCTATGAAGGACTTGAAGCGGTGAAGGGGGTATACGAGAGTTTGATAAATGATATAAAAAATGGAGAAGATTATCTGATTGTATCCGATGCAGAGAAATGGTTTGCACTTGATAGAGATTATTTTATGGATTTTACCGAAAGGAGATCTAAATTACCGATAAAGATAAGAATGCTTATTCAAGATAATGAAGATGCTCAATATTTAAAAAAATATCAGAAAAATTTTAACTATACGACGAGGATTTTGCCAAAAGAGACAAAACTCACGACGAATTTGATCGTAACTCCGCAAAAAGCCGTGGTGCACCAGCTCGTTCCGCCGATAATGGCTATTGTGATTGAAAATAAAAATATTATCAAAATGCATCAAGAGATGTTTGAGGTGATGTGGAAGTCGCTCGAAGATAAGGAAAGTGTGGGGGATTAGTATGGGGAAATACAAAGAGGGGTTTTTGCTTCGCAAAAACCCCTTTGTATTTTGTCCACATCTTATGTATTGACAATGTAATGACATTGTATATACTTATATTGTTATTGAGATAATTAATAAATAATATGACTACAACAGTTCAAATAAGAATAGATGACAAAATAAAAAAGGAAATTCACAAACTTTATAAAAGTCTTGGTTTAGATATTTCTTCTGCTACGAAGATGTTTTATAGTCAGTCTTTGATGATGAAGGGTATTCCTTTTCAACCAAGAACCGCGAATGGTTTTACTCCTGAATATGAGGCTAGGATTATAAAGGAAACTGAATGGGCAGAAAAACATGGTAAAAGATACAAAACTGTTGAGGAAATGTTTAAAGCATTAAATAAATAATATGCTCGAACTAGTATTTTCTAGACAGTATAAAAAGGCTTTCAAGAAAGTTATGAGATCAGGGAATTTCGACAAAGATAAATTAATGATATTAGTGGGGATATTAATGAAAGAGGAAAAATTAGATGAAAAATACAAAGATCATGCACTAAATGGACCGCTTTCGGAGTACAGGGATTGTCATGTCTGTAATGATTTAATCTTAATATACAAAGTTAATAAAACTCTGGGGACACTAACCCTTTCAAATATCGGCAGTCATTCGGATTTGTTTGAATAGGCGAGAGCATAAGAAAAAAACAACCGAAGTTCGCCATGGCGAACCTCGGTTGTTATGTTGTCTGTTTGGGCCATTTTGGACTTTTCACCGCCCATTCTATCTCATACATTGCATGTATATGAGACCAATATCTTCCTCCACATGCGGTACATCGCCATACAAAGGCTCCAAGATCCCAACAGATGTCTGCTCTCCATGGGGGATCGGTTGTGTAACCCACAACTCTTTCCATGAAATCTCTTGACCCACTATCTTGGTGACAATGTGGACATTGGTTCGGTCCGTGATCCTCTTTTCCAGTACAGCCTTCTCCCCAAGTGTTCAGCTGAGCTAAAAGCTCGGGATCGACTTCCTGTCTTGTTTCTAATGTCATAAAAAGACCTCCTTTTTCTAAATTGATACTACTACGACAATATCTAATTGTCAAATTTATAAAAATAAACAATCGTGCTAATATAAAGGCGGAAAATTGCTATCGGCCGAACAAATTCTTATTTGTTTTAGGCCACAATTTTCCGCCTTTTAGTAGTGTGTTTGGTCTCTAAATAAGCAGGTTTTATCCGCCTTAGGTGGATTGATCTGAAATTTGGAGAGCAAACTATAATTTTCTGGATTCCAGCCTCCCCAGTGAAATAACAAATCAAATTTCACGGGGCAAGTCACCGGAATGACAGAGTAAAAATATGATAAAAAAAGAATTCTCAATGGAGCTCAACGGCAAGAAATTGTCGGCGGAGTTCAATGACCTTGTGGAGAATGCACATGGGTCTGTTTTGCTTAGATACGGAAATACAGTTATCCTCGCGACAGCTGTTATTTCAAAGGAGCCAAAAATGGGGGGCGATTATCTTCCGCTCACGGTAGATTATGAAGAAAAGTTTTATGCCTCAGGACAGATTCTTGGTAGCCGATTTATGAAGAGAGAAGGTAAACCTTCTGACGAAGCTATTTTGTCTGGTCGCGTGGTAGATAGGACTATCCGCCCGCTTTTTGACCAATGGATTCGAAATGAAATACAAGTGGTGGTCACGATTCTCTCCATTGAGGAGGATGATCCAGATGTACTTGGAGTTGTCGCCGCGTCTCTTGCTCTTGGAGTTTCAAAGATTCCATTCCACGGGCCAGTTTCAGCTGTCAGAATCGGCAAACACAAAGCAGATGGTTTCCAAGTAAACCCAACATATACAGAAAGAGAAAATGAAAATTATGAAATTGACCTTATCGCCTGCGGAAAAGACGGAAATATAAATATGATAGAGCTTGGCGGAGATGAAGCCCAGGAAAATGTGATCGTGGATGCCATGGAAAAAGCATCTGAAGAAATTGAAAAAATAAATGAATGGCAGAAGTCCGTCATAAAAGAAATCGGTGTTCAAAAACTTTCTATTCCAGCTCCGGTGATGCCAGAAGAAGTGAAAAAACTTTTTGCAACAGAAATTGAACCAAAACTCGAAAGCTATGTAATGAGTGGTATTCCTGGCGGGTCAAAAATAGGAGAAATAATGGATATTTGGATGAAACTTGCAGAAGAAAAGCTTCCTGAAGTTGATTCGCATTTTGCCGAATCTTTATTTGAAGGAAAAGTGGACGAAATGATACACGAGCAGGCTTTGAAAAATAATAAAAGAGCAGATGGAAGGGGAATAGATGAGCTCCGACCTCTTTTTGCACAAGCTGGCGGGATTTCGCCGATACTTCATGGCTCTGGAATATTTTACAGAGGAGGAACACATATTCTTACCGCACTAACACTTGGTGGGCCAAGCGATGCACAGATAATAAACGGTATGGAAGAGAGTAATGATGCAAAAAGATTTATGCACCATTACAATTTCCCTCCATATTCAACAGGTGAAACAGGTAGAATGGGTGGAACAAATAGAAGAATGATCGGTCATGGAGCCCTCGCAGAAAAAGCCCTTGAGCCAATGATTCCAAAACAAGATAAATTCCCTTATACGATAAGGCTTGTTTCTGAAGCGATGTCTTCAAACGGCTCGACTTCGATGGGATCTGTTTGTGCTTCCACAATCGCTCTTATGGATGGAGGAGTGCCGATAAAAGCACCTGTTGCTGGTATTGCATCAGGTCTTATGATGGATGATAAAGGGAATTATAAAGTGCTTACGGATATTCAAGGCCCAGAGGATCATTATGGAGATATGGATTTTAAAGTTGCGGGGACAAAGAGCGGTGTCACAGCGATACAAATGGATGTGAAAGTTTCTGGTGTACCTATTCCAGCTCTTGCCGAAGCATTTGAAAAAGCAAAGGCAGCGAGATTAAAAATATTGGATGTCATCTTGAAAGCAATCCCTGAATCAAGGAAAGATATTGCTTCGAGTGCGCCAAAGATTTTGGTTATAAAGATTAAACAAGAACAAATCGGTGGAATAATCGGTAGCGGTGGAAAGACGATTAAAGAAATAAAAGAAAAAACTGGTGCAGATATTGATATTGAAGATGACGGCACTGTGTATTGTACTGGAAAAGACGGCTCTGCAGAAAAAGCAAAGAAAATTATTGAGGGGATGACCCATGAATACAAAGCGGGGGAGAGATATGAGGGAGAGGTTGTGAAGATCACTGAATTCGGAGCTTTCGTGAAGATTGGGTATAACACCGAAGGTCTTGTGCATATTTCTGAAATTGCGCCTTTCAGAGTGGACAGAGTTGAGAAATATCTGAGAGTTGGGCAGAAGGTGCCGATCATGGTGAAGGGTATAGATGAAAGAGAGAGGGTAAGTCTTTCTATCAAAATGGCGGATCCGAAATTGTTTAGTGCGCCAGCTGCGGCTACGCCGATACCGCCAGCGAAATAAACACTCACTCAATACCGCCCTTTTTGGAACACGCATAATTTTCTGCTGAAAATTTGCTCCCTCTCATGCCGTCGCATTCCGAGAGTTTCCAAAAAGGGCGGTATTTCGTTCATTAACTAAATTCAGGCGGGTTTGGCTTCGCCAAACCCGCCTGAATTTAGTATAATATAGTTGATAAACTACCATGAATCCAGAAGATCAAAAAGTTGAAGAAAATAATGTATCTCCGGAAGTCAAAAGTGCTGTCTCCAGCGAACTTTCTTCTTATATGAACCCTCATCTAAGTACAGACATACCTACAGCTTCTCAATCAACACCAATAGGATCCATAAATACCAACGCGCCATTTATTGAGCAACAAGGTATAAAGTCTAAACCCATGATCAGGACTTTTAAAAGTGATGTAGAAGAGACAATACAGTCCCAACATCTCTCTTCTATAAATATTGCTCTTGCTGAAAACAAAAAGATGATGGAAAGAATACAAAATGCCGAGTTTGAACAAAAAACAGCAAAGAAGAATTATACTATTTTAATAATCAGTACAATATTTATTGTGGGTGGCATCTTGGCATTTGCTGTACCATACTTTTTGGTAAATAGACAAAACACAGCTCCGGTTGTGCAGGTAAAATCAACAATGATAATAACTCCAGATCTTGATGAAAAGATAAATGTGGATGGATTAAATTTAGATAGAATCGCCTCTACTTTGTCTGAAAGAGTAGAACAATCGTCAATACGACTTGGAGGTATTAAAAATCTTTATCTTACCGAAGGTCAAGCTGTAAATGAAAAGACTATAGATACTACAAAATTCTTATATCTTATAAAATCACACACTCCCCCTGAAATACTGAGGACATTAAAACCTGAATATATGTTTGGAATGCATAATTTTAATGGAAATCAGAGATTTCTGATATTAAAAGTAGGTTCCTACGAAAATTCTTTCTCTGGGATGCTTGCTTGGGAGACAAATCTTTGGTCAGATTTTAAGACCTTATTTGCATTACCCACGATTATACAAAGCGGTCAGATAAAAGGTATTGAAATAGCGACATTTCAAGATGCGATATATAGTAATAAAGATAGCCGTGTAGTAAAAAATTCTTCCGGAAACATTATGTTCCTATATTCGATAATAGATAAAGATACTATTGTTATTACTACGAATACAAAAACTTTGAATGAAATAATTTCAAGAAGCTTGAAAGCACAGACGGTTACACAGTAGTTGCTCGTATTATTTAATCTGATACAATTTCTTATATGAATATAGATACAAAAAGATATAAATTACAGTTGGAAAAAGAGTTTAAACTTGTAGAAGGTGAACTTAGAGCGATAGGGAGAAAGAATCCTTCAAACCCAGCCGACTGGGAAGCGGTTGAGACAGAAATAGATTCTGATCATGCAGATGTAAATGATGTGGCAGACAATATTGAAAGTTACGAGGAGAATCGTGCCGTATTGTCTAAACTAGAGAATCAGTACAATGATATCAAAGATGCGCTGAAGAGAGTTGCTGACGGTACTTACGGCAAGTGTAGTGTTTGCGGGGAAGAAATTCCAGAGGCAAGACTAGAAGCGAATCCGAGCGCGAAGAATTGTATAAAGCATACGAAATAATATTTAAAATACAATGGGGGGCGCGAAGCGCCCCCCCATTGTATTTTTCTTTTACATTGGAAAATCATCCAACATTCCATCCCCAACCATTTGTCTTTCCAGATTATCTTTTGCCTTTTTAGCCGATTCAATATTAGCCTTAATCGTTGATGTATCTTTTTTATCTCTTATCGCTTTTAATAAAGCCATTTCTAAATCAATAATCTCTCTATTTACAGTAATAAGAGATTTCTCTATTCTCTCTCTTTCTTCAGCATCTGGCAATTTTGTCCCG
The DNA here is from genome assembly GCA_041663045.1 of Candidatus Paceibacterota bacterium. NCBI lineage: Bacteria > Bacillati > Minisyncoccota > Minisyncoccota bacterium. The sequence goes on from JBAZRH010000002.1 coordinate 237,621, forward strand.
ACTTCTTCATTCATAATACAACTATAATAACTCTTATATAAAATATAGGCAAATCCACTTTTATATATGATATAATATTTCTTGTTATTCAATTTAATTGAAGCGGATTTATCCGATCAACCCCAGTGAAATATGCCATCTACGTCGGCATTTCACGGGGTGATGATTTTTATATTCGCTTCACTCATTAAAAATCAATCATGTCCTTTGCAAAAACTTTTAGCGCACAGACCGTCGGTTTGGGTGCAGAAATTATTGATGTAGAAGTTGATTTATCAAAAGGTTTACACTCCTTCTCTATTGTGGGCCTCGGAGATAAAGCAGTAGAAGAGTCACGTGATAGAGTTTCGGCTTCTATTAAAAATTGCGGTTACAAATCTCCTAAAAATAAGAATCAGAAAGTTGTTGTTTCACTAGCTCCAGCAGATGTTCGCAAAGAAGGTCCGGCTTTTGACGTAGCCATATCACTTGCATACCTTTTGGCGGATGGGGAGATCAAATTTGATTCAAAGAAGAAACTTTTTCTTGGCGAGCTTTCTCTTGATGGCAAACTTAGGAAAATAAATGGCGTTTTGCCGATTGTGGCAGAGGCAAAAAGGCGAGGTTTTGAGGAGGTCTTTTTGCCAAAAGAGAATACAAAAGAAGCAGCGCTAGTCTCTGATATAAATATTTATGGTGCAGAAAATCTGGGGCAGATAATCGGCCACTTGGATGAAGGCGATGCTCCAAGAAAAGGGAAGTCAAGAGAAATTGACCCAGAGACTTTTGAAGCAGAAGATGAATTTATTTCGCAGAAAATAAATCCAGAACCGCAGACAGAGATTCTCGTAGAAGAAGACGAAGCTATAATAGATTTTAGTGAAATCAAAGGTCAGGAAACTGCCAAAAGAGGGCTTGAAATAGCCGCCGCTGGCGGACACAATATCGCTATGTATGGGCCACCGGGGACAGGCAAGACAATGCTTGCAAAAGCATTTAGTCATATTCTTCCACCACTTTCTTTCGATGAAATACTGGAGATAACAGCCATACATTCTGTGTCTGGAAATCTGAAAAAAGATATTATTTCGAAACCTCCCGTCCGCGCACCACATCATACCTCTTCTTATGTTTCACTTGTCGGTGGAGGCACAGTGCCAAAGCCTGGGGAGGTGACACTTGCTCATGGCGGAGTGCTTTTCTTGGATGAATTTCCAGAATTTGATAGGAAAGTTATTGAAGCACTCCGTGAACCACTTGAAGAAGGGGAGATCACTATCTCTCGTGCCCGAGGTTCACATGCTTTCCCTGCCAATTTTATTCTCATCGCCGCCATGAATCCGTGCCCTTGTGGAAACTTTGGCTCAAAGACAAAAGAGTGTATTTGTAAGCCGACAGATTTGCTTCGATATCAGAGGAAAATCTCTGGGCCGATAGTGGACAGAATAGATATGTGGGTGGAAGTCTCGCAGATAAATTATGAAAAGCTCGGTGAGAAAGAAAATATTAAAAAAGAGACGGCCGATATAAAAAAGAGGGTGACAAAAGCGAGAGAAATCCAAAAAGAGAGATTTACTGCTGGAAAGAGAAAAATTCGCACAAATAGCGAAATGGAAGCCAAAGATATTTTGAAACTTGCCGACTTGGAAGACAAAGCTAAAGGTATTTTAATTTCTTCCGCAAGAAAGCTAGATCTTTCTGCTCGTGCATATCACAGGGTTATAAAACTCGCGAGAACCATTGCTGATCTTGAAGGGAGTGAAAGTATAAAGACAAATCATATCTTGGAGGCGTTGCAGTATAGGCCGAAGAGGAATCAATAAGAACTCCCTCGCATCACCACTTTTCTGTGCGGAGAATTTCCCAGCGGAAATTCTCCTAATCCTCGGCGGTTTCCGTCGTGGTATACTTTTGTTTCAAGACATACTTTCAACAAAATTACACCACGCCGTACCGGCAAACTCGCCTGCGGACACAGAAAAGTGGTGATACTCGGTCGTAGACTTGCAGATACTGAGAAGTGTTCTGATTTTACTTGGGGTTCTCGGCAATGATGAAAAATGGTGATATTCGCTCGCTTACAGAATTTGGAGGTCTCTCCTCTCTGGTAATTTTGCCTGCCCCGTAGTGAGCTTGCTCTACTACTTGGGGAGGTGAGACCTCCGAATTGCCACCCCTAACAAAAATATTTTCAATGCAAATCCTCGCTCGCTTATGGAGGGGCAAATCCCTTGACGCACTGTCATAATATGATATGCTTTTATATAGATTTATAGCTCCTTGAAAGATAGTGAGATTAGATTTTTGTGACCAAAATATTGGTTATAAAAATCTAATCTCATTAAAAAAGAGACAAGACGCTAACGTCAGAGCGAAATCTGGCATAACGCAGAAGAAAGAAAGGATGGCTCCGATGTCAACAAAAACATTGGCTCCGTCAGTAGTGACCGATCGGGATCCGAAGGGTATGAAGTTCATGGCGATCTGTGCTGCGGCCTACAACAGGGCGGGCCTTAGCCAAGAAGAAGCCCAGCGTGTAAATGAAACACCCGGTCTATCAGGCTTGGTGGATCGCTATATCGCGGAGAATCGTGTCCCGAACGAGTTCAAGGGAGAAGAAGTGCCGTCGAAATACGGCTACCTCTCGGGTTACAAGAAGCCAGACGAAGTGTATATTCAGTGCAAGTTACTTCATGTGTTTTTCCCAGATCTGGGTTCAGCTCCGGCTGGAACAGAAGACTCGCGAATCGTCCATCAGTTTGGTCTCGGCAATATTGCCGGTATACCTCTCGCTGAAGGATGGTTTGCCATTCCGAATTGGATGAAGAATCCGCAAATCTTTGGCAAAACCTATGCCGAAGCCGTGCAGAAGGTGCTCGACATGATCAAGGAAGCTCGCGGGCGGTTGTACAACTACCGCGAAGGTTCGATCGATGAAGCGCATCTGCGCCAGTCGGCTCGATCCCTCGAGGCATGGAAGAATATCGCCGAAGAGCAAGGCAATCCGGATATTCTGATTGTCGCCGGCCAGTTTGGTCTGCGTCATCGGGGACGTTCGGTTCGTCGGGCGCTCGCAGTCATGCCGAAGCAAGGCGAGTTCGGTTTTGGAGCCTTCGCTGTCGGTTGCATGTTTTTGGTGCATCCGAATCGCCTGCAGAATTACGACGATCTCTGGATCGATTGCAGTGGCGACGAGTGGAGTCCGGATGGCGATGGTAAGTTCTCGCTCGCGCCCTACTTCGGCTTCCGCGACGACGGGGTGGAGTTCGACGCGTGTGGTGTCAGCAATGCGGGCGGCTACTGCGGTTCCGCCTCTGGGTTCTTCCCGCAAAGCTGAAACTTGTCTCTTGAATTCCTTTCGCTGTAAGGTGAAAGAAAGCTACGAGGGCTATTTACATTTCCAGTGTAGGTAGCCTTTTATTTTATATTTATCAAGGCTTCTATAATTTTCTCTTTATTCCCCTTAAAATCCTTTTTATCCCCCCTTGTCGTCTTTGGATCAGGAATCACCCAGATGTGCGCGTGGGGGACTTCTTCACCGACGATTTGGCAACGGACCATATCAATATTGAAAACTTTTTTCTGTGCCAGAGCGATTTTCCTCACAACTTCAAAATATTCTCCGATATTTGGGGACACTTGTCTGCCTGCGGGCAGATCCCAAACCCATCTATAATGCTCCTTCGGTATTACAAGGGCGTGGCCAGGAGAAAGCGGTCTTATATCCATAAAAGCCAGAAAGCCGGCATCTTCATAGACTTTTTCCGCCGGTATTTCTCCAGCCACTATTTTACAAAAAATGCAATTTGGGTCTTTCATTTCATTAGTATTTTAATATTTCCTTAGCTTCCTCTCTCATAAACTCTTCTATTAGTATAGGCTTATGTTCTGATTTTTCAATAATATCCTTTGCTGGGATTATAATCATTTGTTTCCACTTTTCGTTTCTATCATCTTGGCTTGCTGCGTAAACCACACCTCTCATCCTAGCCCAGCAAATTGCCGACATACACATCGGGCAAGGTTCATAAGTAGAATATATCCAACAATCACTAAGCCTATTAGTACCCAGTTTTTTACAAGCCTTTCTTATCGCTACAATTTCAGAATGTCCTGTTGCATCATGTGAATCAGAGTATATTGTTCCACCTGTCTTTATAATTATCTTTTCTCCCTCGGTAATTATTACTCCGACAGTAGAATTTTTTAGGCCGAAATCTATCGCCTCTTGCATTATTTTTTTATCTGGATGATTCATACCGAAAATTATAACATTTTTCTGTTATTCCCGTGTAGGCGGGAATCAAGTATAATGAAACTATGAAGAATTCTTCGGTAAGAGAGGAAATAGAGGAGAAATATAGTAAAAATCTGGCGGAATATCCGGAGCTTTTGCGCAAGTTGCTTTTTTATAGAGGTATAAAGACGGCCGAGGAAGCTAGGGAATTTTTGAACCCCGACTTTTCTGGGAATCATAATCCATTTTTGATGAAAGATATGGACAAAGCAGTGGAGAGAGTTTTTTCCGCCATCGAGAAAAAAGAAAAAATAGTGATTTATAGCGATTATGATGCAGACGGTATCCCTGGAGCAGTGGTTTTACACGATTTATTCAAAAAAATATCGGATAATCTCTCCGCCCAAGGCGGACCAACTTTCAGTTGGAAAAGTTATATTCCTCACAGAGTGCTTGAAGGTTTTGGTTTAAATGATGAAGCTGTGGACCAATTTGCGAAAGAAAAAGTTGATTTGATAATTACAATAGATTGCGGTATTGCTGATATTGAAGAAGCGAAGAAAATAAAAAAGCTTGGAATAGGTTTGATAATTACAGATCATCATTTGCCGAAGGAAGAGCTTCCTGAAGCGGTGGCAGTGCTTGACCCGAAGCGTGCAGATTGTAAATATCCAGACAAAAATATTTGCGGGGCAGGCGTTATTTTTAAATTTGTGCAGGCATTTTTGCAAAAATACGGTGAGAGATATGGTGTTAAGCTCGGCTGGGAGAAATGGCTTCTCGATATGGTGGGTATTGCGACAGTTTCAGATATGGTGCCACTTGTGGGAGAAAATCGTCTTTTTGCATATTATGGTTTGAAAGTTTTGAGAAAATCGCCGAGGCCGGGAATTCAAAAACTTCTCTCTATTTTGAAAATCGATCAGAAAAATATCACCGAGGACGATATCGGCTTTATGATTTCTCCTCGTATCAATGCCGCATCAAGGATGGGTGAGCCAGAAGATGCTTTTATCTTACTTTCAACAAAAGATGAAGTGGAAGCAGACAAGATGGCACGGCATTTGGATAAGATAAATAGCGAGAGGAAGGGAATCGTGGCGCAAATGGTAAAAGAAATCAGGAAACATTGGAATGAAAAAGATCCGGAGAAGAAACGCCGTGTGCTTGTCGCCGGAAATCCGGATTGGAAGCCGTCGCTCCTCGGGCTTGTGGCGAATTCGCTTTTAGACGATCATAACGGGCCAGTTTTTCTTTGGGGTAGGGAGGAGGGTAGGACTTTGAAGGGCTCTTGCAGGTCGGACGGATGCGTGGATATAGTAGAGATGATGAAAGATACCGCGCACCTTTTTGATGAATACGGCGGGCATTCGGCGTCGGGCGGATTTTCTGTCGCATTTGAGAAAATAGATTTGCTTGCGGACGGTCTCGAGCTTGCTTATGAAAAACTAAGTATAAAAAGTGATTCTCTAAAAGAAATAATCGCCGATCTCGTGCTTGATATTGATAATGTCAATTATGATTTGGAAAAAGAATTAGCGAGACTCGCACCTTTTGGTATGAATAATACAAAACCGATTTTTGCATTTCAAAAAGTGGAAATATTTGGTGTAAGAATTTTCGGGAAAAATAATGAGCATTTGGAATTACTTTTTAAAAATAAAAAAGGTGGCAAGGTATCGGCGATTGGCTTTTTTACAAAGCCAGAAGACTTTGGCACCAAAATAGCTGTCGGTGAAAAAGTAGATTTACTCGCAAATATAGAAAAAAGCACTTTCCGTGGTAGGGCAGAGATACGGCTTAGGATTGTAGATATTTTCTAATTTACGGCTAATATACTAAGTTCATTTCACTATTGACTTTTATACGCAAGTCTGCTATCCTTTTAGGACACAAAATACAACATAGTGTTGCGTTTTAAATTTAGGGAAGGCGGTGTTCTTTGAAAGAAATCATTGGGATAGCTGGAGGTATCATCTCTGGTGCAAATCTTGTCTTTTTTGCTTGGCAGATCTTGGTCAAGAAAGTGGAAGCGCCAAGCATAGCAAGTTGGGTTCTCTGGACCGTGCTTGATGTGATGTTGCTCATCACGACCGTTATCTCTGGTAAGCCTATGTGGTTACCGTTGAGTTACACGATTGGGGCGACTGCAGTCACCGCATTATGTCTCGTGCGTGGCAAATGGTCATGGTCTTACAAGGAGACTGTGTGTGCTGTGGCTACGGTTATCGCGGCATATTTCTGGCAAACTCAGGGTGCATCTGTTGGGGTACTTGCTGGAGTTGTCGCCATGACGGTTGCTGGCACACCTCTCTACATAGATATGATCCGAGAACCAATTCGTGGTACATTCTATGTCTGGGCTGTAACGGCTCTGGCGTGTGTGCTGACGTTGTTGGCCTCTGATTGGAGTTTCATTGGTACGATACTTGCATGGGGTGGCCTGGTATTTAATGGCTCACTAGCGCTTATAGTGTTACGAGGAAAATGAGATCAAATAGCGACAAATCCTATGGAGGGTTTGTCGCTATTATTTTTATTCTGCTTGCGAATTTTGAAAAATTAAGTTAGATTATTGAAGTCAGGGAAGAGTGGCTGAGTGGTTTAAAGCACCGGTCTTGAAAACCGGAGGGCTCGCAAGGGTCCCGTGAGTTCGAATCTCACCTCTTCCGCATTAACAAAAAATGCCGATAATAAATATCGGTATTTTTTGTTAACTATGCGAAAGCTTGCCGAGATTCGAACGGCGGAGCACACGGAGCGAAGCGGAGTCTGTCGCGAGCACGCGACAGGCACGAGCCGGTGCCCAACCCGAATCCGAGCGACGGCGAGGATGAGAGGTGCGGGCGAATCTCACCTCTTCCGCATTAACAAAAAATGCCGATATTTATTATCGGTGTTTTTTGTTTTGTTAAATATTCTGAGTTTGTTTTTTCTCTTTTATATAAAGATATGCGAGATATACTATCTCTGCGATACCTATTGTGTTTAGAAAAGCCAAAATGATAAAAATCACGAGATGATCATTTTTGGATGCCTTCCACAAAGCGATAAGTTTCCAAATGATGGACCAAATTATTATTAAGACTATCCACGGGTGCGCTGTAAAATATGCCGACAGCGCTGCGTTTAATTGTGTATCCATAATGTAGAATTATATCACTTTTTTAAAAAATAGTGTAGAATGATTTCATGAAATATTTAGGAATTGATTATGGAGAGAAAAGGGTAGGGATAGCCATATCTGACAATGATGGAAAGGTAGCCTTTCCCAAGATTGTCTTTGAGAATAACACTGACCTTTTTAAAAGAATATCTGAATTTTGTATAGAAAACAAAGTGGAGGCTATCGTCGTGGGAGAATCGAAAAATTACAAAGGTGAAGAAAACAAAATAAATCCCAAGATAATTTCTTTCAAGAGAGAACTATCTGGTCTTATTAAACTACCAATTTCACTTGAACCAGAATTTATGTCTTCGATGCAGGTAGAGAAAACTTTTGGTAAGACAGAAATGCTCGATGCTTCTGCCGCTTCGATAATTTTGCAGACATTCTTAGATAAAGAAAAAAATAGACAGGAGAAAAAAAAGCAAGCCGAGGCGACAATTGCCGACAAAAAAATAACTTATGACGATTTCAAAAAAGTCGAGATGAAAATAGGGAAAATACTTTCTGTCGAGCCGGTTGCCGGTTCTGATAAGCTTTTGAAACTCTCTGTCGATTTCGCAGAAGGCACACCAAGGCAGATTCTTTCTGGGATCGCCAAGTATTTTTCTGATTATCAGACACTTGTCGGAAAGAAAGTCGCTTTCGTCACCAACCTTGAGTCTAGGGAAATGATGGGACTTCAGAGTAACGGTATGATTCTTGCTGCACATACTGGTGATAGTCTCGCTATCATGGAAGTTCCGGATTTTATAAAAGAGGGGACAGAACTAAGTTAAAATGATACAAGACATTTTTAATATTATTGATCCAATCACGATAATAAAAGCTCTCGGACTCATTGGGGTTCTATCTATTGTATTTGCCGAGTCCGGGCTTTTTTTCGGTTTCTTTTTTCCTGGCGATTCTCTTCTCTTCACCGCTGGACTCTTTGCTTCGCAAGGTTTCCTAAACATTTATATACTTTTATTCGGATCTTTTCTTATGGCAATTCTCGGCGATAGTTTTGGATACTGGTTTGGTAAAAAAGTTGGTCCAAAAATTTTTACAAAAGAAGATTCCATTTTCTTCCATAAGAAACACGTTGAAAGGGCACAAATATTTTATGCAAAATATGGCAATAAAACAATAATATTAGCCAGATTTATGCCGATTATTCGTACCTTTGCACCAATATTGGCTGGTGTCGGCCTCATGAAATATAGGAATTTTATCACTTATAATATAGTGGGTGGATTTTTGTGGTCATTTCTTATGGTTTTGGGTGGTTTCATACTAGGAAATGTTGTACCGAACGTAGATAGATATATTTTACCGATAGTATCTTTGATAATAATTATTTCAATAATTCCAATTTTTGTTGAAGCGTACAAGTCGTCTAGAAAGCTAAAGTAGTACATTTCCATTTTTTCTTAAAAAAGATATAATTATACAAGCTTTTATGAAGTTTGATTTTTTAAAAAGAATTTGTTGCCCTCCGGAATACCTTGCAATGTCATCTGCTGGTATTGAGATTGGGAATAAATTTATAAGATTTGTAGAATTTGGAAACGAAGGAGGTAGAACAATCCTTTCCAATTTTGGCGAGGTCTCTCTTGGGCAGGATACTGTTAAGGACGGACAGATTTTAAATAGGGACGCGTTAGTTCAGGCATTGAAAGTGGTTAAAGAAAAGATTTCTAGCGATTTTGTTAGGGTCTCTATACCGGAAGAGGGGACTTATATCTTTAATACAGTGATACCTAGGCTTAATAAAAACGAGATAAGGTCAGCACTAGAATTTAAGCTTGAAGAAAATGTTCCGTTGAAAGTAGATGAGGCTGTCTTTGAGTATGAAATCGTAAATGGTAAAGAAGACGGTAATGATGATATGTTTTTGGGTGTTTCTGTGATTTCAAGACAGATGATAAACAACTATCTTGAGGTATTCGAGCTAGCCGATTTAAAGATAGTGTCTTTTGAACTTGAGTCGAAAATGGCTGCAAAAGCAATCGTTCCAAGTAATTATAATGTCACAGTATTAGTGGTTGATATTAAACGAGATTCTACTATTTTATCTGTTGTTATTGGTGGAAGAGTTCGCTTCTCATCTGTTGTCTCTGTGGGTGAGTCCAGTATGATTAGCTGTCTAAAGAGAATAAATAAAGATAATTCAGTTTCAGATAAAATACCACTTTCGTTTCTAGATTTAAATGATAATCTTGGCGTTGAAGCATTTGATTCTCTTTTAAATATATACTCTATACTTAAGGATGAAATAGAGAAATTCAATACATACTGGTTAACTCAAACAGCAAATACAGAGACCTCTAGGTCTGATAAACCTCGTAAAATAGTTTTCTGCGGCAGAAGCGCTGCCTTGCCAGGATTTCTAAATCATATTAGTCAAAGTCTTGGAATAGAGACTATTCTAGCTAATGTCTGGGTAAATGCTATAGACACAGATAAATTTCTGCCAACACTCGGATTTGTCGATTCACTAGATTATGCTACTGCAATAGGTCTCGCCATGCCTTGTAAAGAATAATTTATGACAAAATTTTTACCAGGACAATTAAAGGATGAAGTTAAGAAAGAATATCTATCTAGATTATTTATAGTCTTTTTGTTTTTGCTTCTAGTCGTAATGATTATTTCAATTTGTTTCTTATTACCATCAAGCTTTCTATCTAAGGTCAGAGGCTCGGTTGTAGATCAACAGCTTTCTAGTATAAAGACTGTAACCATTAAAGGAGACTCTTCTTTTGCAGAGGATATTAAAAAGATTAATGAGACGATCAGCGCCTTATCTCTTAGTATAGATAATAAAGACCAGCTCAATTCTTTATTGAAGAAAATGCTTGCTGTTAAGAATGGTGATATAAGAATCTCCGCAATATCTCTTTCGATTGATCCAAATAGGATGAAGGTACTCTCTGTTAGGGGTATTTCTGCTGCGAGGGATAGTTTGATAATGTTTGTAAAGGACATTAAAAGCCTTGGGATTTTTAATTCTGTAGATTTTCCTGTTTCTAATCTTATAAAAAATTCCAATGTTGATTTTACAATCGGTTTAATATTAAATAAATAAGATGATATTATCAGAGACGAAGAATAAACTCATAATGATTTTAATAGCCGATATTATTGCTGTCTCTATTTTTGTATTTATTTTATGGGATATTAATTCCATTAATAATAAGTTTACTCTAAAGGCATTTGAGATAAAATCTGAAGCTGATAAACAAGATACTTTTTTCTCTACTAAAAGAGATTGGGGAGAGAATAATGTAAAAATTAACAATCTTGATAGTTACGTGATGTCTTCAGATGGTGTAGCGAACTTTATAGAAAGACTTGGGAGTTTGACACTGAATAATGGTCTAAAGTCAGAAGTAAAATCAATTTCATTCGGCACAGTTTCTGGTAGAAACTATCGAAATATCGAATTGGTTGATATAAAGATAGACGTGATAGGAGAGTGGAGAAATGTGGAATATTTTCTAGAGATCTTAGAGAACTATCCATTAGCAATCGATATAAAGAGTTTTAATATGAGTAAGTTCTCAGATTATGAGAAAAATAATAAAAAAATATCTCAATGGCTCGGAAGCTTTGAATTTACGGTAGTTAAGCTTAAAGAGAAAAAATAGTATGAAAGATTTTAAAGAAAAGATAAAAAGTCTTTGGAGGGAAGAGAAAACATTTACTTCCCTTGATATTTTTAGACCACACAGAGATTGGAAGACGCTTATTGTCCTGTCTTTCCTTGTTCTTATAGCTTTATTAACTTTTGACTATTTGGTTTACAGAGATATAAATAATGAGAAGATGTTTGTAGAGGGGAACAATTTGTCAGGAAGCATAGAAAGATTAAAAACAGAAGATATGGATAAAGTAAATATTTATTTTAATGGTAAAAAAGAAGCGATTTCTAGTTTAGAGAAAAAACCTCTTCTTGACCCGTCACTGTAAAAATGTTAAATTGCCTATTGTCTGGTATTGATTTGCCCTAAAATATCTTTATTACAAAAATATTCGGGCGAACATCTTATCAGAATTAAATGTTTCAGCCGCCATAGTTCAATGGATAGAACAGAGCTCTTCTAAGGCTTTGATGTAGGTTCGATTCCTACTGGCGGCACAAAATGAAAAAGGTGGAAATCAATCCGCCTTTTTCATTTTGTGTCGCCAAGCAAGCAAACTGCTTTGCTTGCGGGTAGGAATCGAACAGCGGAACTATGTTTTTTCAGCAGAAAAAACTAGTGAGCTGGTGCCCAGACTTTTTCGAGCGACGGCGAGAAAAAAGTCGAGGGAGATAAGCGAAGTGGTCCTGCTGGAATCGAAGCCCCATTGAGCGTTTTTTGTAATTTCTGAATGAACAAAAAATCCAATGGGGGGGGTACTGACCCTGTAAGGGTCGATATCCTGCTGGCGGCTTTTTGTAAAATCTCTCTCTTTGTGTTATAAATGTCTGGTTGGGCGATTAGCTCAGTTGGTAGAGCGCTTCATTTACACTGAAGATGTCACAGGTTCGAGTCCTGTATCGCCCACAGGCAAAAAGAGGGCAAATGCGAAAACTTGAAGTATTTGTTCTCTTTTTGGCTAATGATACAGGATTCGAAAGACGGAACACGACGGTGTGAGTCGGGGTCGCAGGATTTTCTAGCAGGAAAATACCTGTGACCGAGTCCTGTATCGCCCACTTTTTTATGAAAAAATCCCCAGAAATAGAAATACTATATGAAGATAAAGACGCATTGGTTATAAACAAACCTGCTGGGCTTATTGTGCATCCCGACGGGCATACAGAAGAACCGACCCTCGTGGACTGGATTTTGAAGAAGTATCCGAGAATGAAAAAAGTTGGCGAACCACTTGTACTTTCGGATGGCACGGAAATCTTCCGCCCAGGGATTGTCCATAGAATAGACCGCGATACTTCTGGTGCACTTATTATTGCCAAGAATCAGAAAGCCTACGAATTCTTGAAAGGTCAATTTAAAGCGAGAAAGGTTCATAAAATCTATCATGCATTTATTTATGGGAATTTAAAAGAAGACAGAGGAATGATAGACCGCCCGATAGGTAGAAGTCCGAACGATTTCAGAAAATGGTCTGCACAGAGAGGGGCAAGAGGTGAACTTCGTCCGGCAACCACATATTTTAGAGTGCTCGCAAGAAAAGACGGCATTACTTTCATTGAAGCAATACCAAAAACCGGTAGAACGCATCAAATCCGCACACATTTTAAAGCTATAAACTATCCTGTGGTGCAAGATCATCTTTATGCCACCAGGAATCTTTTGGATCAAAAGAATCAAGCAGGATTCAAAAGGCTCGCCCTTCATGCCAAAGAGCTTGAGATTAAGATTTCACCGGAGAAGACTATAAATATTAAAGCCCCGTACCCGAGAGATTTCGATAAAGCAGTGAAAGAAATAAATAAAGTTTAGCTTGCTAATTGAGGCTGATTATGTTAAATTACTCATCACTATGGAATTAAAGAATATCAAAGTGGCACCGATAGATGTTGAAGCAAGAAAGAATGTAGACATAAGACCAGGAGATACCGTTCGTGTCTGGCAGAAAATTCAGGAAGGCGAAAAATCAAGACTTCAAGCTTTTGAAGGTGTTGTCCTTGCTAAAAAACACGGCAAAGAAAATGGCGGAACATTTACCGTAAGAAAAGTTATAGACAGTGTTGGAGTAGAGAGAATCTTTCCGTTATACTCACCAATTATAGATGAAATCGAAGTTTTGAAGAGAGCAAAAGTCAGAAGATCAAAACTTTACTTTATCAGAGAAAAAGCCGCAAAAGATATAAGAAAGAGAATGAAGAGCGAACTTTTAGAGGCAAGAAAAGAATCAAATACAGATACTTCCGAAGCCAAGAAAGTAAAAGAAGAAGTAAAAAAGGCAGAAGTGGAAGCAAAAGCAGAAGAGAAGAAATAAAAAAAGAAAAGCCGCGCCCTTCGGGCGCGGCTTTTTATAAGAGATTGAAAATAAGGGTAAATCTGCTATTATGAGAAAGTTCGAAATGCACGGGTGGCGAAACTGGTAGACGCACTACCTTGAGGTGGTAGCGCCCGTAAGGGCGTGGAGGTTCGAGTCCTCTCCCGTGCACAAAATAAGCAAATTTATTTGCTTATGTAATTGGGGACGAGAAAACCGGAGCGATGCCGAGCCAGCAGGCGAGGCCGTGAGGCGGGGTCGAGAGTTTTTGTGAGCGACGGCGAACAAAAAACTTGTGACCGAGTCCTCTCCCGTGCACATTATGTTATTCACTAGAAAAGGCGACGATGGTAAAACCACAATATTTGGCTGTGATCAGAGGCTTTCAAAGAGTTCTGATATTGCTGAAGCACTTGGAACACTTGATGAGGCGAATTCTTTCCTTGGAATCTGTAAGGCGAAGATGAGAGAATCGAAAACCAAGATTCTTAATTTAAAGATTGAAGAAATTCTACATGCCATCCAAGAAAACTTATTTATAATACAAGCACAAGTCGCTGGTGGTGACAAAAGAATCGATAAAGAAAAAATTTCTGAAATGGAAAGTCTGATAGGAGGGATAGAAAGCGAATTGCCACCCATAAAATCATTTATGATTTCTGGCAGTACCGAAATATCCGCACTTTTCGATTTCGCTCGCACACTTTGCCGACGTGCTGAAAGGAGAGTGGTAGCAGTAAGTGAAGAAAACCTTGCGAAGATAGATGAAGAAACCCTCGCATATCTCAACCGCCTCTCAAGCTTAATCTATGCTCTGGCTAGATATTTCTCCAAAGAAGCCGGTATAAAGGAAGAATCTCCAGAATATAAATAAGACAAAAACTAGATTTTAATCAAAAAATCTGTTATAAATACCCCATGGTGCTCATAGTGTAGCGGCTCTGCACGATTCCCTGTGGAGGAATAAGTTCCGGTTCGACACCGGATGGGCACCCATTTAATTATGTTATACTTTCTCCCATGCTTATTTTAATTGCCATTGGAGCCTTTGTAGCGACCATTTTGGGTGGATTATTTGCTATTCGTTTTAGAGATAAACTTCATCTAATACTTGGTTTTAGTGCTGGAGCGGTGCTCGGAGTCGCTTTTTTTGACCTTTTACCCGAGGCAATAAGTTTGGGAAATAAATTTTATGAGATATCTTATGTCATGGGCTTTGTCGCTCTTGGCTTTATCTTTTATCTCATTTTAGACAGACTAACTCTTCTACATTGCCACGATGAAGGTTGTGATCATGGACACTCCGAAGAAAGCAAACAAAATAAGGGTGTTTTTGGAGCAATAAGTCTTTCGGTTCACAGTTTCTTAGATGGTGTGGCTGTAGGAATCGGTTTTCAGGTTTCAGTTGCTGTGGGTGTTGTGATAGCCGTCGCTGTGCTTGTCCACGACTTTTCAGATGGCTTAAATACTGCTAGCTTGATATTGAGAGGCGGGGGAGAGAAGAAAAAGGCTTTCAGATTTTTGATTATTGATGCCTTAGCTCCAGTCTTAGGTATATTCTCGACATTTCTTTTTATCCTGCCAGAGAAATCTTTCAGTATAATCCTCGCTCTATTTGCCGGTTTTTTCTTATACATAGGCGCAAGTGATCTCTTGCCAGAAAGCCACCACGCACATCCAAAAATCTTTACTACTATCATGACCCTTTTGGGTATGGGGCTTTTATATCTTGTTATAAGTCTGACTAGTTTTTAGTTATCAACAGGTCTGATAAACCCTAGCCGTTGACAATACCCCTAGGGGGTATATACTTGTCTATATATGAATATACAGAGAAAAAGACTTGTCCGTAGATTAAAGATTATTGAAGGGCAGATAAGAGGCCTCCAAGAAATGCTTTTGAAAGATAAATACTGTATTGATGTCATCACTCAAACATCGGCAGTAAAGCAGGCGCTCTCCGGAGTAGAGGACGCACTTATGGAGAATCATCTTGGTACATGTCTTATAGCCCAGATTAAAAAGGGTAAAGAGAAAAAAGCTACCGACGAAATACTGAAAGTCTATAGGCTTAAAAGGAAATAAAATATGAGCTACATGAAAGCTTTTAAAATAAAAGGGATGCATTGCGCATCATGTGCCGGTATCATTGAGAAGACACTTAAGAAAAGTGTCGGAGTTTCTTTTGTAGAAGTGAATTATGGTACCGAGACGGCAAAAGTTGGATTTGATGAAACAAAAACAGATATAAATGGTTTATCCAGCAAAATAAATCCCCTCGGCTACTATTTTTTAACAGAAGAAGATCACTCAAATCATGCTGGCATAAATCATTCAAAAGCAGATAAAATGGTTGAACTTAAAGACATGAAAAACAAAGTTATTTCTGCTATACCACTTGCAGTGATCAGTATCTTTATAATGGGATGGGATATTTTTTCTCAGTTTAACTTTGCGCCAGATATGCCTTATGTTTGGAAAGAGTTTTCCCATCATCTGCTTCCAGTAATGGCCACTTATATGTTATTTGTCGTAGGCAAGCCATACCTTCTAGGCGTTTATCGTTTCCTGCGTTTCGGCAAGGCAAATATGGATACCCTTATAGGTATAGGAACATCTGTTGCTTTTCTTTACAGTTTCATCGTCGGTGCTTTTGAAGAAAGTCTGAAGTTTTTTATAAATGTTGAAAATACTTATTTCGATGTGGTCATCGTCGTCGTAGCGTTTATCACTCTTGGTAAATATCTTGAAGCCAGATCAAAACTAAAAACAGGTGATGCCATAGAAAAACTTTTAAATCTTCAGGCGAAGACCGCGCTGGTCGTAAGGAGCGGAAGTGAAATCGAGATACCGATAGGCGAAGTCATACATGGAGATTTGATCATTATAAAACCAGCTGGAAAAATACCAGTGGACGGTATACTTACTGAAGGGCACTCTTTTGTAGACGAAGCGATGATTTCCGGTGAACCAATACCGGTAGAGAAAAGCATAGGAGACACTGTCGTCGCAGGGACGATCAATACGACAGGTACTTTTATCTTCAAGGCGATAAAAGTTGGCTCTGAAACTATGCTTGCTAATATTATAAAGATGGTTGAGGAGGCACAGGGGAGTAAAGCGCCGATCCAGGCTCTCGCAGACAAAATATCAAGTATTTTTGTGCCAATTGTTTTAGTCATAGCGTTTCTCGCTTTGATTTTATGGCTTGCTATCGGCACATATTTTCTCGGTTTTTCACAAGCTCTTTCTGCCGGACTCGTTTCGTTTGTGGGGATTCTCGTAATCGCTTGCCCTTGCGCTTTGGGGCTTGCTACTCCGACAGCTATAATCGTCGGTGTTGGTAAAGGTGCTCACGCAGGTATCCTTGTCAAAGATGCAGGGACACTCCAGAAACTTCATAAGGTAAATGTGGTTGTGGTTGATAAGACAGGGACGATAACAAAGGGAAAGCCAGAACTTGTATCAATACAGAATCTCTCTGACGAAGAAGACTCTAAGATAATCTCGATACTTGCTACGCTTGAAAATAAATCCGAACACCCGATAGCGCAAGCGATCATCTCTTATGCAAACTCAAATAAAATTAAACTTTTGACCGTAGACAAATTTGAGGCGGTGAAAGGGAAGGGGTTGAAAGGTGTCATCAATGGAGTTGAATATTTTGCCGGCAATACAAAGATGATGCAAGAACTCGGACTCCCTCTTGACTTAAAAGCTTTGGAAAAAGAGACGAGCGAAGGGAAGACACCTGTAATCCTTGCGATTTCAAATAAAATTCTTGGTGTTATAATGGTTGCAGATACGATAAAGAAAGAGGCGATATCGGCTGTCTCAGATCTTCACAAGCTTGGCATAAAGACAGTGATGCTTACTGGTGATGATAAGAATACAGCTAGGTTTATCGCCAGTCTTGTCGGCATAGACGAGGTCGTGGCGGAAGTGATGCCGGAGGACAAGCTCAATGTGATTAGGAAGCTTCAATCGGAGGGGAATATAGTAGCGATGGCCGGTGATGGAGTAAATGATTCCCCAGCTCTTGCACAGGCAGATGTAGGTATAGCCATGGCGACAGGAACAGATGTGGCGATTGAGAGTGCTGGCATCACACTTCTTCACGGAGATATTTCAAAGCTTGTAAAAGCGATCAGACTTTCAAAGATGACAATGCTTGGTATAAAGCAGAACCTTTTCTGGGCATTCTTCTACAATATTGTCGGGATACCTCTTGCTGGAGGATTATTTTATCCGATTTTTGGTTGGCTACTTTCACCAGTATTTGCAGGTCTTGCTATGGCATTCTCAAGTGTGTCTGTGGTAGGCAATTCACTCCGTATTAAAGTTAAAAAGTTATAATAGAAATACTTGTCCCGTTAGAAATTCATTTAGATAAAATTATAAATATAAAAATATTATGGAAGATAATCAAAAAATTATAGAAGACAATATTAGTAAAATTTCTATTGGGATGCAAAAGACATTTACATTTCACATAAGTGGTATGCACTGCAAATCTTGCGAGCTTTTATCTGAGAGTGAACTCTCAGAACTTCCGGAGATTATTTCCGTGAAGGCCAATATGAAAACATCAAAAATAGAGGTTATTGGAGGTTTCCAAGACGAAAATCAAGAGAGCATCGCGATGAGATTGACAGAAGTCTTGAAAAAGCACGGCTACACAATATCTTTGGAACCTATCGGGCGGATAGAGAATATTTGGTCTGATTTTAAAATTGCTTTACCGATAGCTTTTGTAATAATCGCCAGCTTTTTCCTCTTACAAAAGATGGGTCTTGTGAATCTCATTTATTCAGGAAGCACTTCTTATGGGACGATTTTCGTGGTGGGCATCGTAGCTTCTCTTTCAAGCTGTATGGCTGTCGTGGGAGGACTTGTACTTTCAATGTCAGCGACTTTTGCTAGCTCTGGTAACAAAATGATTCCTCAAACTTTATTTCATGTCGGCAGGTTGATCTCATTCTTTATTCTTGGTGGGCTCCTTGGCGCTATAGGCTCGACTCTGGCGATAAATAGCACAGTTTCACTTATCCTTGGTTTTGTTGTTGGTATTGTGATGTTTATTTTAGGATTAAATTTACTTGGGATTTTCCAATGGACCAAATATATCACTCCATCAATGCCAAGATTTATCTCAAAGCATGCTATTGGAGTTTCAAAGCTTAATCATTCGCTTACCCCGCTTTTCGTCGGTATTGTGACTTTCTTTCTGCCTTGTGGCTTTACTCAATCAATGCAGATAATCGCTCTTTCGACAGGATCATTTTTCTCCGGTGCGCTGACCATGCTTGTATTTGCGCTTGGGACGCTTCCTGTCCTTGCTCTTATAAGCTTTAGCTCGGTTGGATTTAAAGATAAAAACAAATCTAGAATCTTTTTGAAAACTGCCGGACTTATCGTAATAGCATTTGCCATCCTGAATTTATTAAATGCTCTTGTAGCTTCTGGTTTTATAAGACCAATATTTAATTTCTAAAAGTATGGAAAATAAAAACATAATTATTTCGATCTTGATTACCGCAATGTTAGTCGGCGGAGCCATATTTTTCGTAGGTAGAGAAAATAATTCTGATATGAATGTGAATCAAGGGGTTTTAATTTCTGGTGATAATATTTTGATAGAAAATGGCAGGCAGATTATAGACATAGATGTTAAGGGCGGATATTGGCCTAGGAAGACAGTGGCGAAAGCTGGAATTCCTACTATAATAAGATTTAAGACGAGTAGTACATTTGACTGTTCACTTTCTGTCAGACTTCCAAGTGAGGGTATTAGGAAAATACTTCCGCAGACCGGAAGCTCAGATATAGATATCGGCACTTCCACAGCTGGCCAATTCTTCGGAACATGTGGAATGGGAATGTATTCGTTTGAAATCGACTTCAATTAATTTATGAAAATAATTTTCCTAACGGTTGGTAAGAAGGGGGGCATCACAGACGATGCTGTTTCAGAATATGTAAAAAGATTGCAAAAATATATTTCTGTCGAAAGGGTGATTTTGCCGAATTCAAATAAGAAGAAAGAAAATGAAACGATTGCGAAACACCTTTCAGATGAAGATTTTGTCGTTGCCCTAGACGAGAAGGGAAAGGGACTCTCAACCCTTGAACTTGCCAAGTTTTTAGAAGGGAAGATGATCTCTGGTGAGAAAAAGATTATTTTTGTGATCGGTGGGGCGTATGGATTAGACGAATCTATTATAAAAAGAGCAGATATGATATGGTCTCTTTCAAAGCTCACTTTTCCACATGAGATAGCGTGGATTGTCTTAGCCGAATCTGTATACCGAGCTTTTACTGTTATAAAAGGAGAGTCATATCATCATGCGTAGTCTATTTATATGGAAAGATATGTGAACATCATAAAAGATGGAGGAATAGGTGTCATACCGACAGATACTATTTATGGCATAGTTGCCAGTGCCTTTTCCATAGAGGGAGTTGAAAAGGTTTATAAAATAAAAGGGCGCGATTCGAAAAAACCGCCAGTGATTTTGATAAGCTCCGTGAAAGACTTGAATCTTTTTGGAGCAAGGCTGACAGAAAAGGCCAAAATTTTTATGAAAAAATTTTGGCCGGGCAGGATAAGTGTTGCTCTTTCTGTAGATAAAGTTGGATTAGACCATCTGGATCGGCTGGATGGAACTCTTGCCTTCAGATTACCGGACAAAAAAGACTTAATTGAATTTTTGAAAAAAACCGGCCCTATAATAGCACCAAGTGCCAATCCGGAGGGTATGCCACCGGCGAGAAATATTGAAGAAGCTAGGAAATATTTTGGCCTGCCCGGCCAGGGAGACAAAGTAGATTTTTATGTAGACGAAGGAGAGATTTCAGGTTTATCATCAACTCTCGTAAAAATAGTAGATAACGAGGTATCAATATTACGCGAGGGTGCAATTAAAAGTGATGATATAATAAAAGTATGGAAAGAAATATAATAATTTTTTCGGATGGTTCATCGAGAGGAAATCCTGGTCCTGGTGGCTGGGGGGCGATAGTCTATATGGGTGGGAAAATCGCAGAGCTTGGCGGTAGAGAAAATCATACTACAAATAATAGGATGGAACTTCTGGGTGCTATAAAAGCACTTGAATTCGCTAGGGATTCAAAAGGGGAAATAACTTTAAATACGGATTCTTCATATGTCATAAGCGGTATTACCAAATGGGTTTATGGTTGGCAGAAAAACGGTTGGAAAAATAGTGAAAAAGAAGATGTGGCAAACCGTGATTTTTGGGAAAAGCTTATTGAAGCTTCAGCTGGTCTGAAGATTAAATGGAATTATGTTGGCGGACACTCTGGTATTCCGGGGAATGAGAGATGCGATGAAATAGCTACTACTTTTGCCGATGGCAAACCTACAAAACTTTTTTCAGGGAAAGGCACGGATTATAAATTTAATTTAAAAGACACAAAGGGTTCAGGTATCAAACAAAAGAGTAGTAGTAAAAATAAAGGTGAAGCGTATTCATATTTGAGTCTTGTAAATGGTAAACTTGAAAAACATAAAACATGGGTTGAATGCGAGAAAAGAGTGAAGGGTGTGAAAGGGGGAGTAAAATATAAAAAAGCTTTAAGTGCTGAAGATGAGAAGAAAATAGTGGCAGAATGGGCCTTAAAATAAGCTCTATTTTTGCTATTGACTTATTTCGTCAGCTATGCTATCATTTTAGGGTGTTCTTTTAGAAAGGGGAATATCATGACATTGAAAATGTTGTTTCTGTTGGCGGTGGTTGCTGTGGGGGCACTGATGGTGTGGGAGTATGCCAGGTGGATAATCTATACCATCTTGGCCGGGCTCTCACTTCTCGGCATTCTTATCGCTTTCGTCGTTGTTCTTCTCGTCCTTGGTGGACTGAAGGTCGCTAAGGAAGAGCGGGAACGCGATGCTATGCGGGAGCTTGCTAGAGAGTAAGCTACCACAGTTCTTGGGCTCGGGATTCTACGGAATCCCGAGCCCTTTATTTTTATGCTAAAATATCTTTCGTGCAGAAAGATAAAAGTTTTTTCATCTTAATCGCGGGCTTTGTCTTGGCGATTTTTATAAGTTCATTTTTCAAACTTGGTTTTTCTTTTTTCTTACTGACTATTTTTATTTCTCTAGTCCTCTTCATTTATCAGAGATTCCTATTATTAGACATTTCAAGTGGCCGGGCTGTATTTCTTATAGCAATATTTCTACTTGGCTTTGGGCTAGGGATTTTAAGATATGAAATAAAAGATAATCCAAACCTTGATATTAATTTAGAAAATAAAGTTGGTCAGAAAGTCGTAATTTCAGGGATTATTACAGACGAATCAGATAAAAGAGAAAATTATAATCTACTTACGGTAGATTTTACGGATCTTGAGAATTCATCGAGTAGCACAATAAAAGTTTCTGGCAGAGGTTTGATACAGACAGACTTTTATCCCGAATATAAATACGGCGATTTCATAAAGATACAAGGCAAGCTCGAAAAGCCTGAAAATATATCAAAAGATGATGGCAGAGATTTTGATTATATCTCATATCTTGAGAAAGATGATATTAAATACAAGATGAGTTTTGTGAAGACCTCTCTAATATCAAGTGGCCACGGCAATATTATAAAATCCGCCCTGTTCAAGATAAAAAACTCTTTCACGGAAAATATAAGCTATGTGATTTCCGAACCACAGTCTTCGCTTCTCAGTGGCATACTTCTCGGGGCAAAAAGCTCTATGAGCAAAAGCGTAAGTGATATATTTCGTATCGCTGGACTTTCACATATCGTGGCACTTTCTGGGTACAATATTACCGTCGTCTCGGAAGCTATTATGAACACACTTTCATTTCTGCCAAGGTCCTTTGCTTTTTCCGGTGGGGTGCTTGGCATTTTACTTTTCGTAATAATGTCCGGTGCTTCTTCTACGGCAGTGCGCGCCTCCGTGATGTCGCTTATTGTAATACTTGCTCAAGTGACGCATAGGAAATATCAAATAGGCAGAGCACTTGTGATAGCAGGAGTAGCGATGATAATTTACAATCCGAAAATCCTCGTCTTTGATATTTCATTTCAGCTTTCTTTTCTTGCGACAATAGCTATTGTCTATGTTGCACCGCTTTTGGAAAAGAAATTCTCTTTTATCACTGAAAGATTTGGTTTGAGAAATACGGTTGCCGGTACTCTATCGGCACAGCTTTTAGTTTTGCCTTTAATACTTTATAAAATGGGAATACTCTCCTTTGTCGCTCTGCCTGCAAATATTCTCGTCCTTGCCGTAATACCTCTCACAATGTTTTTCGGTTTCTTCACCGGAGTCCTTGGTTTCATAAGCACAATCCTCTCAATACCATTTGCTTGGGCTACTTGGTTTTTACTTACTTATATAATAAAAACAGCAAGCCTTTTCGCCAGCCTGCCGTTTTCATCTGTCGTAATTCCAAATTTTCCGATTTTCGTCCTAGTGATTTTGTATTTATTTGTTTTTGCTTTTGTGTGGTGGCTTAAGAAAGCTCAAGTTGACAGAAAGTTAGTCAAGAGTTAACCTAAAAATAGATTGATCATAAAAAGAAAGGGTTTTCAAAATGAAAACTATCAGAAAGATAAAGTGTGTCGTAGAAAGTCTTCCAAGAAAATGTGGCCGTGGTAGCCAAATGTTTTGTATAGAGGCGTGTTATTATGACAGGGAAGGAGTAGAATACCTTGAAGAATGTTTAACTGCCGATGGGACATTAAAGGTCGGCGATAGATGTATTATGAGAACCATTAAGATCATAGACAATGAATTTAGTGTTGTCGAAAGGCAATAAAACCTTCATTGTCTAAAATCTTACAATCACGGATTCTACTTTTTGGATTCGTGATTTTATTTTGTAAAAAATCTTTCCGCCACTTCCCAATTTAGATTTTCAAAGAAAGCTTCAATGTATCTTTTCTTATCTCCCGGAATATAATCAATCATATAAGCGTGTTCCCACATATCAAGTGCGACGACAGGGGAGAGTCCGGTGAGCTGGCCCAAGTGATGCTCGTCTACCCAAGAGTTTAAGAGCTTGTCGCCATCTTTATAAAGTATCGCCCAGCCCGGTCCGCGGGTCATGGCAAGAGTTTTGAAATCTGCAAGCCAGTTTTCAAATGAGCCGAATTCTTTCTCAATAGCTTTTTTGAGCGAGCTGTCATCAGAAAGTGATTTTGCTCCGTCTTCAAAAAGTGCAAAATAATATTCGTGATTTCTCATACCGTCAAATTCAAAACCAAGCCTTCTTTGTGTTTCGGAAGATGCATAAGCTAGCGTCGGATTTTTTGCCATCTCTGCCTTTTGCGCGAATATACCATTTGTATTTTTTACATACCCAGCGTAAAGTTTCAAATGCTCATCAATCGTTTTTTTTGAAATCCCCTTTAACTCTGGGATATTAAGCTTTTTTTCTTCATAATTTATCATGTCTTTAGTAAATTAATCTTATAATTCGTCCGGGTAAATTATACCATGTGATCGGATATCGTATTAAGCCGGAATGAAATCTGCTAAAATAGCGTAAATGGAAAAAGTTAGAAGAAATTTTAAAGGAATTATTTTAATATTTTTTGTAGTCACGAATGTTTTTATTTATTACGCTATTTATAAAAGTCATGCAGGTATTCTGAAAGTCGCTTTTCTTGATGTTGGGCAGGGCGATTCGATTCTCGTCGAATCGCCCGTCGGTAATCAGATACTTATAGATGGCGGGTCAAATGGAAAAGTCCTCGAATCTCTTGGCCAAGCTTTACCATTTTATGACCGCTCTATAGATGCTGTGATAGCCACACATCCAGACAAAGACCATATCGGGGGTGTACCTGAAATTTTGAAGAATTATAAAGTGAATGAATATTTCGATAATGGGGCGGTAGCGGAGACAGCGACAGATAGAGAATTGAAAAATAAAGTTGAAAAACTCGGAATCAAATATGAATTGGCGAGAAGTGGCGAAGTGCTTGATATCGGAGGTGGGGCATATCTTGTTATTATTTCACCAAGTGGTGAACCAAGAGGAAGTGATACAAATAAATATTCGGTCGTGGCGAAGCTTATCTTCGGCGAGATTTCTTTTCTGTTGACGGGCGACGCTCCGACAGAAGTTAAAAATAAATTAGCGATAGCTTATGGTGAAGGCTTAAAAAGCCAAGTTCTGAAGGTTGCACATCACGGATCGAGGAACTCTCTTTCCGAAGCTTTCCTTTCTGCTGTATCACCGGACTATTCGATAATCTCGGCGGGGAAAGATAATAGTTATGGACACCCACATATAGAGGTGTTGGATTTCTTGCAGAAGATAAATTCAAAAGTAATTGAGACTTTTCAGTATGGAAATATCGTCTTTGAGAGCAATGGGGCGAAGATGAAAAGGGATTAAATACAAAATGGTGGCCGCGCGAAGCGCGGCCACCATTTTGTATTTAAGTTTATTATAGATTACTTTATTATCCCTGCCTTTTTCAATGTAGCATAAGCGCCGTTTTTCTGAATAGTTTTTATGGCTCTTGTTGAGATACTCAATACAAAAGTCTTTTTAAGCTCAGGCACATAGATCCTCTTTTTCTGCAAATTAACTTGCTTCCTGACTTTTCCGGTAGGGTTGTATTGCGTGGCTCTAGTCCTATTGCTGTAACCCCCGCCCATTATTGATGTCTTTTTTGTGATTGCGCAAGATTTCATGTTTTTATTTGAGTTCCTGTATGCTATCATAAAATTATAAAAAAGCAAATCAAATGGACATAAACGTCGTATTTCAAATAATAATTCTTATATTTTCTGTCATAATTCATGAAGTTTCTCATGGTGCTATGGCTTTAGTTTTCGGCGATAGGACGGCAGAATACGAAGGTCGTCTTACTCTCAATCCTATAAAACACGTAGACATTTTCGGTACAATTTTACTTCCACTCCTCCTCTTTATTTCACACGCTGGTTTTATGATAGGGTGGGCAAAACCGGTACCTTACAATCCTTACAATCTCAAAAATGCAAAAATCGCCGAACCGCTAGTGGCTTTTGCCGGTCCGCTTTCAAATATCTTAATAGCGATTATTTTTGGCCTGCTCATTAGATTTATTCCAGTTTCAAGTGACCAGATGGTAAATCTAGTATCGATTTTTAGTTATGTCGTCTTGATAAATATTGCTTTAGCGATTTTCAATTTAATACCGATACCACCACTTGATGGCTCAAAAATCCTTTTCTCTTTTTTGCCAGTCGGCAGATTCGCCTTTACCGAAATGGCTTCAAGATACGGGCTTCTGATTCTTATTGTAATCGTGGCTTTTTTGCCAAACTTTATTTCCCCAATGATTTTTTCAATTTTTCACTTTTTAACAGGAATATACTAAGGAACTTTGCTTAGACAGGAAATCACCCTTGGTTTCGCCTAAGTCCGGACAAGGCTTACCAAGGGTGATTTCCTGTCTAAGCTAGTGCTTGCAAAATCTTTTTATATGATGTATTATCTCCCCACTTATCTCGGTCGTGAGATATGTTCATTATTAAGGCAAGAATGAGTAATTGATACCGGCGCTCATAAAGAGCATCTCATGCAGGTATCAGTGAAGAATTCAGGATTGCCAGCAAAGCCGGTAAATTAGAATGGAGATTCTTTTTCGTCATATCTTTTTTCAGGGTACGGATTTTTTGAAGCTTAAAAAATCCTGAAGTTTTCGCGCCAGTCGCGCTCAAAACCCCCTGAAAAAGATACGACCTCAATGAATCTTTTAAAAATTAATCATGCCAACAATAAATCAGTTAATCAAGAAGAATAGAAAGACTACGTCAAGGAAATCAAAGTCTGTGGCTTTGACTCGCTCTTTCAATACTTTGGAAAACAGGCCTACATATGTTAACTCTCCATTCAAGAGGGGTGTCTGTGTAAAGGTCACTACAAAAACTCCAAAGAAACCGAACTCAGCTATCAGAAAGATTGCCAGAGTTCGTCTTACAAATGGTCTAGAAGTTACAGCCTACATACCAGGTATCGGTCACAATTTACAGGAACACTCTGTCGTGCTTCTTCGAGGTGGAAGAGTAAAAGATGTCGGTCTAAGATACACTATCGTAAGAGGTGTACTCGATGCTACAGGAGTAGAAGGAAGAAGAAAAGGTCGCAGTCAGTATGGAGCCAAGAAACCAAAAGCAGCAAAATAAGATATTACCATGAGAAGAAAACAAAAAACAAAAGCACCTATAGTTCCAGATTATAAATACAGTTCAGAGAAAGTTTCAAAGCTTATCAACTATATGATGTATGATGGAGAAAAGACAATCTCTGAAAAGAATGTCTATGGTTGCATGGATATTATAAAGGAAAAGGCAAAAGTGAAGGATCCTATCGCGGTTCTTGAGCTTGCTCTTTCAAACACAGCTCCAAATATGGAGGTGAAGTCAAAGAGAGTCGGAGGTGCCAACTATCAAGTCCCTATGGAAGTTAGACCTTCAAGAAGAGCCGCACTTTCTATGAAATGGATTATCGATGCTGCAAGAAGCAAGAAAGGTTCAACTATTGCCAACAGACTCGCCGATGAAATAATCGCAGCTTCGAAAAATGAAGGTGAAGCGGTGAAGAAGAGGGAGAATACTCATAAGATGGCAGAGGCGAACAAAGCTTTTGCTCATTTCGCCTGGTAATTTTTATTTAATTTTTACGATTTGCTTTGTTGCGAGCTCCGCTTGCTCCCGCAATGTATAAGAATACATTTTGGTCGCAATGCTCGCTCGCGCCTCACAACTCATCGAAAATTAAGATAAAAGACGACAAGAAATACTTGAATATTATTTATAAATTTAAATTATTAATTAATAAAAAATGCAAAGAGATTATCCATTAGAAAAAGTTCGTAATTTCGGAATCATTGCCCACATCGACGCGGGTAAGACTACAGTTTCCGAAAGAATTTTGTATTATACCGGTTCACAACACAATATCGGTGAAGTTCACGAAGGTGAAACTACTACAGACTGGATGGAACAAGAAAGAGAAAGAGGTATCACTATTACCTCCGCTGCCATCACCTGTTTCTGGAATCCTTCATATATGCCGAAGACAGATTTTAGTAAAAAAGTCAGATTCAATATTATCGATACTCCTGGGCACATAGATTTTACCGCAGAGGTGAAGCGCTCCCTTCGAGTTCTTGACGGTGCTGTTGTTGTTTTCGACGGAGTTGCCGGTGTTGAGCCACAGTCAGAAACCAACTGGAGATATGCCGACGAAGGTATGGTCCCGAGAGTTTGTTTTATAAATAAACTAGACAGAATGGGCGGATCTTTTGAAAGATCATATCAGTCTATTCTCGAAAGGCTTACAAAACACGCTGTAAGAATGCAACTTCCTATCGGTGCGGAATCAGATTTCAAAGGAATTGTAGATCTTTTGAAAATGAAAGCCTACTATTTTGAAGGAGAAATGGGGGATAAAGTTATCGAAGCGGAAATCCCAGCCGAAATGCTGGGAGATGCCAAGAAATACAGAGCAGAGCTTGTAGAGAAGATTGTTGAGAATGATGACAAGCTTATGAGTGATTATCTTGAAGGAAAAGAAATCGCTATTGAAGATTTGAAGAAGACCTTGAGAAAAGCAACTATTGCAAATACTATCGTCCCTGTTTTCACTGGTTCAGCTTTGAAAAATAGAGGAGTTCAGCTTGTGCTAGATGGCGTCGTAGACTATTTGCCAAGCCCGCTCGATATTCCGCCCGTCAAAGGTATTGACCCAAGAAATGGCGAGGAGCTTTTGAGACATGCTTCAGATGCCGAGCCGTTTACGGCACTTGCTTTCAAGCTTCAGACGGATCCATTTGTCGGACAACTTACATATTTTAGAGTTTATTCAGGAACATTGAAATCCGGAACATATCTTTACAATTCCACAACTGGTGAAAAAGAAAGATTGGGAAGAATTGTCCGTATGCATGCAAATGATAGAGAAGATGTGGAAGAAGTTTTTGCCGGAGAAATCGCAGCGGCTGTCGGTTTGAAGAGTGCAAAGACAAGCCATACACTTTGCGATGAAAATAATCCAATAATTTTGGATCAAATCGTATTCCCAGAGCCGGTTATCAACTTGAGAATTGAACCAAAGACAAAAGCTGACCAGGAAAAAATGGGATTTGCTTTGAAAAAACTTTCAGATGAAGATCCAACATTTAAAATCAAGACAGATCAAGAAACAGGCGAAACTATTATGGCAGGTATGGGAGAACTTCACCTTGAAATTCTTGTAGACAGAATGAAAAGAGAATTCCATGTCGAAGCAAATGTGGGCAAACCGCAAGTCGCTTATAAAGAAACGATTATGGGTTCTGCCGAAAGAGAAGAAAAATACATCAAGCAATCTGGAGGTAAGGGTCAATACGGTCACGTCCTTATTAAGATCAAACCAATGGAACCGCTTGAAGAAGGTGCCAAGATTCCAAAGAATGTCAGCAGATATGACGACTTCGAATTTATCAACTCTATTAAAGGAGGTGTTATTCCAAATGAATTCATACCTGCAGTTGAAAAAGGTGTAAAAGAGGCTATGGATAGGGGTATTCTTGCGGGATACAAGATAGTAAATGTTTCTTGTGAGCTTACATACGGATCGTATCACGATGTGGACTCTTCAGAAATCGCTTATAAAATTGCTGCTTCTATGGCATTCCAAGATGCAGCAAAGAGAGCAAAGCCGGTCATACTTGAGCCGATTATGAAAGTGGAAGTTGTCACTCCGGAGAAATTCATGGGAGATGTTTCTGGAAGCATCAATTCAAGAAGAGGACAAATAACAGAAATGTTTGAAAGAGGTTTGAATAAAGTTATTCATGCCAAAGTCCCGCTTGCAGAAATGTTTGGATATGTCACGACACTCCGCTCGATTTCAGAAGGAAGAGCTTCATCGACCATGGAATTTGACCACTATGAAGTAGTACCACCAAATGTCGCGAAGACTATTATCGAAGCAAGAGGAGCAGGGTCTGCTCCAGCGGGGAATAGGGCTAGTTAGGTGTTAGGTGATAGATATTAAGGAATACAGATAAGGGCGGTCACGAAGTGACCGCCCTTATCGTTGTCTTCTACTCGCGAGCGAGCTGTTTGACTTTACTTTTCCCATTTGCTATTATCTTAGTACGCATTTTGTGCGCTTTTTAGTTGTCGCGGATTTTTCTGTGGCACTTGGCGCCGGAGTTGCATGTCGTAATTTATAAGTTTCTCAGTTCGCTTTTTCTTGCCTTGTGCGGAATGAACGAATGATGGGAGTTAATCAATATTAGTGCTGGTTTTGTGGGCAGAGCGACCCTTTGGGTCTAGCGTTCTCGCGCGTTCTGCTTATAAAATCAGCCGAAAATAATATGGCAGAATTTAAAAGAGATAAGCCACATGTAAATGTCGGTACCATTGGTCACATTGACCACGGGAAAACAACTTTGACTGCAGCTATCACATACATACAGTCATTGAAAGGTCTTGCAAATCCTATCGCTTATGATCAGGTTGCAAAGGCTTCAGAGAAAGACGGCAGAAGAGATGCATCAAAGATTATCACTATCGCCATTTCTCACGTTGAATATTCGTCAGATGCAAGGCACTACGCTCACGTAGATTGCCCTGGTCACGCCGACTATGTTAAAAACATGATCACCGGTGCCGCTCAAATGGACGGTGCTATTCTTGTTGTTTCAGCAGTTGACGGTCCTATGCCTCAGACAAAAGAACACGTTCTTTTGGCCCGCCAAGTCGGTGTTCCAAAGATAGTTGTGTTCTTAAACAAATGCGATCTAGTAGACGACGCAGATCTTTTGGATCTTGTCGAAGTCGAAATCAGAGAGCTTTTGACCAAGTATCAGTTTGACGGTGAAAAGACACCTATTATAAGAGGTTCAGCTACGGGTGCTCTTGCTTGTAAAACAGCCGATGAACCAGGTGCAAAATGTATTGCAGACCTTATGACAGCTTTGGATACATTTATACCTATGCCAGTTAGAGATCTAGACAAGCCATTCCTTATGCCGATAGAAGATATTTTCTCAATTGAAGGTAGAGGAACCGTTGTTACGGGAAGAATAGAGAGAGGTATGGTCAAGATTGGTGATGAAGTTGAAATTGTCGGTATAAAACCAACAGCAAAATCAACAGTTACAGGTATTGAAATGTTTAATAAACAACTTCAATCAGGTAATGCTGGAGATAATGCCGGTATTTTGCTTAGAGGTACAAAGAAAGAAGATGTCACAAGAGGACAGGTTCTTTGTAAGCCAGGAACAACAACACCTCACACAGAATTTGAATCCGAAGTTTACATCTTGAAGAAAGAAGAGGGAGGCAGACATACACCATTCTTCACAGGTTACAAGCCACAGTTCTATATCAGAACAACAGACGTTACAGGAGATGTTACTTTAGCCACTGGTGTCGAAATGGTTATGCCAGGCGATACAGTTACATTTAAAGTAAAACTCGTTGCTCCAGTAGCTCTTGAAGACAAGATGAGATTTGCTATTAGAGAAGGAGGAAAGACTGTCGGTTCAGGAGTTATCACAAAGGTGATAGCATAAGAAAATAACGAGCGTAGCGACTATCCCAGTACCACAGCAAGGCTGGCTACGGGACGAGTATTTTCTACTTGAGGTTCGTTTCGTTCATTAAAAATCAATGGCAACAAAAACAGTAAAAAAGAATACGGGAAGTACATTAAAATCAAAAGTGTCCAAGATAACTGCAAAGCCTAAAGAAGATGCAGGAACAATGCTTCGTATAAGAGTAATGGCTTATGATAGCAAAGTTCTTGACGCTTCAGTCAAGCAGATTATTGAAACAGCCATGAGGCATGATGTAAAAGTCATCGGCCCTGTACCGTTACCAACACAGATAAAAAAATACACTGTGAACCGTGCTTCTTTCGTCTACAAAAATGCGCGAGAACAATTTGAGATGAGGATACACAGAAGGTTGATAGATATTATCAATCCTTCGGCAAAGGTAGTAGAGGCACTCACAAACTTGAGCTTGCCTTCTGGTGTGAACATTGATGTAAAGATGGTTTAAAAATTAAAAGCATCGCAATTCTTATTTTTAATCAGGCACCCTCGCTTCTCGCGAGTGGTGTTTGGTTTAAAGTATAGAGAGCGCTCTGCAAATACTAAAATGAAATTTATATTAGGAGTAAAACAGAATATGACGCAAGTCTTCGATGAGAAGGGGAATGTCCATCCGGCAACGATATTGTCCGCAGGACCACTTTCTGTCACTCAGGTGAAGAATATAGAGACCGACGGTTACAATGCTGTGCAAGTTGGTCTTGGAGAAAGAAAAGAGAAAAATATTACCAAACCAGTTTTGGGGCATTTAAAAGGCCTCAAATCAAGGTTTATTAAAGAGTTTAGAGTTGAAGATTCTAGCAAATTTAAAGTTGGCGACAAAATAGATTTGTCGGTTTTTTCAGCTGGCGATACAGTAGAAGTTTCAGGCACTACCAAGGGAAAAGGTTTCCAGAGTGTTATCAAAAGACATGGTTTCAAGGGTCAACCAAGAAGTCATGGTCAGAAGCATTCTGAAAATGCCCCAGGTTCCATCGGTGGAGGTTTGAGAAATAAAGTTCCAAAAAATATGAGAATGGCTGGTAGGATGGGTGGAACAAGTATAACAGTCAAAAATTTAAAGGTTCTTGGAGTCGACAAGGACAACAATCAGATCTTGATAAGTGGTGCTATTCCAGGAAGAAGAGGTACTCTTATTGAAGTACGAGGATAAGAAAGCTTGCCCCGTTAGAAATCCGATAAAATCGGAATAAAGACGGGGAAAATAATATGGAAAAAATAAAAAGAGAAAAGAAAGACGTGAAAGTTAAGATTTCTACTGGGGTAGAGAAAAAAGCCAAGGTTGTCAAAAAAGTGGCTGAAGTAGCTTCAACCGAAGCAAAAATCTACAATCAGTCAGGTAAAGAAGTCGGAAATGTGAAATTACCAGAAAATATTTTTGGTCTTTCATGGAATGCCGACCTCGTGCATCAGGTTGTTGTCTCAATGTTGTCAGATTCAAGAGTTATTTATGCTCACACGAAAGACAGAGGACAAGTAAGAGGTGGAGGAAAAAAACCATGGAAACAAAAGGGTACAGGAAGAGCAAGACACGGTTCCACGAGGTCACCTATTTGGGTTGGTGGGGGTGTCGCTCACGGTCCAAATGGAAAGAAGAATTATGAGAGAAAAATAAACAGAAAAATGAAAGCGAAAGCTCTTTTCACAATCCTTTCAAGAAAGTGGAGAGATGGAGAGGTATTATTTGTGGACAAATTCGAAATAGCAAAACCAAAGACAACTGAAGCTATTGGAATATTGAAATCTTTGAGTAAAGTTGCAAAAGATATTTTCACAAAGAAAAGAAATAGCGCAATCATTGCAATCTCAGGCAAGAAAGCATCTTTTGAGAAGAGTTTTTCAAATATCGGCAATGTTGTTGTAGATGAATTGAGAAATATCAACCCTATTGATTTGCTAAATACAAAATATCTTGTAATAGAGAATCCAGAAGAGTCGATAAAGTTTATTCAGAGTAAAATGGCCAAAGCCAAATAACTATCATGAAAAACGAAAAAATAGATTATAAGGCTCTTATAAAAAGGCCGAGGATAACTGAGAAATCCGGTATTAAGTCAGAGTCGGAAAATGTTTACACTTTTGAGGTCGCAAACAGGGCCACAAAGCAAGGTATAATAAAAGCGATTAGAGAAATCTACAAGGTTAATCCTGTCAAAGTAAATATCACTATACTTCACGCCAAAGAAGTTTTTGCGAGAGGGAAGTCTGGTATAAAGACAGGAGTCAAAAAAGCGGTCGTCTTTTTTAAAAAGGGAGATAAAATAGCATTTATTTAAAACACTATCATGAAAACATATAGACCATTTACACCGTCAAGAAGACATATGACCACTGTTACATACAGGGGTGTTTTGACCACGGCTACTCCGGAAAAATCTCTTACAAAAGGATTCAAAAGACATGTTGGAAGAAATAATAGAGGGAGGATTACAACAAGACATAAGGGCGCGGGTAATAAAAAGCTTTTCAGAGATATAGACTTTATGTATGATAAGAAAAATATTCCTGCAAAGATTGTCTCTGTAGAATATGATCCTTACAGGACCGGCTTTATCGGTCTCGTAAATTATGCAGATGGGGAAAAGAGATATATTCTCTTGCCAAAGGAAATGACAGTAGGTGATACATTCTCAATATCAGAGACAGCCGAGGTAAAGACAGGAAATAGAATGCCTTTGTCAAAGATTCCGGTTGGAACTTTTGTCTACAATATTGAAATCAAACAGGGTGGAGGTGCAAAACTCTGTAGATCAGCTGGAAACTTCGGTCAAATTGTCGCAAACGACGCTGGATATGCGCATATAAAAATGCCATCAACTGAAATCAGAAAGGTTCCTGAAAATGCATGGGCATGTGTCGGAACAGTTTCAAATGAAGAAAACTGGCTTGTAAATATAGGTAAAGCTGGAAGATCAAGATGGCTTGGTATAAGGCCGACAGTGAGGGGTACCGCACAAAATCCTTGCGACCACCCATACGGTGGAGGAGAAGGTAGGCAAGGTAGAGGTACAAAGAGAGCAAAGACTCGCTGGGGTAAACCAGTCGGAAAGGGTCAGAAGTCAAGAACTCCAAAGAAATACTCGAATTATCTTATTGTTTCGAGAAGGAAAGTGGGGAAAAACAAAGACAGCAAATAAGTTAAAAGTTTGTAAAGTTATAAAGTTGAAAGGATAGAAGAATACAAACACAAAAGGCGGCGCCCTTCGGGCGCCGCTTTTTGTATTTTTTGATTTTCCCCTTGACTTTTTCTTATTTGCAAGTAATGTTGATTTTAGAAGTCTAGGAATGGTTCCTGGATAAGCACAGTGAAAAATAAATAAGGAGAAAAGTTATGATGTCGCAATCGTTTCGTGATCGTCTGTTTCCAAAGCTTCCTTCGATGATTTTGGATTATCCGACTCCGTTCTATGTTTATGACGAAGTCGGCATTCGTGAAGGAATATGTCGGCTCAATAAAGCCTTTAATACGGCAGGAGTTCCTTTTCAGGAATTCTTTGCGGTCAAGGCTTGTCCGAATCCCCGCATTTTGGAAATTTCGCGGGAAGAGGGTGCGGGGTTTGATTGTAGTTCACTTCCGGAAATTACTTTGGCTAAGGCACGTGCCGGTGCCGAAGACCACGATGTGATGTTTACATCAAATAATACATCAGACGAAGAATTCAAGACGGCATTGACGTCTGGTGTGACGATAAACCTTGATGATATTACACTTATCAAGAAGTTAAGCAGGGTAGCACGGTCTATTGGCGAGAGATTTCCAAAGACTATTTGCTTCCGTTACAATCCAGGGCCCGCCCGCGATGGCAATGAAATTATCGGCAAGCCGGAAGAAGCAAAATACGGTGTCGCCGATTGGCAGATTGTACAGGCCTATAAAATGGCGAAAGAATTGGGGGCTGAAAGGTTTGGCCTTCATACAATGATCTGTTCAAATCAGCTTGATTATCGGTATCTCGTGGAAACAGTGGCTATGCTTTTTCAGATAGCTCGACGTCTTCATTCGAGACTCGGTATTAAGTTGAATTTCATAAATATGGGCGGTGGTATTGGTATCCCATATCGACCGGGACAGAAAGAAGTACCCATTGAGAAGATGGCCGAAGAAATCAACGCCTTATTCGATGATTTCGAGCGAGATGTTGGTTATTACCCATCCCTCTATATGGAAAGCGGTCGTTGGGTGACTGGTCCACACGGTGTCTTGGTGACGCAGGTCATCAATCAGAAGCACACCTACAAAGAATTCCGCGGAGTGGATGCTTGCATGTCGTCGCTGATGCGCCCTGGTATTTATGGAGCGTATCATCACATCACGGTGCTCGACAAAAACGGTCGTCCGAAAACCGGTCGTCGGCAAAAGGTGAATGTGGTCGGCTCGCTTTGCGAGAACTGTGATCAATTCGCCAAGGACCGGCTTCTGCCTGTGATGGAAGAAAACGATATATTGGTGATTGAGGATGCCGGTGCCCATGGTATCGCTATGACATATCAATACAATGGTCGCATGCGTCCGCCGGAGTTTCTCCTTCAAGGATATAAGAACAGGATTCGAATGATCGGACGTGCTGAAACCGAAGAAGACCTCTTCGTCAGGTATGTCTGATCGTCGGTTTATTGGCCGAGTGGGACGCAAGTCCCACTCGGCCAATCTTTTTGACAAAATAATAAAAATATGTAGTATGAGGCATGGGAGGTCTTGCCAATGTGGTGAGACTTTGCACATAGAAATAGAAAGGAAAGAAAATATGCAAAAGAGTCGTTTACCTGCCGGAGGCGAAAATGTCTTCCAAAGGATAAAGCGGGTTCGAAGGGAAGCCGAAGAGAAAGGTGTGAAAATCATCAATCTTTCTATCGGTCAACCGACAGGCCCAGCATCCGAAATCGCGCGGAAAGCGGCAGCAGAATGGATTCTGTCCGATCGCCAAGAAGTGCACGAATATCAGGATAATGGTTGTTTGCCATGCTCTGACTTCGCGAAACGTTTTGTGCGGTTCCACATGTCTGCTGGAATTAGTGCTGAGCTTTTGAATCATGCAGAATTCCTGCCGATCCCAGGCATCAAACCGATGCTTCCTCTCATTCCTCTGGCCTGCCGTGCATCGGCTGATCAGAATATGTGGGTGCAGACAATGACGAATCCGGGTTATCCGCCACCAGCTACGTGGGCGAATTCACTCGGTTATCGTCATGTGTCTATCAGGACGCATATCAAGAATCAATTCATCTTCGACGAGCTTGGTCTGCAGATTGTTGATCTCGTCATGATGAATTACCCGCATAATCCAAGCGGGCAGGTCTCCAAGCACGATTGGCTTTGTGAACTATGCGCCTATTGCGAGCGAAATAATATCCGCATCTTCAATGATGCGGCATATGCTCGCTTGGTGTACGGGGAACACTCATGCTTGGCGGAAGTTGCTTGGCAGTTTCCTAATCTTTCGTGGGCGGAAGCGTTTTCTGCTTCGAAGCTCGGGAATCTGACAGGTTGGCGCGTGGGTGCTATGGTCGGCTCGCCGGACTTTATCGGCGATATTCGCACCATCAAAGGTAATGCGGATAGCGGTTTCAACGCCGCTCTTGCTATGGGGGCACTTGCCTTGCTTGAGAATGGAAAGGAAGAGATTGAGGGGCTGAAGCGGATGTATTCCAGTCGCCTCAAACTCCTTTCCAATACTCTGCGAGAACTCGGGATGAAGATTGCCCTTGAGCCACAAGCCGGATTCTTCCTGCTTTGCGAAAGTCCGAAGCATGCCTTTGGGCAGGACGTCGCAAATGCGGAGGAGTTCAACAATCTGATGATCCAAAAAACGGGTGTGATGGGTGTGCCTTTTGACCCCTATATCCGCTACGCGGTTGTCGGAGATGTGGAGAGCGATCTCCGCGAAATCACTCTGGCCTTTGTGGAAGCAAAAGTCAGCTACTGATTGTTCTTTCGTCGGTTTATCGGCTGGCAAAGTGTGTTTGTTTAACACTTTGCCGGCCGATTTTTATTTGCTCGTCCTGTAGTGAAATGAGTCTGCAAATTTCTACTACGGGATTGACTTTTATGATTTTAAATGTAATATCAGAAATGGAACCGAAGTGTTTCGGTATTGAACAATAGAAAATAAAGAGGTGTTTGATGAATGCAGAAGCGATATCGTGTATTGTCTTTGCGGCAAATAGTATTTTGCCTCGGGCGTGTAAGCTCGATGGAAGGGACAGGAAGGGTGGATATCTATGTGTAGCTGAACCAGACGGCAAAATCGTCCTAGTCATGCTTATCGGCGAAGTGCCAGACCTTGAAAAAGCAAATCTTTTCAAGACTTTCTGCCAAGAGAAAGCTACACGGCTAGCACAAAATCCGGAGCATATCTCAAGCTGGCAGACGAGGGACGTTGAGAAGAAACAATACGGCGGGGCTGTGCGAACTGGTAAAGGATATATCTACTCCTTTTCAGGCTTTACCGAAGAGGTGGATGAATCGTTTTCCGCGCGCGTCGCTTTCCAGAACTGGGACGATATGAGCATTGAACACCGAACAAAGATTGCTGGGATAAGTGGGAATAGGTATCTCATCGAAATTCATCAACTCCCTAAAAACCTTTGATATCGGTATTCCGGAGAAAGTAGTTTGTCTTTTGGAATCTTGGCGCGCCCGCTTTTGGGGCGCGCTTTTTTTATGTCTTGCATTTTTTATAAAAACCTGTAATATACTAATCACAAAGGCTAAAGACAGCAGGTTCCCACAAAGTGGGTAGAAACCCTGCCGAGGCTTGCCCGACAACTTGCATTAGCTAGTGGCGGGTCAACTCTATTGTTAGAGGCCTTTAATAAGGTCGATTTTTTTATTTAGAAAAACAAAAATTCGGATGCCAATTACAAAAGCACAAAAGAAAGAATTGATAGATAATATTTCAAAGGCTATCAAAGGCTCAAAGTCAATCGTCTTTGCAAACTTCCGTCATTTGGTTGTTGCGGACGATATGGCGATGAGAAGAGCTTTGAGAAAAGAGGGGGTTGGATATTTGGTTGTCAAAAAGACTTTAGCAAAGATTGCTTTGAAAGATGCCGGAATCACTGGCACAATGCCGGAATTCACAGGGGAGCTTGCTATGGTTTATGGGGATGATCTTACAGCTCCGGCAAGAGAGTTTTATGTTTTCCAAAAGAAATACAAAGACAACGTAAAAATTGTCGGAGGTGTTTTTGAAGGAAGATATATGAGTGTTGAAGAAATGACAGCTATCGCTGCTATCCCTTCACAAAAGACTCTTTATGCTCAGTTCGTCAATCTTATCAATTCACCAATTCAGAGATTTGTCGTCTCTCTTAGTGAAATCGCTAAGAAAAAGACAGCTTAATTTATTAATTAACTAAAATACAAAAATGGAAGAAAACAAAGTAGTTGTTCCTGCAAAGTTTGAAAAACTTGTTGCAGAAATAGAAAAAATGTCAGTGTTGGATCTTCATGAGCTTGTAAAGACTCTTGAAGCAAAGTTTGGAGTTTCAGCAGCCGCTGTAGCCGTAGCAGGCCCAGCCGCAGGTCCAGCAGCCGCAGCAGAAGAAAAATCATCATTCAAAGTTGAGCTTACAAGTGCAGGTACACAGAAGATTGCTGTTATCAAAGCCGTTAAAGAAGCCCTTGGTCTTGGTTTGAAAGAAGCCAAAGACTTGGTAGACGGTGCACCTTCAGTCTTGAAAGAAGAGATGAAGAAAGAGGAAGCGGAAGCTTTAAAGAAGAAGGTTGAGGAAGCCGGTGGAAAGGTCACATTGAAATAATAAAAGAAAAAACCCGCATTTGCGGGTTTTTTCTTTTATTATTTCAATGTGATCCCGCCTCAATCTAGGCCGAGTGCGTGTGCGAATAGCACATCCCTTATAGGCGAAGCACGAGGTTGTATGACCTTTGAGGCTGGGATTTCTGCACAAGAACCCTCCTTTTCTTATATTCTCTTTTATGTATAATACTTAAATAAGGATATATACATATGGATGCTCTAAACATATTATTTGGCGGACAGACGAAGGTTCGAATGATGAGACTTTTTATTTTCAATGCAGAAAATGATTTTGATATTACCGATATATCTCTAAAATTAAAGATCTCTATAAGAGAGACAAAAAATGAATTAGAGATTTTATTAAAGGCCAATCTTATAATAAAAAAGAACTTCGTAAAGATTATAGAGAAGGTGTCTAGGGGTAAGAGAATAGAAGTTAAACAGAAAACACATGGTTTTGTATTAAACCAAGATTTTCCATATCTTTCCTCTCTTAAACAGCTTCTTTTAAAT
The DNA here is from genome assembly GCA_041663045.1 of Candidatus Paceibacterota bacterium. Taxonomy (NCBI): domain Bacteria; kingdom Bacillati; phylum Minisyncoccota; species Minisyncoccota bacterium. The sequence continues at coordinate 276,807 of JBAZRH010000002.1, forward strand.
ACAAAGACTTTTGGGGGTGAAGAAATAATTCGCAGACTATCAAAGGCGGGCAAGCTTAAATTTGTTTTAATTTCAGGTATCTTTATTCAAAATCCAGATAGCAGAGTAGATATTATGGTAGTGGGTGACAGAATTAAGAGACCAATTATAGATAGAGCTATTAAAGCCATAGAGATTGAACTTGGTAAGGAATTAAACTATGCTTATTTTGAGGTTGTAGATTTCAAATATCGCACAGAAATGAACGACAAATTAGTCAGAGATATACTAGATTTTCCTCATCAGGTACTTTTGGACAAGTTGTCCGTCTAATATTTGAGCCGTATTTATAATAACTTTATCCACAACCTATCCTTTGGTGGGGTTTGTATTAAAATCTAAAGTGATATAATTATAGGGTAAATAAGGTCGTTGTTAACCCTTAGAAAAGGGTTTCAGCTTTATCAGGTTTTAGTAGTTTAATAGTAATTAAATAAAAAATAAATATGATAGCTACATGGGGTGATGTTTTGTCTGCTTCATTAAAGAGTGTATGGCTCGGCATTGCCGACTTTATACCAACTTTCTTAGCTGCAGTTATAATCGTAATCATTGGTTGGATAATCGGTGCAATACTTTGCAAACTTGTTTCTCAGTTGATCAAGCTTGCCAAGGTAGATAATGCTTTAAGAGCCGCAGGATTTGAGAAAGTCGTTGAAAGAGCTGGTTTTAAGCTAGATTCTGGAGCTTTCTTGGGTGCTTTAGTAAAATGGTTCTTTGTTATCGTCTTCTTGGTAGCTGCATTTGACGTTCTTAAATTGGAACAGGTTACAGCTTTCTTAAAGGATGTTGTCCTTGGCTATTTGCCACAGGTTATTGTTGCTGTTCTTATAGTATTGGTTGCTGCAATTGTTGCAGAAGCTATGCAGAAAGTTGTTGTTGGTACAGCAAAAGCTGCTAGCGTTAAATCAGCACACTTGGCTGGAAATATAACAAAATGGGCAATCTGGATTTTTGCAATTCTTGCTGCAGTAATGCAACTCGGAATCGCAGTTTCATTCATTAACACTTTATTTACAGGTATAATTATCGCTATTTCTCTCGCTCTTGGTTTGGCATTTGGTCTTGGAGGTCAAGACGCAGCCGCTAGATATATTGAGAAGATAAAGGGTGATATAGCAGATAGGGGATAATTTAGATTTTTACAATCTAAAAGTAGGAAAAGGTGTTTGTCTTCTAGACCGACACCTTTTCTTTATTATTTTCTCTTGTTGACTTAGAAAACAGGAGTATAATTGAACTAGGATTATTAGAGCTGCATTATCCGACTAAATATTTTTTCAGGGAGTCTAACTTTTGGTGCACCTTGGTGTATCATCGAGGACACCCACCTAGATTTTTCTAGGGTAATGCAGATTCAAATAATCCTATCAGAGGATCCGCCTATACTAGGCGGATTTTCTTTTACTGATATAATATTACAGTCGTGACCAATAACAAATATTTATATATTTCACTTGTAGTGGCTGTCGTCTTTTGTATTTTGCACTATCTTGGAATAGAATACCATCTGTATTTTACTTACAAATGGTTTGACATACCGATGCATCTTCTTGGTGGTTTTTGGCTTTCGCTTCTCGGTCTATGGGTTTCATTTAGGTTTGGCCATATAGATTCAATTATTAGGTATAAATCAAAGTCTTTTGTAATTGCTATTATATCTGCATTTGTTATAGGTATTGCTTGGGAATCTTTTGAACTTCTTGCAGGTATTACGTCTGTAAATACCCCGGAATACTTTAAAGATTTCTGTAATGATGTCTCCAGCACTTTTATGGGCGGTGTTATAGCATATCTATATTTTATAAAAAGGAGAAGTTGTCCCAATGATATGATCTGTGAGTTAGGGATAAATAGAAAATTATAAATTTAATTATTAAATATAGATGAGAGTTATATTTTATGGAGGTACAGGTTCGGTCACTGGCGCGAATTTCTTAGTTGAGAATTCTGGACCGGCAGGGGATATTAAATTTGCGGTGGATTGCGGTATGATGCAGGGCTCAAGGATTGCCGAAAGTTTCAATCGTGATCCATTCCCATACGATCCTTCCGAGCTAGAGTTTCTTTTGGTCACTCATGCACATATAGACCATATCGGCAGGATCCCCAAGCTTGTAAAAGATGGTTTTGCCGGCAAGATTATAAGCACTCCAGAGACGAGAGATATCGCCGAGCTTCTGCTACAAGACACACTCGGGATTATCGAGCACGAATCTAGAAAAGACGGTGTACTACCGATGTTTGAACAGAAAGATATTGAAAAAGCGATGTCTCTCTGGCAACCGCTCAAATATCATACAGATTTTCCATTAAACAACGATCTGACGATTTATCTCCGCGACTCTGGCCACATACTCGGCTCGGCAATGATAGAAATACGAAATGCGAAAGGTAAAATTGTTTTTACTGGTGATCTTGGCAATTCTCCCTCGCTTTTATTGAATGATACAGAGTCGATAACAGATGCAAATTATATTGTTATGGAAAGTGTTTACGGCGACAGGAATCATGAGCCGAAGGAGTTGAGAAGAGCAAAACTGAAGGAGATTATCTTAGATACTATAAAAAATAAAAGGACTTTGATTATCCCAGCCTTTTCTCTTGAAAGAAGTCAGATGATTCTTTATGAAATGAACGAATTTTTTGAAAAGGATGGCGTGCCACAGATTCCTGTTTTCCTAGATTCACCACTTGCAAGCAAGATTACAAAAGTTTATGAAAGATATTCTGGAAGTTTGAAGCAGTCTGTGCAAGATGAGATGAGAGCGGGGGATGATGTATTCAGATTTCCTCGTCTCAAGTTCACTGTGATGGCAGATGAATCACAGAGGATAGAAATGACGCCAAATCCGAAAATAATCATTGCTGGTTCAGGAATGTCGAATGGCGGGCGAGTGATACATCATGAAAAAGACCATGTCGGTGATCCAAACGCCATGATACTTCTCGTTGGCTATCAATCGGTAGGAACGCTCGGCAGACAGCTTCAAGATGGTGCAAAGGAAGTAGAGATTTATGGAAAAAAGCTTCCTGTGCGGGCAGAAATAGACACTATTGCCGGGTATTCTTCACATAAAGATTCCGATGGTTTGACGGCTTTTGTGGAAAAGGCAAACGAAAGTGGTGCTCTTAAGCAAGTTTTCGTGGTGATGGGCGAGCCGAAATCCTCACTTTTCCTCGTCCAGCGTCTCCGCGATGAGCTTGATGTAAAAGCCCTCAATCCGGAATATAGACAGAGTTTTGAATTGGAGGTGTAAGAATAGTTTAAAGTTTGTAAAGTTATAAAGTCTGAAAACCAGAAGTAAAAGGCGGCCCGCGAAGCGGGCCGCCTTTTCACTTTATAAACTTTATAACTTTCTACTTTGGTCTTATTTAGCCTTTGCAATTATTCTCTTGAAAGTCTCAGGATTTTCATTTGCAAGCAAGGCAAGGATTTTTCTATCTATTTCTATCTTTGCTTTTGTCATTGCACCGATGAATTTGCTGTATGTTGAACCATGTTCTCTCAAGATGGCGTTGATTCTGACATTCCATAATCTTCTGAAATCGCCCTTTTTATCTCTTCTGTGGTTGTATGCATTTGCTCCGGCGTGCATTATGGCTTCAATAGCAGCAGCTTCTTTATTTCTTCTATTCAAACGGAAGCCCTTTGTCATTCTAAGGACATTCTTTCTTGTCTTTGTCTTTATTACACCTCTTTTTACTCTTGTCATGGTATTTTATAATTTAATTAGTTCTATTTTAGAATCTTCCTGCCAAAAACCTTCTCTTTGCTCTTGTTTTAAAATGTATCAAAACCGACCTCTTCTTTTTTTGGCCGACACTTCCGGAATTTTTTGCATTGAAGTGGTTTTGACCGGCTTTTCTACCGATAATCTTGCCGTTCTTTGTCACTTTCAACCTCTTTATAAATGATTTATTTGTTTTCATATTTGTGTTTTTTATACTAAATACTTATACTTTCTTACTCACTCTCTCTATCACTGTCGTTAACCCTTTTGGACCTTTTGTTACTGGTTCAGCGATTTTGTATTCTTCTGTTATTAGCTTTAGCATTCTTTCCATCCTTTCTCTCAAAAATTTCTGGTCTAAATACTTTGCTCTACCCGCAAGAAAAAGATTAAGCTTCACTCTATGACCTTCTTTTAGCCATTCCGAAGCTTTGCCGGCTTTGAGGAGGAGATCGTGCTCATCCGTGCCTATCTTTACCTGGACGCTTTTAATCTCGATATTTTGAATCTTTGATTTAGCTTCCTTTAGTTTCTTTTTCTCGGAATACTGAAATTTACCATAATCCATTATTTTTGCAACTGGGGGAACGGCATTTGGTGATATTTCTATCAAATCCAAATTCATCTCCTGTGCTTTCATCAAAGCCTCTTTCATGGAAAGTACACCTAGATTCTGACCGTCATCTGTGATAACCCTAAGCTCGGGTGCTTTTATTTGATGATTTATTCTTGCCCTTATATTCAATTTATTTAAAATAATAGCTTATGAGGCCTATTTATAGCATATTTTCGTTTTTATGGCAACACATCACATCTACCAAAAGGTAGCAAATCGTACCGAGAATAAAGCCCGCTAAGACATCACTCGGCCAGTGAACCCAGAGGAAAATCCTGCTTAGGGCGACGGAGGTAAAAAGGATTGTCGAAGCAGTTATGAAAAGCCATTTCAAGAGATTGTTTTTTATAAGCGGAGCGAAGATAAAAAGTGCGGAAAGCAAGAAGACTGCCGATATTGTGGCATGCCCGCTTGGGAAACTATAATCTCTGAGCTTTAGCAGTCCACCGGTCGGCCTTGTTCTTTCAAAAAAAGTTTTTAATTCGGGAGGCAATATTGAACAGAGAATTGTTGCGATAGTGAAAATATAAAAAGGGACGGCCTTTCTTTTTATAATCAATATTATGGCGAATATTAGGAAGAGGACAAAAGAATAACGTGGATTACCGACTTTTGTAATAGCGAGCATTGTCGTATCAAGAGCGGGGAAGCGGAGATTGTCGAAGTAGCTTATGATATTGTGGTCGATATTTATGAGCTGTGGATTTTTTGTAGCTACAAGCCAGCCGATTATAAGAAAGATAGCTATTAGGACTATAAGAAATATAATTTTCCCTCTTTGCATTGCTATATTTTAGCATATTTGCGTGAAAAGATGATATTATGTTAATACATTAATAATAATTAAAAGATATATGAATAAAGAAGAAAAAGATTTGGAAATGGACTTTTGCGACAGTATTTATGGTTGTGCAGAAAAGGCGACGATTGGAGATGGAGTAGAAGAATTTGAAGCAGAAGCGTATCATGGTGGAAAGATAAAAACAGTTAGATTGTCTGACTATAGAGACAAATGGGTAATCCTCTTTTTCTATCCGGCCGACTTTACTTTCGTCTGTCCGACAGAGCTTGAAGAGATGGCGTCATTCTATGACAAGTTTAAGAAAATGAATACCGAAGTGCTTTCTGTCAGTGTAGATACGGTATATGTTCATAAAGCGTGGCACGATACAAGTGAAGCCATAAAAAAAGTCAATTTCCCAATGCTCGCCGACCCGACGCACTCCCTATGCGAATATTTCGGAACATATATCAGAGGAGAAGGAATTTCTCTGCGAGGCACTTTCGTCATCAATCCAAAAGGCATTTTGAAAATGATAGAAATAAATGATAACTCCATCGGTAGGTCAACCAAAGAGCTTTACAGGAAATTGCAAGCAGCACAATTTGTCGAAAAGCACGGCGACAAAGTCTGCCCTGCAAGCTGGGAACCAGGAGACGACACTTTGACTCCAGGTTTGGATTTGGTTGGGAAGATATAGGAGACAAAAACTCGCCATTGACAGAATAACACTATTATGCTAGGATTAAAGCGGATAGGAGGGCTGATTTCTAGTTTTTCAATGTTGGCAGGATGGAACCCATTTGCATGGTGCAAGTGGGTTGCTACTGCCAATCAAAGGAGGCAATTATGTTTAGGAATCAAGCAGGGAGTCTTTGCGCCGATGCAGAGGCAATTGCGCAAAGAATCAAGCAAGCGTCAGACGATGAAGTTGAAGCGATGGGGAAGCGGCAAGCAATATTGCGCGACGCACTCAATAGCTTCAATCGGAGGTTGCAAGACCTACCCGAACGCGAACGCAATGCGGCGCTTAGTCTGCTGTATAAAGAGATTGTGGACATCGTTTTTGATTTCCACCTCTCCATTGAGGCGAGTGCATTACATGCCAAGATCAAAAAGGCAACGACACACGCAGAAAAGGTAGAAGCCTTGTTCGAATTACGAGGTACATTCCAAGACTTGGCGATGCTCTACGGCATCAAGTAAGCACCCAAAAGGGCTGTCGCAAGACAGCCCTTTTTTATTGATTTCACTATGGTGGAGATGGTGGGAATTGAACCCACGTGCAAAAGATAGTTCCCAGCGCTTCTACAAAGTTTAGTCATTTTAGTACCACCTTGCGATGGATTTAAGTTTGCAAACTATAAAATAACAAAACATTTGCAAACCGATTCTCTATTTTCGTCGTGAGGCGAGAAAACTCACGATATAGTCTGAAAATATAACACCTCAATCTGCCTATCAGATATCGGCAGGTGAGACGTCGCTTAGGCTAAAGCGTAAGCGAAAGTAAGATCCTTGGCTCCAAAAAATGGAGACACAATGGACGCTACTTTTGATGTAATGTTTTTAGCAGTTACATTTCCTTGGTAGATTTAAGAGTTCACAAGGTTGCTCTACTTTGCGCGAGAGAGAACGGACCAATTGTCTAGGCCGATCATCCCCAAAATTTGTGTGGCAAATTTTGTCCCGAGTTTTTATCGAGGGACTAAAACTTACTACTATTCCTCTTTCAATGTTCTTCGTATCTCGCGATCTGTTTCGCGTTTCTTGATACTTTCGCGTTTGTCCATGGTCTTTTTACCACGCGCGATTCCAAGCTCTATCTTGAGCTTCTTACCCATATTATACACCGAAAGGGGTGCAATTGTCAAACCCTTTTTCTGCTCTGTATTCGCAAGCTCAGCTATCTCTTTTTTGGTCAAAAGCAGTTTGCGATTTCTGCGAGGGTCATAATCCTCCTTAACATTCTTGGGTTGAAGGGGAGTGATACCAGCGCCGATGAGAAATGCTTCGCCACCACGCACCACGACGTATGCTCCATCGAGAGTCATCTGCCCTGCTTTTATCGCTTTGACCTCAAAACCGAACAACTCAATGCCCGCCGTGAGTCTTTCAAGGATTTCATAATTAAAATAGACTTTTCTATTTTCGGCGAATTTGGCGGTCATGCGTTTATAGTATCAAAATTTGTGGTTTTTGAGAAATAAAAAAAAGAGCCCCAACACCAACTCGCGTTGAATATCGGGGACTCTATCATCTCTTAGAAATTTGGCTTTTGCCACAGATATCCGAGAGATTTCCAGCGGGCATCCGAGTTCCTACTCGGACGCCGTTGTATTTCGTACGAGAAGTATGTATAACCATCTTCAGTGTACGATTCGAGAATAAGTATTTTGCTGTCGCATCTAATGTATTCAGCAAAACCTTTGCATCGGTGCTCCCAACTTGCGATAACATCGTATGTCTCAGGTCCACCAACCCAACTACCGTCTAAATATACGGTCGTGGAACTAGTTCTGATCAGACGAAAGTTATAACCACTTGGAAACAACTTTTCTCTATGCGTTACTAACCAGTATTTTAATTTCCTAACACCACTTTTGATGTGCATTGTGTTCTCCATATTTACCACGACGTTGTGCCGCGGATTTAGGAGAACTCATCCTTTCTTTCATTCTCACATCGCTGTGAAAAGAGGGAGGATGTTGAGCTCTTTCTGCCACTGTACCCTGTAATTAGCAGATTGTTGCTTCCAAGTGAAGTACGCTCTCTATTTGCAATGGTAGCATATTACACTAGAAAAGTCAAGTATCAAAATTCACAATAAAAAAACGCGTTCATCCTCCCACGGGGGAGAATGAACGCGCGTTGCGGTAGTGCTCAATAACTGTCATCAACAAACAAAGCACAACCCACGATTGCTATCAGAACACTAATAACTCCCCAGACCGCAAACAAGACGTTGTGTGGTGCCAAGGAAATCCCCCAGGGGACAGTGATTGATGTCGATTTGTCGCCATGATGGGTCAAGGTTTCCCGCAACTTCATAAGAACATTACTTTTCTCCAACGGGGTTGCTGTATCCTTGATGCTCTGTAACTCGACCAATGAGTCCTTCATATTTTTATAGAAGAACCCGAGATCTTGACTGGGGGTGTCCCACAAGACAGAGGTGTTGCCATTGGTGAGATTGTTGTATTCCAGATACTTCACAACGATTTCCATCTCTTGCTTTGCCAAGCCGATGGAGTTAGCGTTCGCCGCCCTCCCCATATGACCACCACAGTTGATACCGAAGGTGACACCACGGACGATTATCACCACGAGAAACACTAATGCGATCAAAACTAACACTACTCCGGTGAACTTTTTCATTTTCTATTCCTTTGTTATAGAACTCTTTCGTCTCATTTCACTTCTTCACACGAAGGGTGAAAGACTCAATTGCTATCAATCCTAGCATACTTCATTCAGAAAGTCAAGTATCAAAATTCACAATAAAAAAACGCGTTCATCCTCCCACGGGGGAGAATGAACGCGCGCGTTTCAGAGATTTACTCCTTACGCTTTGGGAGCCGGCGCCACTGTGGCGGGCTTCACTTCGGTGTCGAGCTTGAGTCCTTTCCCGACCAGTTGGGCGAGTAGGACATTTACGAGGGTGCCATCACCGCCCGTTGCTGCTCCACCACCACTGACCATAATCTGCGGGACCAGCTGAATATGATTTTCAGCCAAGTACTTCGCGACTTGAACCATCGCGTAGTTGTCGGACTCCATCGATTTGATCTTCATCTCGATGACGTTCGCCTCGGCAGTACCGATCGCTTTGATCTTGCCACCTTCGGCATCACCCACGAGTTTCAACACATTGGCATCAGCCTGGGCGTTGACCTCCTTGGATTTTGCAGCACCTTCTGCTGTTTTGATTGCAGCATCGGCGGTGAATTTGGCAATTTCCACCGAACGTTCCGCAGTCACGACGCTTGCTTGCGTATCGGCCTGAGCAGTTGCCTGCTGCAGTTTCTTTCGGGCATTCTGGGCCACTTCTTGCGTTGCAAAGGTGACCTGTTCTTGCTCGGCGATTTTCCGATCCGTCAGCGTCTTCATGAGCTCATCCGGGGGAGTGATGTCACCGATGAGGGTGTCCACCGCCACCACGTTGTAGTCTTGAAGTGCCGCCGAAATGCGATTCTTCGCATCCCTTTGACGACCTTCGCGACCCTTTAGGAAATCGATCACATCAGATCCCTGCGCCGCGTTACGGAAGTAATTTCCGATTGTCGGCTCGAGGACTTGGGTTACCAGATTGGCCACATTGCCGAAACGCGCGATGACCTTTGGAGCCTCCGTGCGTGGAATGTGAATGATCTGGCTCACGTCCAAGTTGAACGTGAATCCGTCTTGTGAACGGACCGTGATCGTGCAGAGCTTCTCGTCGAGTTTGTGTGATTCGGTCTTTCCGGTTGCCCAATTCAAAACGACATTGGCCGTCGGCACACATTCCACCTTGTGGGTGTAGGGATTGACCGGGTATTTGCCTGGATCGAGTGGTTCAACCCAGACGCCCTTCTCTCCCTTCTTGACGAGATTGCCATGCTTGAAGCTATCCCCCGTCACGTCAACGCCGGGTTCACCGACATATGCGATCACCACACCTGCGTGCGCGATCGGGACGATGGTCATGTCCACCACTTCAACCGTTGCGAAGCGCGGGTTGATATAGTAGCGACCTGCCAGAAGTACTTGCTCTTGGAGACCTCGGAAACCACCGCCCTCGATGAATTTCTCGCCGTCTTGGAATCGGTTATGACCCCCAATTTCCTTACCAGCAATTTCGCCGGTTTTGAGCGGTTGGCCGTCCTTCGTTGTGACAATGCCGACTTTGTTATCGGCAATTTCCATCGCTCTCTCGGCTTTCACCGAGAAGAACCCCACGTTAATGCGGTATGTTCCTGGAGGAATGACCGCAATTTGTGGACCACGTTGGCCACCAGCTCCCAGGAACTTTTTGACGTCTTGGAATGAATCGCATTCCACAAATTTGCCGAGTACGCGGCCGCCCGAAAGGGCTTTACCACCACGTGCTTCGACGACACCAATAGTTCCTTCAGGAATTGTCACGAACTTCGTCGTTTGAATCTCGTATTGCCATGGCCAAAACAAGAAATGAATGCCAGGGGCAAGTGTTTCGGCTTGCAACCCAGCTTCTCCGTGCAGAGCGACAACTTCGCCGTCCGGCAGGGTCTTGAATTCTCCAAACAACACGAATTTCTTGTTGACGATGCCGATGGAATCATCAGGGATGATGATCACACCGAATATTCGTAACACCAATTTCCAGCACAGGACCACCACGACCATAACTACAGCCATGATAATCCATGCCAAGGTACCACCACTTATCGACATACTCATTCTGCTAACCTACCTTTCTTCTTTTGTTATGGATACACAGGGATTTTACCCCGCCTCCTACTATAAAGACGACCCACAGGGCCGCCTTCTCTGCAAAGGAGACTAGCATATTTCATATAAGAAGTCAAGGGGTTTTTGAATATCCTTTATTTTATGTTGTACTTATGTTATTCTTTTAGAACTATGGATAATCTTAAAAACAAGCCGAAAAGACCGATGTCGCCAAGGGGGAGGATGCCGAAAATACCGGGTTTCAATAAGGGGCCAATGTCTGTGTTCAATAAAATATTAAATGCTATTTTGATTTTGATTGTTATTTCCACTCTCTACTCTTTTATATTTACTGGCAGTTCAAAAAATGAGCAGATTTCTATTTCACAACTTGCAGGAGATGTTTCGGCTGGGCTTGTACAGAAAATCCAAGTGAATGGCGAAGATCTTTTGATAACCTACACCTCTACAAGTACATCAACGAGCACAAAGGCAATAACAAAAGAATCCAAAAAAGAAGACGGGATTGCTCTAACAGAAACTTTTGCAAATTATAAAGTGCCGACAGACAAGCTAGCGAAAGTAAATATTGATATCGGCAGTAGCACGGGCTTTACATATTGGTTTATAAATCTCGCGCCATTTCTTATTCCGCTTATTTTGATCGGTGTATTTATCTGGATGCTTACAAGGCAAGTGAAAGGTGCTGGAATGCAAGCAATGTCTTTCGGTCAGTCAAAAGCGAGAATTATTTTGCCGAGCGATAAAAAGCAGAGAGTAACTTTTGCAGATGTTGCCGGTGCCAAAGAGGCAAAAGAAGAGCTAAAAGAGGTTGTAGATTTTTTGAAAAATCCTAAAAAATTCTTGGATATCGGTGCCAAAATTCCAAAAGGTATTTTGCTTATGGGCGCGCCGGGGACAGGAAAGACTTTGCTTGCAAGAGCTGTAGCAGGTGAAGCAGGTGTAGCATTTTTCTCAATATCGGGTTCGGAATTCGTGGAAATGTTTGTGGGTGTGGGGGCTTCTCGCGTTAGAGATTTATTTCGTATGGCAAAGGCTTCAGCTCCGGCCATTATTTTCGTAGACGAAATAGATGCGGTGGGAAGAGTGAGGGGCGCTGGGATGGGTGGGGGCAATGATGAAAGAGAGCAAACCCTAAACCAGATTCTTGTAGAGATGGACGGCTTTGAACAAAATCAAAAAGTTATCGTGATGGCGGCGACAAATAGGCCGGATGTTTTGGATCCAGCACTTCTCCGCCCTGGGAGATTTGACAGACGAGTGGTGATAGATTTGCCGGATAGGAATGATAGAGAAGCAATCTTATTTGTTCACGCAAAGGAAAAACCACTTGCTGAAGATGTAAATTTGAGGACGATAGCAGAAAGAACCCCAGGATTTTCCGGAGCAGATTTGCAGTCGCTTATGAATGAAGGGGCGATACTCGCCGCGCGCGAAAGCAGGCAGAAAGTTTCCCAATTTGACCTTATCCGATCAATAGAAAAAGTTATGATGGGTCCGGAGAGGAAAAGCCATTTGCTTTCAAAGAAAGAAAAAGAAATCACGGCGTATCACGAAGCTGGCCATGCGCTTGTCTCTTCCGTCTTGCCTTATGCCGATCCTGTGCACAAGATTTCTATAATTTCTCGTGGAAGAGCGGCGGGCTACACACTACATTTGCCATTTGAAGACAGAAAATTACAGTCGAAGAAAGAATTTCTGGATGATATTGCTGTTGCGCTTGGTGGATATGTCACGGAGAAGATGATTTTCAACGATCTTACGACAGGCCCGTCAAATGATTTACAAGTTTCTACGGCTCTTGCAAGAGATATGGTCACAAAATACGGAATGTCGGAGAAAATGGGACCAGTGGCTCTTGAAGGTGAGGGAGGAAGGGCGCTCTTTAGCAGAGGAGTGGGCGACAAAGAATATTCTGATAAGGTAAATGCTGAGATAGATAAAGAAGTTTCAGAAATAATGGATAGCAATATGAAGCGCGCCGAGCAGATTATCAAAGATCATAGGAAAGCACTGGACGCGATAGCGAAGAAACTTATTGAGACGGAGACAATAGAGAGAGTCGAGTTTGAAAAGCTTCTTGTTGCAAATGGTATCACTCCAAAAAAGAAGGAGGATATCGAGCATCAGGGGTAATTATTATTAGTTTTAATTATATTAAGATGTTTGGATTAGAAAAATTATTTGGAAAAAGTCAGAATACTGCTGTTGAGACAGCGGAGAAATCGCCAGTCGGCATCGGATATGAGATAAGAGACGGAAAATTTGTATGGTGGTTCAAATTTGATGATGGCTCAGCAGGTGAAAAAGAAGTTGAGGAAGATTTTCCTCTAGCCAAAACTACAGAAGAAAATGAAGCAAATATCAAAAGTTTCGAAAGTGACAAATTGGCACAGTATGAAGCCCTTAAGGGGGAGGAAGAGTAAATAGATGGAAAAAGAGGGGGTTTCGCTTCGCGAAACCCCCTCTTCTCTGTCATCCTCGCGATTTATCCCGCGATGATTCTTATCATTTTGCGGGAATGCGTGGATCCAGAGCTATGTACTATGAGGGACTCGGTCACGAGTTTTTCTCTCGCCGTCGCTCGATAAAACTCTCGACCCCGACTCACAAGATTTTTTGCTAAAAATCTTTGGCTCCGTCTTTCGAATCCCTACGAAAAAGCAAGACATTGCTTTTTCTCAGCGCGCACAATAAAAACCGCATTCGCGGTGTTTATTGTGCGCGCTGAGGGACTCGAACCCCCGACCAATCGAGTATAAGTCGATCGCTCTACCAACTGAGCTAAGCGCGCATTTATATTGATCTGTTTGGCATAATATCTCAAAAATCTCTTTTTCGCAATGAGACTTCAATAATAAAAAAGAGGGCAGGGATTTCGCGAAGCGCAAACCCCGCCCACTATATTTCAACCCCACACACGAAGCTCTGGTGGTGCATTTGGCCTTCTCTGTCCAGGGAAAAGGCTTTTTTGCTCCGCTATTTCTTCTGCAGACTTTTTCCTCCTTTTGGTTGGATCATCATCACCATGTACTTGAAGTACTGGTGTATGGTGCCATTTCTTCTTGCCCGTCAGTGAACTCCCAGCTTTTTCTGTATCATTCATAAATCCTCCCTTGTACTTTCCTTATCTATTTTACTCTGCAATTGTCTTTTTTCAAAATCTTAAATCCTTGCAATTTTTTCTGGGGGGGGGGGTAAAATTAAAGGGTTATTAAAATAATAATAGAAATATGGCAGAGAGAATAAAATTAAATGTAAATTGTTACTCAGACGTCATCAATCAGGGTAGTAGCTTACTTTCCGAAAGATTGGTAGAGAAGGCAAAAAGGGAGGGGAGAGAATTAACCCAAAATGAAATAGACGATCAAGTTAAAGATTGTTTGGTAAACGGTTTCCAAGATGATGCTTATCATGTGGCAAAACTCGGTGCGTCAGAAGGTGTTGTGAGAGAGATGATTACCTATTTTGAAAAGAACGGATGGCAAGAAGGAGCCGATGCAGCCAGAGAGTTTATTTTAAAAGAAGATACTGTTAAAGAATAATTAAAAGAGTGGCCAACACCATAGCCTACTCAAAATGAATCTCGTCCGCCTTACGGCTGGTGAGTTTTGTTTTTATGAGAGGGAATTTGGAGAGATTTTCGTCTTGCTCGAGGAGGTAAGAGGCTTCGGCGCGGGCGGCCTCTACCATTTTGAGATTGCGGATGGCTTCCATGCCGATGTCGGAGATGCCCCATTGCTTATTGCCGGAAAGGCCGCCCGCGCCCCGGAGTTTCAGGTCGTATTCGGCGAGTTCAAAACCATTTTTGGCGGTGGTCAGTGCACGCAGTCTTTCTATCGTCTTATCGGATTTTGTTTCTGCAAAAACATAACAATATGCTTGATGATTGCTTCTCACTACGCGTCCGCGAAGCTGGTGAAGCTGAGCGAGTCCAAAACGCTCCGCTCCTTCAATGATTATGATAGTGGCATTTGGAACATTGACTCCGACTTCCACGACAGAAGTGGCACAGAGGATGCGGATTTTTCCATCGGAAAAATCCGCCATTATTTTGTCTTTTTCTTTCGGCGTCATCTTGCTATGCAAAATCCCGATTTCATATTCAGGAAAGATATCTTTTTTTAGACGCTTGGCTTCTTCTTTTACGGATTTTGCTTGCACCGCAGCTTCTTTTGCCGGATCCGGCTCATCTATGCGCGGGCAAATCACATAAAGCTGTCTGCCGGCCTGCATTTCCGCACGGATTTTTTCATAAATTTCCTTTCTTTTCCCCGGCAAAACGATTTCTGTGATTATTGGTTTCCTTCCCGTCGGCATTTGGTCTAGCAGGGTCAAATCCAAGTCGCCATAAATCGTAAGTGCAAGTGTGCGGGGGATAGGAGTCGCGGTCATGCTAAGCAAATGTGGAGCGATCCTATCTTTCTTTACAAGTTTTTGTCTTTGGGCCGTGCCAAAGCGATGTTGTTCATCTATCACAGCAAAAGCGAGGTGTTTAAACTTCACTGTCTTTTGTATCAGCGAATGCGTGCCGATAACTATCGGAATTTCGCCGTTTGCCACCCATTTCAAAAGTTGCGTGCGAGAAATATCCGTCCAACCTTTTGGATTTACTTTTGACGGGAATTTTTTACATCCCGAGCCGGTGATGAGCCCCACACTTATTCCCATATGATAAAAATATTTTATAAATGATTCAAAATGTTGCTTGGCGAGTATCTCTGTCGGTGCCATATAAGCCACCTGCAAAGTGCCAAAATTTTGTCCCGCAGGACGCGTAGTAACCACCGCAAATGCCCCCGCAGCCGCTACCGCTGTCTTACCCGACCCCACATCTCCCTCAAGAAGGCGGGCCATTGCGTGGCCTTTGGCGAAGTCCTGGGAGATGTCTTTAATTGCCTTTATTTGGGCAACCGTCGCTGTAAATGGGAACCTTTTTACAAACTCGTCTATATGAGCGGTAGGGGTTTTGATGAGAAAGGCGGGCTCTTTTTGCCACTCTAGGCGGGCTTTAAGGCGCTCAAGCTGTATGAAAAAGACTTCCTCAAAAGCAAAGCGTTTTCTGGCAGAAACAGCGTGGTCTTGTTTTTGCGGAGTATGAATCCAGACAAGCGCGGTTTTCAAAGTCGGCAGATTGTAAGTATTCAAGACATATTCCGGAATCGGATCTTCCAATGTGTCCAAGATTCCTGCGGAAAAGATTTTCTGAATTGTATGATAAAACCAATTTGAAGTGACACCTCGGCTTTCTGGATAAACGGGATAAAGTGAATGAGCTTCTCCGGCCTCTCCAAACAGAGAGTCGCCAACTCCGATAGGAAGTTTGACCACTTGTTCGATTTTTGGATTGCTCATATAAAGCTCTCCTTTTCTGTCAGAAACTTTCCCGTCGGCTCGGACAAACATTTCTTCATGAAGCATTTTTGCAATATAGGGCTGATGAAACCACACCGCTTTTATTTTCCCGCTTTCATCTTCAATCCAAGCTTCGGACATTGGGATTTTTGAACGGAAACCCTTACTGGTCTTGAGTCCAGAAACTTTTCCGAAAATTGTGGCAGAATCACTGGCAACAAGCGAACCGATATTTCTTTTCTCTGAAGTATCGCCATAGCGAACAGGGAAATGATATAGCAAATCGCCCACGGTCTTTAGCCCTAGCTTTTTTAATGCGATTTTCTGCGATTCAACAAGTCTAAAATTGCCTTCAAGCGGGGTCTCTAAAGTCATTTAGTTATTTTAACACAAAAAAAGTGGCCGAGTTTTTCGCGAAAGCGAAAAACTCGGCACACACAGTCACTTAACCACCCACCTGAACACTTTGTTGCTCATTTGTCCTGACCGTTACTGCCATACATTTTCCTTTGCAGGGCATTTTACGAACAGGGCAGTGCATCCAACGTCGCTGAATCAGCAGGAATTGGCAATCTTCGCTGTGATCGCAATCATCTGCCATATCGCACACTTTTTCTTCAAACTCCTTTCTTCTTTGTGCGAAAGCCACAGCACCACCATTTGCGATGAAATGGTCGATCAACCATTCTGGATGTTCGAACAGATCTTGGTCTGTGCAGTTGTGTTCCACCCTTGTCATATGTCTGTTTACATGGCAGGTCAAAGCTATTCGTATCTGCTCTTCCATATATTTTTCATGATCAAGCGGAGCTACCGGCAACGGTTTCGTACGTTTCATAGGTACCCCTTCCTTTTCTATTTTAGATTCTACTATAAAGGAGTTTTCTTTGCTATAATAATAGTGTTAATAATTTAATTTTATACTATGATCACACTAACACTCACAGAAATAATTATCAGAGTTGCGATAGCTGTCGGGCTTGGAGCATTGCTTGGGCTTGAAAGGACTTTGGCGGGAAAGACTGCTGGTATGCGCACCTACTCGATGGTTTCGCTTGGCTCGGCAATCTTTGTAATTGTATCCCAAATAATTCTCTCACCGATTCAAAATCTGGCTTTATCAAACCCACTGCTTATGGCGTCGGCAATTGTCACTGGTATTGGTTTTATCGGAGCCGGCCTCGTGATTTTTCAGGATCATAAAATAGTGGGACTTACTACAGCTGCGGGGCTTTGGGTATCAGCGGGTGTGGGTATCGCTTCCGGATATGGCTTGTTTCAGCTTTCTTTAGTAGCAATAGTTGCGGCGATCGTGATTTTTACAGTTTTGTGGTTTATAGAGAATCTTTTGAAAAGACTTTCATATAATAATGAAAAAGAAAATTAATTAGAAACAGAAAGAGGGGCGCCTTCGGCGCCCCTCTTTCTGTTTTTATCTAGCCTTTTCTTTCTCTTCTTTTTCTCAGACTCATAAGAGCGAGCAGTAACAAAAATAGTAGCAAAGAAGCCATTAGTTTTCCTATTATTCCACCTGCAAGCATAAAGACCGGCTCTTCAAAGAAGTCTATTTTTAATCTCGGTAGATTTATTATCATTCGCATTGCTTCATCAAGTGGAAAGGATTCTTTTTGTCCAACGACAAGTACATACTTGCCCTCATTTTTTTCTGAAGTTATTTCTATGAGATATTCGCCTTCTTTTAGATAGGTGGAATTTTCTGGTCCTTGCAAATAGAAATCTCCGGCGAACTCCTCATAATAACTTTCCCATGTGGATCTTTTACCATTTAGAAAAGTTTTTATATCGCTGTCTGGCGAATTGAGTTTGAAGACTCTGGCGGAAATATCAACACCGGCATTTATATTGTCTGGGACAAGAAGACTTAGATAAAGAATGCTGGCTTTATCGAGTTTTACTTTATAATATTCCGGCTGATTTTTTAATATTCCATAAAATGCTTGAGAAATATCCGGATTACTTATTACAATAGGTGAATCGTGGCTGTTTATAAAATCCCAGACTAAGCGAGGCTGATGGGCTGAAGCGGTGTTTCCCGCAAAGAGAAAACCGACAAATATTCCGTATAAGACAAGTTTTTTGTTCATGGATATATTATATCAAATAAACTAGAATAATGAACAATAATATGCTAATCTAATTCTGACAATTAAATAATTTTTGGAGACGTGTCAGAGTGGTCTAATGTACTTCTTTGCTAAAGAAGTGGGGTCTAAACGCCCCCGTGGGTTCGAATCCCACCGTCTCCGCCAATTTTCACTTTTTGTGAAATCGTAAGAAACAGCCTCGGCGCAAAGCGCCTCGGCATGGTATTTTTCCGCAATTTTGAAGGCATTTTTGAAATCCAAAACCAAAGTGCGGTCGGCAATG